>JAPKFF010000144.1:0-3527 GCA_028821715.1 Dehalococcoidia bacterium
TCTGGTTCGGACTTTTAGCCCAATTCTTTGACAGGTTACCTCGATTTGTCTCAGTACGTTTTGTCGGACATGTCATAAGGATGATGATGTCACCCATTTCGTTGAAAATGCTTGCTTGGATGATCAGCCTATTCAACTCTTATTCAAGGGTCACTGCGAATGTAAAACAGGTACCGAATTCGTAGTGGTAATGTTAGGAATACGCTCAGTGAAGCACCGGCGAAATCAGTCAATAGTGATCAGCGGGGTGATAATTAGGTGACACACGGTAATAACGGGATTTCGGATAAGCTCGAACTTGTTCGATTCGATTAATCTTGGTTCACCCGCATATATTGTGCTTGGTTCGTATATAACCAATCAACCTTGTTAGCGTTGCAATAAGTAGACCGATGACTGACTCACCGAATTTTGGAATTGTTTCTTCACACAATGTAATGGTCCCGATGAGAGACGGTGTTCGGCTTGCGACCGATGTCTACCGTCCTGCCGATGAAAACGGAAACGCTGTCGAAGGTCGGTTTCCGGTGATCGTTGGTAGGACTTCTTATGACAAGTCGAACCCGGTCATTTGGATCGAAGCTGTTGCGAATGCGTTCGTCCCGCGCGGTTACGTTGTGGTGCTTCAAGACCTACGAGGTCGCGGTGATTCTGAAGGGACCGGTGATTACTTCCATACTGCCAACCAGAAAGAGGGTCTAGATGGTTATGACACCATCGAATGGGCGGCAGGCCAGCCATGGTCGTACGGCAAGGTAGGTATGGTCGGTGCTTCTCACGGAGGCATCGTGCAGAACATGGCTTCTTTGTATCGACCACCGCACTTGGCAGCACTGTGGGTTGATGTCGCACCGACGAACGCGTTCCGATGGGAAGTTCGGCAGGGCGGGGCGATGGCTCTACACATGTACGGCGCTCTTTATCTGCATGGATACGATTCGCAGGAGATCGCTGGCAATTCCGAGGCGATAGAACGAATCGAGCATGGTGCCGAGCGATTGAGCGAGGAGATTTGGAAGCAGCCGTTCACGGAGGGGCGTACTCCAATTTCTGTAGTGCCGAACCTTGAAAAAGTTCTTATGCACTATTACCGAGACGGTTCGTACACCGATTGGTGGAAGCAGGAATCGCTCGATCACGCGCAACATTACGATCGTATGGCCGATATTCCAGCTGTTTACAGTTCAGGTTGGTACGACCCGTTCGCAGCGGAAACTTCAGAGCAGTTCGCACATATGGCGAAGAAAAATACATCGCCGCAACGATTGATACTGGGACCGTGGAATCACGTTTCGATGCGGGGTAAGGGTGCGTCATTCGTCGGTGAAGTCGATTTTGGCCCGACCGCAAACTGGGGCGACGAAGTCCTCAACGCAGAACGATTTAGATGGTTCGATCGCTGGCTCAAGGGCGTTGAAACCGGGGTCGAGAACGATGACCCGGTTCGGATATTTGTAATGGGCGGCGGAGAAGGGGATTTTGATGCCGGTGGGCGGATTCGGCATGGCGGCGGATGGCGAGTGGAGCAGGAGTGGCCATTGGATCGTGCAGTGGAAACCGCGTATTACCTGTCAGCCGACGGAGGTTTAGGAGTAAGTTCTCCTATCGCAGATTCGGGTGAAACATCATGGGTTCATGATCCCGAGAATCCGGTGCCTTCCATCAGCGGAAATGTAACCGGATTCTACGAGTGGATCGTTTTGCCTGATGATCTTGATGGTGCTTATGTTCCACAGCGGGCTCGAATGCGGTCGCTAATACCTGACGGTCCGATTCATCAAAAAGAACGTGAGTCGACAGTCGTTCCTGCCGATCGTGAACCCGGTATACCTGCGTTATTGGCGGATCGTGCTGATGTGAACGTGTTTCAGACGGAACCGCTAGAAGACGCTGTCGAAGTTACAGGGCCGATGATGGTGAATTTGTGGATTTCTTCTGATGCTATCGATACTGATTTCACGGCGAAGCTCATCGACGTTTACCCACCTAGCGAAGAATATCCGGAGGGCTTTCATCTACCGCTGGAAGATTCGATCAGGAGGGCTCGTTTCCGCGACGGATTCGCCGGCGAAGAATTGATGACACCGGAAGAAGTATACGAATTGCAAATCGAACTTCCTCCAGTGTCTAATCGATTCGTCAAAGGACACCGAATTAGGCTCGATATATCTTCGAGCAATTTCCCTAGGTTCGACGTTAATCCGAACACTGGCGAACCGATAGGCCGACACACACGAACCCAAAAAGCGACGAACACCGTTTATATGTGCAGAGATCATTCTTCGCACATCATGCTGCCGATCGTGAACATCGCTGACTGAGAATTCATATAGAAAAGAGGCTGGAAATGGCGAAATTATCTGAGCAGGAAATTACAGAACTGATGCCGACTGCGCCGGGGTGGAGCGTAGTTTTCGAGGAAGGGATAGGGCGTCTACAAAAGACGTTTACGTTCGGGGATTTCGTAGATGCGTTGGCTTTTACTAATCGTGTTGGAGATCTTGCCGAAGCTGCGGACCATCACCCTCGGATTGTGACCGAGTGGGGCAGAGTGACTCTCACGTGGTGGAGTCACGATTTAGGTGGCATGGTCACCAACGATTTCGAAATGGCGAAGAGGGTCGACGCATTGTAGTGCTGGTGAATAGGTCTGGCTAAACCCGTCTTCGCCGGAAAAAATTATCGACTGAGTTACTTACGAGCTTTTTCGTTCGACATCTTCTCGATTGCCTGAACAAGAGCTTGGTGCCCTTGATTAACCGCATCGGGTCCATCGGCTTGAACCGATCGGTAGAGCTGGGCAATGAGAGTGCTTGTGGGCAGGGCTGTGCCAGTCTCGGCAGCCAGTTGACCCGCAAGGCGTAAATCTTTCTGCATATGCTTAACCATGAAACCCGGTGCAAAATCGCCGTCAAGGATTTTAGGTCCTAGCGTTTCGAGCGCCCACGACCTGCCTGCACCGTTCTTCACAGCGTCGAAAAACGCCTGCATATCGAGTCCCGATTTTTTCGCTAGAACGAAGGCTTCCGCCATTCCAGCAAGAGTCGCGACGCCGATTAGTTGATTTGCAATCTTGGTCGTGTGACCCGAACCCACGGGGCCCATATGCGAAACGTCTCCACCGAGAACCTTCAATACAGGAAGCGCTCGTTCAAATACTTCCGCATTGCCACCTACAAGAATAGAAAGAATTCCGGCTTCTGCTCCTCCAACGCCGCCAGTTACCGGGGCATCGACGAAGTTCGACCCCTTGGCTTCGATCAGGTTCGCCATCTTCTTGCCCATCTCGGGGTCTATTGTGCTCATATCTATAACCACTGAGCCGGGTTTCAGTCCTTCGAGAATACCGTCCGCTCCGGCTATCACGGCTTCGACATGCTCGGAATCAGGAACCATTGTGATGACGATGTCGGACAAGGTAGCGGTATCGGCGGCTGAATCGGATGATGTTGCGCCGAAATCTTTTGCAGCGTTGACCGTGGCTTCGTTTAGATCGAATACGTTGACTGAATAGCCATCTTCGACCA
>JAPKFF010000145.1:0-3522 GCA_028821715.1 Dehalococcoidia bacterium
CCCCTGCGGAGGGGTGGCAGAGCGGTTGAATGCGCTTGTCTTGAAAACAAGTATGGCGGTAACGTCATCGCAGGTTCGAATCCTGTCCCCTCCGCCATTTTTTTTGCGTTAGTTCATAATAATGAAGAGTGATCTTAGAATTCTGACTGCCCGTATCGGTCTATCTAAAAATGCTTGGGACCAAGTACGAGCCGCATAACGCTCGTTGCCAACTGAGGTTGACCTCCATTGTTGAATCGAATTGTTTCAGTTAGATATACGAACCCTCGTCAGCTACGTATTTCATAGACACTGACCATCACCCTCGGTACGATGATTTGCGGTCTAGAACAAAAGGATCGCCTGCACAAGCCATTTCAAGCAACGCATGCGGAGTCGCTAGCAATCAGAACCGAGTAATCATTCGTGAATATCCACGAGTATCAAGCGAAAGCAATCCTCGATAAATTCGGAGTCCCAACTCCGAAGGCAGAGGTGGCATCGACGGCCGCAGAAGCGAAAGAAATCGCTTCGAGAATGGGCGGGCGTGTAGTAGTAAAAGCTCAAGTCCACGCAGGCGGTCGAGGCAAAGTCGGTGGCGTCAAGCTTGTCAACACACCAGAGGAAGCGGAAGAAGTAGCCGCATCGTTACTCGGCACTCGGCTAGTCACGAACCAGACTGGCGCTTCGGGTGTGCCAGTCGAAAAAGTTATGATCGCTGAAACTCTCGACATCAAAGATGAACTATATATCTCGATCGTGATCGACGGTGATATCGGTGCTCCACTCGTAATGGCGAGCACCGAAGGCGGAATGGATATCGAGGAAGTTGCGGAATCAACACCCGAGAAAATCTTCCGAATTGCAGGCGATCCGCTAATCG
Source organism: Dehalococcoidia bacterium (assembly GCA_028821715.1). Taxonomy (GTDB): domain Bacteria; phylum Chloroflexota; class Dehalococcoidia; order Lucifugimonadales; family Lucifugimonadaceae; genus Lucifugimonas. Next base: position 863 of record JAPKFF010000145.1, read on the forward strand.
GACTCACCACATACCACGCTCGTGACATCGCACTCGCACTCGGCGTTCCTACGAAGTCGGTTCGAGCTACAACCAAGCTCATCACTGACCTCTACAACGTGTTCGTTGAAAACGACTGCTCGCTCGTTGAGATCAACCCGCTTGTAATCACCGAAGACGATCAAGTCTTCGCACTCGACGCCAAGATCAACATCGAAGACGACGCATTGTTCCGTCATCCCGATATTGCGGCTTTGCGTGATCCTAACCAGCAAGACCCGCTTGAACAGCGTGCCGACAAATCCGAACTCGCTTACGTAAAGCTTGATGGTGGACGCGTCGGTTGCATGGTCAACGGTGCAGGTCTGGCGATGGCAACAATGGATATCACTAAGGCAGCCGGTGCCGATCCTGCCAACTTCCTCGACATCGGGGGATCTGCCGATCAGGCTCGCATCGAAGAAGCGTTCAAGATCATCATCGACGACGACGATGTCGAAATGATCCTCGTGAACCTATTTGCAGGAATCGCACGCTCCGACATTGTCGCTCAGGGAATTGTTGCAGCAGCTAAGGAAACCAACACATCAGTACCCATGGTGGTGGCGATGCGAGGCACGAACGCTGAAGAGGGAATAAAAATCCTCGCTGACTCAGGACTCAATATCACTGGAGCTCCCGATCTCGCAGGGGCTGCTGAAGTGTTGAAAGCAAAATTACTAGAACTTGGAGAATCCAACTAATGGCTATTCTTGTTGGAGAGAACACGCGACTCCTCGTTCAGGGTCTTGGTCGTGACGGTAGCTTCCAGGCGAACCGAACACGTGAATACGGCACTAACATGGTCGCCGCAGTTCACCCAGGCCGAGACGGTCAGAAATTTGAAGATGAAGTTCCTTACTTCTCAACAGTTGCAAAAGCCGTTGAAGAAACCGGTGCAAACACCGGAGTGATTTTCGTTCCTGCGCCGTTCGCAATGGACGCAATCATCGAACAGGTCGATGCTGGCATAGAACTCGTTGTCTGCATCACCGAGGGTGTTCCAGTACTCGACATGGTCAAGGTCATGGCGTACATCAAGGACAAGCCCACTCGACTAATCGGATCGAACTGCCCCGGCGTTCTAAGCCCGGCATCGAAAGCCAAAGTCGGAATCGTTCCGGGCAACATCGTTCAGCCAGGAAACGTCGGAGTCGTATCTCGATCTGGCACGCTCACATACGAAGCAATCGCTCAGCTTGTGCAGCACCGTATGGGTCAATCGACCTGTGTTGGTATCGGTGGCGACCCAGTTCACGGCACAACATTCACTGACGTTCTTGAGCTATTCCAAGCCGACGACGAAACTGAAGCAATCGTACTTATAGGTGAAATTGGTGGAATCCGAGAGCAGCTAGCGGCTGACTACATCAAGGAACACGTAACCAAGCCCGTCGTTGCTGCAATCGCAGGTAGTTCTGCTCCTGCTGGCAAGCGTATGGGGCACGCAGGAGCCATCATCACCGGAAAGGCTGCGCTCGCTTCTGAGAAGAACGAAGCGCTCGAAGCTGCCGGGGTTCACGTTGTAGAATCACCAGCATTGATCGGTGCCAAGATGAAGGAAGTGCTCGGCTAAGCTGGGCAATCCCTTAACCATGTCGTTTACAGAACGCTACGTTCATACCGGGGAAATCGCACTGAACGTGGCGGAATGGGAAGCGCCGTCACCAGAAGCTGCGGTGCTTATTTTAGTTCACGGATATGGATCGAACTGGAACACATGGGGACGTGTAGTCGACAAATTAGCGGCGGAGTTCAAGCTTTTCGCTGTCGATCTACGCGGTATGGGTCGAAGTGGACGTTATGGCAAAGGTTCGAGTCGACAGACTTGGGCCGATGACATCGCCATCCTCATTCCGCTACTCAGTGAAAGTCCGATTTACTTGGTGGGTCATTCACTTGGCGGTTGGGTTACAGCTGCTGTTGCCGCTCAAAATCCGGAACTGGTTTCGAAGGCAATATTGGTCGAGCCGTATTCAGGAGCCAACTCCGAAGTACGCAAGCAGGCTCGCCAACGACCACCCGATCAACGCGGTCGCAGAGCGCAACAGATACATGATGCTGCAACGCCAAACGATCTGATTTCAGCCGTTGCAGAACAATACGATGGTGCTTCCGAAGACAGCATCAGACGCATTTCGCAGATGTGGTTCCAAATGGATCCTGCGCTCGAAGAAAGTCCGATTAGCCGATCCGAGGATTTTGAGACTTTCGACGATATGTTCTCTTCGATCAAGTGCCCTACTCTAATGATCGCCGGTGTTGCCGATAAAGGCGGAATCCTGTCAGAGGAAGAATCCGAACGGGTAATCGGACTTATCCCCAACTCTCGACTTCTCACCTGGCCAAAAGTCGGACACTCCCCACACATAGCTCGTAACCATGACTTCATCCGAGCCACCAAACGTTTCTGTACTGAATAAGTTTCCAAAAATTACCGTGCCCAACAGCCCTGTCGACGATAACTGTCATTGCGAGAAGCCTGCCATGATGCGACGTGGTGATCAGCCATCAAATGCAATGCAGCTAACGAATTAGGCTTCGCCGAATCTCCGCTGAAAAACAGATCTGAGAGAATCATTCCGATTATCGACGATAGCGTTGGCTGTAATCACTGATTACCACGTCGTCGAACTCCTCGC
>JAPKFF010000146.1:0-3518 GCA_028821715.1 Dehalococcoidia bacterium
CGGCGCTCGAAGGTGGAGTCAACTTCATCGACACTGCCAACTCATACACCGATGGATTCTCGGAAGAGAATGTCGGACGATTCATTAAGACTCGACGCTCCGAAGTAGTTCTGGCGACTAAAGGCAGAAGCCAAGTCGGAACAAATCCGAACGATGTTGGCGTAAACAAGAAGTACGTGATGCAGGCGATCGACGATTCGCTAAAACGCCTCGGCACCGACTATGTCGACCTCTATCAGATCCATGCTCCCGATCTAACAACTCCTATCGAGGAAACAGTCGAGGCGTACAACGATGTTGTTCGTTCCGGTAAAGCACGGTACATCGGCGTTTCAAACTTCTCAGGCCCGCAGCTTGCCGAAGCGCTTTGGGCACAAGATAAGAACGGCTTCAGTAAATTCAACTCTGTCCAGCCTCGCTACAACCTGCTCTATCGAGAGGCAGAACGTGAGTTGTTCCCGCTTTGCCTTGAAGAGGGCGTCGGCGCAATGGTCTACTCCCCTCAGGCCGGTGGATTCCTACTTGGAAAACATCGCAATTTCAAAGCGGAATCCTCAAGCGGAGGTCGCTTCTCTGATGACTTCCGAGCCGCCAACTTCTACAAGAACACATACTGGAACGAAGCTACCTTTGATGCAATGGAAAAATTCATTGCAGTCACCGAAAAATACAAAGTTTCTCCGATGGCGCTCGCGCTGAAGTGGGCTAGAACTCACCCTGCGGTTTCGGCGTGCATCGTCGGTGCACGAACACTTGAGCAACTCCAACAGAATCTTGTTGCTTGGGAAGAGGATATTCCTAACGAGGCGATCAATGAAGCAACAGCTATTGGCGATCATCTCTGGGACACCGCCCCTTGGAGGCCACAGATGCATTCAACACCGCGAACTCCTATTATCGCGGCGAAGGCATAGGGGCAGAACACGAAATTGAGCCATTCCCTAGACGGTTTCACTCCTTCATCAATCGAGCGTCCAGAATCCCTCGATGAGCTTTCGAGCACGCTGGCTGCAGTATCGACTTCCGGTCGATCTGCCACGCCGTGGGGCGGAGGAACTCGGATCGGCGTAGGCAACATTCCGTCGAGTTACGACACCGCAATTGATCTGTCTGGATTCACCGGAGAAATCGAACACGAACCGGGTGATATGACAGTCGTGGCGAACGCTGGAGTGACTATTGGTTCACTAAACGCACTACTCGCCAAAGAAGGTCAACGATTGGCCTTTGAAGTACGGAAACCTCATAGAGCAACGGTCGGTGGTTCTGTCGCTTCTAACGCCTCTGGACGGCGTCAGTCTTTGACTGGCGGCATCCGAGACTGGGTGATCGGCATGCAGATCGTTCTCGCTGATGGCACAATCACCAAAACCGGCGGACGAGTCGTGAAAAACGTGCAAGGCTATGAATTACATCGTCTCCACACTGGGGCATACGGCACACTTGGAGTAGTTTCGCAGGCGGCGTTCAAGTTGCTGCCACTTCCTCCCGAGCAGCAAACCATCATCGCTTGGTTCGATGATGAAACCACTGCTAACGAAGTTGGGATGAAGCTGGTGAACGGACTCTTCTTGCCAGAAGCAATTTCCGTTCTATCTGGTCCGTTAGCAAACCATACTGTCGAGGCAGCCGGAGAAACCGTTTCCACTGACGATGTGACCACACTCCTCATAAAACTCGGTGGTGGAATTCGTTCGATTGAACGACAGGTAAACGAAGTTGTTGGCGCCGCAGGTGCCGCCGCGGCAAGAGGGTACGCGGTGCTCAGCGATGTTTCAGAACGCGCAGCATGGGCGAAGCTCGAAGACGCCGAATCAAATTCTTCACTGACCGTAAGAATGACATCTCGACCACTAGAAACTCTTGAAGCCTCCAAAGCCACTCGTACCAAAATTTCCAACTTACACAGTCACGATATTTCGACAATATCCGACCTCGGTTTCGGAGCCTCGACAATCCTTTCCAATCCCGCAAATGACGATGATGCTTCTGCCTTCACGACGATATTCGTTGATGAGATATCACAGCACTCGGGATCTTACGTAATCGAAATGTGCCCATTGAACGTAAAACAAAGTACCGACGTGTTCAGCGACGTTGGCAGTTCAATCGATCTGATGCGACGAATCAAGGCACAATACGATCCAACAAACACACTCAATCCCGGGCGATTCGCAGGAAAGATTTAACCGCTTCGATGTCGATCGATAAGCCAACAATTTCAGTAGGTCCACCGGGTACGTTCCCTGGATTCTCAGGACCTCATGCGCCGCAAGAGTCCGATCTGTACAAGTGCGTCCATTGCGGCTTCTGCCTTCAGGCTTGCCCTACCTATCTGGAAACAGGACTCGAAGCTGAATCTCCTCGTGGCCGAATTGCACTAATGAAGGCGGTCAACGAAGGTCGCCTCGACATGAGCCCATCCGTAGTTGGACACTGGGATCTGTGCTTGCAGTGCCGCGCTTGCGAACTGGCGTGTCCTTCGGGCGTCGAATACGGCAAGCTGATGGAAGCGACACGAGCGCAAGTCGAACAGCACACGAATCGATCGTTCACAGAACGCACTGCCCGTTCAATCGGCTACAACACGATGTTGCCCTCCCCCGTAAAACTGCGAATGGCGGGCAACGCGCTCAAGTTCTACAAAAAATCGGGCATGCGAACAATCGCACGCGGCACTGGCCTGCTGAAGCTTCTCCCCGGTGACGCCGAACTCGCCGACGCATATTTACCTGAGCTATCGGACAATTTCTTTGTAGCCAAAGGTCAAGTTCACCCTGCGCAGGGTTTTCGCAAGGCGAAAGTGGCGATGTTGGCAGGATGCGTAATGGCGCTAACCCACGCCGAAACACTTGAAGCCACAGTACGTGTACTGACCCGCAACGGCATCGAAGTGCACCTAACGGCCGGACAAGGCTGCTGCGGCGCTCTGAACACCCACTCAGGTGAACCAGACACAGCAATCGAGATGGCAAAGCAGAACATCGATTCATTCTTATCAGCAAAGCCCGATGCCATCGTCTCCGCTTCAGCCGGTTGCGGCGCGGCGATGAAGGATTACGGAGAACTGCTAGCGAACGAATCTGAATACGTCGATAAGGCGAAGCAGGTCGCAGAGCTAACCAAAGATATTCACGAGCTACTGGTCGAATACGAATTCGAAGCACCGACCAAGCCATTGAACGTAAAAGTCACGTATCAAGACCCATGCCACCTGTTGAACGTTCAGCGAATCACCGATGCGCCACGAACGATTCTCAACTCGATACCCGGATTAGAGTTGATTGATCTTGGAGAAGCAGCGGTTTGCTGCGGGTCGGCTGGAACGTACTCGCTTACCCAACGTGAGATGTCCGCTCAACTAGGAAAACGCAAAGCGCGTAACGTTGTGGCTACTGGCGCCGAAATTGTTGCTACTGGAAATCCCGGCTGCGCAATGCAATTGGATTTCGCTCTTACAGAGGTCGCCAAAGAAGACTCGAACACCCGATCGACAAAGGTCAGATACGTCGTCGACC
>JAPKFF010000046.1:0-16225 GCA_028821715.1 Dehalococcoidia bacterium
CAAGGCGAGCTGCCAGTTGGAGACGTTTATGTCGAAATCTCGAAAGGATTCGAATTCGAGCCTATTCGTCGGAAAATAAACATCACGTCGGGCCAAAGAGAGCTTGAGATCTCGATAGATCGAAATTCGAATCTCCGTAAATCGGGTTGGATTACGGCCGATACCCACACTCACTTTCTCACCCCTGAAACCGCGCACCTTGAAGCAGCAGCGGAAGACATCAATGTCATCAACCTACTCGCCGCTCAATGGGGTGATCTGTACACAAACGTAGGTGATCTCACCGGAAAAGTCTCGGGCTCATCTTCGGAAGAAACAATCGTGTGGGTCGGCAGCGAGAACCGGCAGCATTTCATGGGTCACATCAGTCTTATGGGAGCGACCGGTTCACCTATCTTCCCGATGTCGACCAGCGGCCCTACCGAGGGGTATATCGGTGACCCGACCGTACGAGCGATGAGCGAATGGGCCGACGAAGCGCACGAAAAAGGAGGACTCGTCATCGTGCCTCACTTCCCATTCCCTCACTCAGAAGTAATCGCAGAGGTCGTTCTTGGCAAAGTCGACGGTCTCGAAATTAGAGATTTCCACGTCTCGAGTATGGATACATTTGCCGTTCACGAGTGGTACAGACTGATGAGTTGTGGCTATCGCGTGCCTGCTGTAGGCGGAACCGACAAAATGTCAGCAGGAATGCCCGTCGGTGGCGTTCGTACATACGCATACATTGGCGACCGGGAGTTGTCGCATGACTCGTGGAGCGACGCAATTCGAGCGGGACGAACTTACACGACCAGTGGTCCTCTCATGGATTTCACCGTCGAAGGACTTCGACCGGGCGACGAACTAAATCTCCCAGAATCAGGCGGTTCGGTGCAGGTGACCGCCACAGCAACCTGCGCAATGCCAATCAACAAGCTCGAGATCGTTTTCAACGGCAAAGTCATTGCTCAAGCTGTTTCAAAAGAAGGCAACAAAATCCTGGCGATCGACGAAAAACTCGATCTGTCCGGAAGCGGTTGGATTGCCGCCAGGGCAGTCAGTGACCATGTCGCGTGGCATGTTTGGCCGGTCAACTTCGCAGCACACACTTCCGCCGTCTACGTAAAGGCTGGGACGACTAAAGTGTTCGACGCCGCTCTTGGCGAGTACCTAATTACGACCATGCAAGGGGGCGTCGAGTGGCTCGACACGCTTGCGACTAGAGCCGACGCAGTAAGGAGTGCAACTATTCGAAAAGTGTTTAGCGACGCTATCGAATCAGTAGAAAAGAAAATGCCGCACACACATGCTGATGGTACGACTCACACCCACTGATTCGAAGTGTTAATCGGAAGCCTTCGGGTTCGCCGGGCGCACAGATCCTGCGCTTACGCCACCGTCCATTAGAAGCTCGGCTCCAGTCATGTAGGACGCATCTGCAGATGCGAGGAACAAGATGCCACCGGCTATATCGTCTGGCTTGCCCCAACGTCGTAGCGGAACACGGTCTGTCCGATACTTGCTCTGTTCGGCATCGGTATAGAGATAGTCGGTAAACGGCGTGTGGACCCAACCTGGCATGATCGTGTTGACTCGAATACCGAGTTGGGAAAGCTGAAGAGCGGCCGACATCGAGAAGTTGTGCATTCCGCCTCGGGAGAACGAGTACGCCGATCCATACGAACCCGAACCTTGCTTGGCAGCCATCGAAGCTAGGTTGATAATCGAACCACCGCCTGACTGTTCCATCGCTGGTGCAACGGCTCTGGTTCCTAAGAAGATTCCAACCGTGCTGATTTCCATCGTCTTTTTCCACACATGAGGCTCGATTTCAAGAATCGACTTTGGATCAAGAATTCCAGCGATATTTACCAAAATATCGAGTCGCCCGAAATGCTTCATAGTGGTCTCAACTACCGTCTTCCACTCTTCTTCCACAGTCACATCGAGGTGTAAGTAGATTGCAGCGTGCCCGGCGTCACGGAGCTGCTGAGCCGAATTCTCACCGATCTCGTCTTGAACGTCGGTGATAACAACACCTTTGCCGCCCTCTTCAAGGAATCGCCAAACGGTTGCTCCACCAAACCCCATCAACTCATCTTTGTTGGTAGCTGCTGAACCAGTGAGTAAAGCAACTTGGCCGTCGAACCGATTGTGGAATCGCATGGACATTTCGTAGTAAACCTTTGTTAACCAATTGCATGGCAGCTTCAGTTGTTCGCTACCGCTCAAATAAGCCCGGCAAGTTTAGCGTTATCAGAACGCACAGTGCACCGAGAACTGGTTATATCTACGAACTTTGTATAACTACTACGAAATTCGGGATTAAAAATCCGAAGATCCCGATGAAAACTAATATTTCGGCAAGTAGATGTTGTTTTCGATCTCGGAAAAAAAAGAATGCTGGAATCGATATGAACAGAACAACAAATAACACAACAAAGAGGTATGCCGGAGAAGGGGCTATCGAAATTTGTGTACTATCGCTCGATCGAGTGGACTGAGCTGCAAATGCCATCATGATGGCAAGAAAGTTCCAACTCAAGAATGTGACCAACACTGACAAAGTGATTAGGCTTGATACGCTCGACTCTACCGCTCGTTCCGCCAAAGCCTTAGGGGGGTTGTAGACGAGCAATAACGCCAGATGAGTGACGAATATCATTCCCATTAGCGCTCCGCCCATCATGCCGGCGATCACCGTACGTAGTGGTTCTTCCATCTACGCTGCCAACCCTTCGGAAATGGCAATCGCAGGGCCAACCAAGAACGAACGCTTACGATGAACTGTCGATAGCAACAGATGCCACGCTGTGCCGAGTTCTTTGGATGACGGAATCGTAAACATCGAAGGACCAGCGCCACATAGCATCACGTCTCGTGCGCCAAACGACATGATCAGGTCTCGATCCTTGTTCCAGCCGGGAAAGAGTTCTTCACTAATAGTTCCGAACTGGTTAAAAAAGAACTCGGGTGGGCAGTCACCAGCCGCTCGTATTCGAGCCGCAAGTTTGTGAGTGAGGTTTCCACGGGTGAACATCGATTCCTTCACGTGAGAGAAAACCGACGCTGTCTTAGCAGTCGAATGTTCTAGAACAACTTCAGGAGTCAAAATCAGAAATTTTGGTACTGCGGCGGGGTTGATCGGAGTTACATCCTCTCCCCTACCTTGAACTAATGCCGTACCCCCGCGTACCAGGAACGGGACGTCCGAACCGATTTCGGCCCCGATCTCAGTAAGTTCATCCAAAGAAAGCCCAAGATTCCAAAGCTTATTCAAACCTCTTAAGGCAGCAGCCGCATCAGACGATCCGCCGCCAAGGCCAGCCGAAACCGGAATGTTCTTCTTGATGGTTATCGTCGCGCCATTCGTAATTCCAACTTGCTGTTGAAGAACAGAAGCAGCCTTTGAAGCGAGGTTTATCTCGGGAGCGATTTCGTCGTCGTCACAAATAACGTTCACTCTATTAGACTCGGAGAATTCGATAGTGTCGAACAGATCTACGGTCTGCATGACGGAGGCAAGGTTGTGAAAACCGTCACGGCGCCGTCCGAGAATCTCTAGAGTGAGGTTGACCTTGGCGAATGCTTTTTCTGTAAATGAAATCTGATTACTCATTGAAGGCTCGTTAGTACCCGAACTACACTGTTCGGTTTGGGTGGTCTTCATGATTCTGTCGTTTTCGTCGAACCGATCCTTTGACCTGAAGCGGTCGTCCGGCTTCTACCCACACATCGTAAAGAATTTGCCAGTCGGAAAGCGAAAGAGTTGAAGGACGTCGTGAAGATTCAAATCCAGTTTTCTCGACTAAAGCTCGTGCATCCTTCAAAGGAATAAACAGACCGTCTGACAACGAGTTATGAAGTTGTTTTCGAGGACTTTTAAACCCGCTCCGCGCCAGTTTAAAGAAATCATCCTCTGATTCAAAACTAATCTGAGTTTTTTTCGTCGGTGTCAGTTTGATTACAGTGGAATGAACTTTTGGAGGCGGTTTGAAGCACTCTGGCGGCGCTTCAACGATGTGTTCCGTAGTCGAGTAGATCTGAATCGCCAATGAAAGCAGGCTCATGTCACCCGGTTTCGCTGACATATCGTCGGCAACCTCACGTTGAATCATGATAACCATAGAGGTTGGCTGGCGTGTAGATTCTAGGAAGTTCCGAGTGATCGGGTTTGCAGCATAATACGGAAGATTTGCAACTACTTTGTAGTCGCCATCTCGCGTCCATGGATCAACATCTGAACCGAAATCTCTGGCGTCAACGTTCAACACACGCACGTTTTCCGCAGATTCGTACTTCTGGGCTAGACGGTCGGCAAGCTTTTCATCAAACTCTAGAAGAAGAACACGGCCTGCTTGCTCAACGAGATGGCCGGTAAGAGCACCCCGACCTGGACCGACTTCGACGACCGTATCAACGCTGCTCAGATCAGCGGCGGCGATGATCGAGTTAATCACATCTGTATCTTCGAGAAAATGCTGACCCAGCCGTTGTGCAGACACAGGCTATTCCAACCCAGGATTCTTATCGCCAACCATCGACTGAGCCATGACACATCTTATGGCATGCAGTGCAAAAAATTATGACCGTGCATCTCCGTATCGGTTGGTGCTTGGAACATAAATGTCAATACCGACTCAAACCCGGCATTCCCACGGCACCCGAGATTTATCGCTTACCGCTGCTACCTTCCGGTCCTGACGGAGTTCACGAGGTCTCGCCGCGCAGGACCAGATTCTCAATATCGAAATACTGACACCAGAGGCCACATGCGAACAATCTCGACAGAGCATTCAGTCTCGCTAAAGCGGATTACGAGTACAGGGCACCGCTAACGCCCCACCTAGCACGATCAAGTTAATCGTACTACCCACCCGACGAATAGTCGCTAAAATCCAACACGAAAACGGCTGCGATTCCCGATAGAATCTCAATATGTCCAATCAGTCACAAGATCTTTCGAGCAAATATCCATCAATAACCAAAGCGGTCATTCCGGTCGGGGGGCTTGGAACTCGGTTCCTTCCTGCAACCCGCACAGTGCCAAAGCCGTTACTTCCTGTTCTGAACGTCCCGGTAATCGACTACGCCGTTCGTGAAGCGGCCGAAGCTGGTGTGATCGACATAGCCATCGTCATGTCGCCGGGCATGGAATCGGTAGCCGAGTACTTCGGCAAACAAGAAGTACTTGGACGTGAACTCAAGTCACGAGGATGTGACGAGTTATTAGAAAAGCAATTAGAGATTGCTTCCCTTGTGAACGTGACGACTGTTTACCAGCACGATCCAAAAGGTCCCGGCCATGCCATATTGCAGGCACGTGAATTCTGCAACGGTGAGCCGTTCGTAACGATATTCCCCGACGATTTCATCATCAATGATGTTTCAGCTACCGAGCAGCTTATGCAGGTGTATCGAAAGTACGGCGGCTCGGTGATCGCTGTGAGTGAAGCAGCTGACGATATTATTCAAACCAAGGGCGTCGTCGGTGGCAAATCTGTTGGAGGCGGTGTCCACGAAGTCGATGTTCTAGTCGAGAAACCTGCGTTAAAAGACACTCCGAGCAATCTAGCTATTGTTGCCCGCTATCTACTCGATAACGCTGTGTTTGACTATCTCTCAGAGGAACATGAAGGTGCCGGTGGTGAAGTACAGATAACCGACGCTATCGCTTCACTACTCGGTAACAGTCAGATCCACGCCAGAGAAATTCGCGGATTCCATGCCGATACAGGCAACCCCGGCGGAATGCTTCAGGCGGCTATTCACGTCGCCAAACAAGATCCTGAACTTGCCAAAATCGTAAAACAAGCACTTTCCGACTAACGACAGGATCGCTAGATTCGTCTCAACGATGGTGAGAACAAATACACCGCAATACCAGTTATCACCACGATAATACCGGCACCCCCGAGAGCTGTCTGAACGCCAACAGCTTCACCGACAGCTCCCATTCCAAGATGTCCGATCCAGCCAAACCCGATAGCGAACACCCAAGCGCCAACGGCACGTCCGCGCATTTCGTCTGGAACATTAAGTTGAAGCAGTGTCCACTGCATCGCATCGAACGCCGCAGCTGATGCACCGACTCCCATAATCAGCACCAATGCGGCTGCATATGAGCCAGGTGCCGAGAATGTAGCCAAGAAAGTTCCGTAGGCAATCGCAATACCAATTAGCAACAAGCCCTTGCGGCGGAAATTGCCGAGAGCCATCAGGAATATCGATCCAATCACCGATCCAACTCCCGCCATCATGGTGAGAGTTCCCAGTCCTTCTGAATCGACGTTCAATGCGTTCTTCGCAACTGCGGGCATGACAGCACCATAGGCGAATCCGAATATTTCGACCAGAACGGCGGTGATCAGAATCATTCTCACAATCGGTAGTGTCGACATCAATTTCAGGCCATCAAAAACATCTCGTACAACCGATTCAGTTTTCGCAGTTGATCGAGTCTGAAGTCCTCTATTGGCAAATAGCGCGAGGGCACCTCCTAATACGAACGTGCTCCCCGATGCTAAGAAGGTGACCGGAACACCAAGCGAGCTGATAGCAAATCCGGCTGCCAACGCTCCGAGTGCGCCGACTGCACGCATTCCGGTTGATTGAACAGCTACAGCGTTCATCCGAAATGCTTTTGGTACCGAGCTAGTAACCATGCCTTGCACCGCTGGCAACTCGAACGATTGCCCTACTCCCGAAAATCCAAGGATCAAAAAAACCAGCCACAGTGGTTCAAGCCCGTTCGCTGCGATTATCGCGAGCGATGTAAGGATTAGTGCTTTGTAAATGCCAACTAAAAGAACAATTTTCCCGCGCGGAAATCTATCGGCGATGGCTCCACCGATCGGCGCAAAAATTAGTTGCGGTGCCTGACGTACGGCGAAGGTTGCGGCCGCCAGAAAAACATCATCAGTTTCGTGGAGAACTACCCAGCCGGTCGCCAGACGCTCCCCCCAGTTACCAAGAGAGAATATGACCGAAGCCAACCAGATTCTCCGGAACTTCGGGAATACGAAGGCAGCAAGGGGACCGCTTGGGCGAGAAAATGTCGATGTCGTTGGGCTAAAGATCATAATTTGCCCGTCATTCTGAGCACACTCCCGCGATTAGTCGAGTGTCAGAACTGCCATAAACGCTTCTTGCGGTACTTCGATTGAACCGACCATCTTCATTCGGCGTTTTTTGCCTTTTTTTTGCTGTTCAAGCAGTTTACGTTTACGAGTTATATCACCTCCATAACACTTCGCCAACACGTTCTTACGGAGCGGTTTCACGTTAGTACGAGCGACTATCTTCCCACCGATAGCAGCCTGAATCGGCACAGCGAACATCTGTCGAGGAATAAGGTCCTTCAACTTAGAGGTTAAGGCACGCCCAAACGGAGCAGCATTGTCTCGGTGAGTAATCATCGAAAGTGCGTCTACCGGTTCGTGATTTACGAGAACGTCTAACTTCACCAGATCAGCCGATCGGTTGTCGATTTTCGTGTAATCCAGCGACGCATAGCCCTGTGTACCGGACTTCAGTTTGTCGTGAAAATCAACGAGTATCTCTGAAAGCGGAATATCGTATTCGAGCAGAACTCTAGCGTCACGTAATGTGCCACCATCGGCGTCATTTGACGCGGGCTCAAGGTACTCCATCTTCTTGTACTCACCACGCTTGTTCGTAACCAATTCCATCATGTTGCCAATGTAACGCCCCGGCGTGACAATGGTGATATTCACCCATGGTTCAAGAATGTCGGCAAGGTTGTTGTGATCTGGGAGTTTCGACGGGTTGTCGATCGTGATCGAATCACCGCTCTTAAGCAAGACTTCGTAACTGACGCTTGGCGCAGTAGCGATCAAACCGAGCCCGTATTCCCGTTCAAGTCGCTCCTGCACGATGTCCATGTGCAGTAAGCCTAGGAAACCACAGCGGAATCCGAATCCGAGAGCAGACGAAGATTCAGGCTCGAACACGAGCGCAGCGTCGTTAAGCTGCAATTTATCGAGTGCATCACGGAGTTCAGGATAGTCTTCGCCCTCGGTGGGGAATATCCCGGTGAACACCATCGGACTCTGAGGAGCGTAGCCCGGAAGAGCTTCGTTGGCAGGATCTGTCGATACCGTCATCGTGTCGCCTACACGTACGGCCTTCACATCTTTCAGACCTGTAGCTACGTATCCGACTTCGCCGGTTTCAAGACCGTTGGTTTTTTCTAAGACGGGGCTGAAGAAACCTGTTTCAAGAACCTCGGCCTCAACACCAGTTCCCATAAGTTTTACGCGATCAGAAGATTTGAGCGACCCGTGCATTGCACGAACATAGGCGATCACGCCTTTGAACTGGTCGTATTTAGAATCAAATATAAGGGCGCGGAACTTGTCTCCAACCTGACCTATCGGAGGAGTTATTCGATTGACAATCTGTTCCAGCAACTCTGCTACGCCGTCTCCGGTTTTCGCCGAGATTTTTAGAACCTCGTCTTCGCCATAACCGAATGTTTGCTCTAGCTCGGTCATTACACGTTCAGGCTGCGCAGCTGGCATATCGAGTTTATTGAGAACCGGTATTATCTCCAGATCGTTCTCAAGCGCCAGATACACGTTTGCTATCGTCTGGGCCTGAATACCCTGAGTTGCATCGACCAATAACACTGCGCCTTCACAAGCGGCGAGAGACCGCGATACTTCGTAAGCGAAGTCGACGTGACCTGGGGTGTCGATTAAATTGAACTGATACTTAATACCGTCATTTGCTTGGTATTCAAGGCGAACCGCCTGAGCTTTGATGGTTATACCGCGTTCCTGCTCTAATTCCATCGTATCGAGGTGCTGTGCGGTCATTTTTCGTTCTGACACGGCCCCTGTTAGTTCGATCAGCCGATCGGCAAGCGTCGACTTGCCGTGATCGATGTGGGCGATGATGCAGAAATTTCGGACGTGATCTTGCGACATGTATTCAATAGTAGTCGCAAATCATGAAAATACCCTCGACATAGCTGACGAGTTCAGTACAAGTTCAGAGGATCACCTATTTTGGAACAACCGATACCAATACTTCAACGTGAACGTCATCTTTCACAACAAAGAAGTTGCTTTTCGGAGCCGTCATGCAAAAACTGACCATGTGACATTTCCTTTTACCAGAACAAGAAGTCGGTCTGGATCAAGCCTAGATTCGATCGAGAACTCGATTTCGGCGTTAGTTCCGTTCACGTTGACCGTTCCGGTTACCGTCGAAGTAAACGCCTCGCCACCAGCGAATTGTTCGGGGATATCAGGAAACTCCGTAACGCTGATCGTAGCGGTCGACTGGGTCGAGAACAATCGGTCTCGCACATAACGGTCACGTTTTGAGTCGTCGCTTTCTAGTGAGTGAAGAAGATTCACCAGAAAGATCAATCTCACCCGTGATCTCGTTCGTCCGGAGCACCGAGTCGTTCGGCAACGGTAATCGAGACAGTTGTTCATTCACTGTAAAAGTAGCCTCAGTACCATCGCTCACCATGAACGTTCCATCTGCCGACCCAATCGCTGGGGAGCCGGATTGATCAGCGACAACAGCGGGAGGTGTCGTCGAATCGACAACTGGCATTTCATTCGCTATCCCATGTGTTCTAAGATTGGTGCTAGTAGTGATGAGCCAACGTTTCCCAACACCGAAAAGTGAGAAAACAGTTGAACAATAACGATTTCAAAGTGGCAGTTGTCGGTGCAGGCGGCACCGGAGCGTACTACGGCGGAGCATTAGCAAAAGCCGGAGCGCAGGTGACGATGATCGCACGCGGCCCACACTTGGACGCCATAAACAAGAACGGACTTCAGTTGCAGTCAGTACTTCTCGGGGATTTCGAAGTCGAATGCGCTGCGACAGACGATATGTCGACCGTGGACAGAGTCGATCTGGTGATATTCGCGGTGAAGAGTTGGGGAACCGACGCCGCTATTGAAGCAATGGCTTCTGGTGGGATGGTCGGCGATGGCACTGTGATCATCTCGATGCAAAACGGCGTCGACAGCGAGCCTGTCCTAAGCAAAGCATTCGGTTCTGAACATGTTCTCGGTTGTACAGTCACGGTTTCAGCATTGATAACGGAACCTGGAGTTGTGAAGCAAGCGGGTGGTCCTGGTTCACTAGTCATTGGCGAAATGGCTGCCTCGCGGAAATCCTCAGGGCCGACTTCGGAACGAGTATCCGCGCTCGTCGAACGCTGTGTTGCTGCAGGGCTAGCAGCCGAAGCGCACGAGAATATCGAATTGGCTCTATGGATGAAATTTATCTTCATATGTGCGTTAAGCGGAATGACAGCACTCACTCGCAAACCCATCGGAGATATTTTTGCTCAAGAGACCACAACCGAGATGTACCGTCAGGTGCTTTCTGAAGTAGCAGCCGTGGCACGGGCGAATGGAATTGCTATTTCCGACGCAAGGGTCGATTCAACAATGAAAGCCACTCAAGGACGCGAGCCTTTCATTATCGGTTCGATGGGTCATGACCTCATCGCTGGCAACCCAATCGAAATCGGACTCCTTAATGCAAGAGTCGTAGAAATGGGCAAAACGCTTGGAGTTCCAACCCCTGCCAACTTCGCTATCGAAGCAGCTCTCAGACCGCACGAGCATGGTGCAATTTAAAGTCGATGATGACGCAATGACGATCAGTCAAGTCAGCCGATATTTATAGAGCCGAGGGGGGGGCTGTAGCCATTCCACATAACTACAGGTTAACCACCAGCATCAAGTACTAATCCAACAGGCCGTCCTGCGGAGTAGTCCATGGAGCACGTGCTGACCACTGCTTCGGTCGTGGCACTCGTGAGACTGGCACGTCGATAAACACTGGCTTGTTCATAGCTAGTGCTTTCGGCAGTACGTTTTTTACGTCGAGCGGACCTTCTGCTCGGATACCAACAGCGCCATAAGCTTCGGCAAGTTTTACGAAGTCAGGATTAACGAAATCTGTCTCATATGTTCCGCCGAAATCGTCATCCATGTCGCGTGCCACGTTTCCGTAGTGACCGTCGTTGTAAATCACGGTTACAAGATTAATTCCGTACTTCACAGCCGTCGAAATCTCCGACGAGTTGTACATAAAACCACCGTCACCTGAAACACAAATAACTGGTTTGTCGGGGTTACCAACCTTGGCGCCCAATGCAGTTGGAAACGCAAAACCAAGGTTTCCCGAGTATCCAGAATCGATGTACGACTTCGGGTTCTGTGTGATCCACCGAGGACGTGAGTAGTAGCCAAGTTGAGTCATTCCGAAGATCATGATTGCATCGTCGGGAGCACCCTCTTGCAACGCTCGAAGATAGTCTTCTTGCGGTTGGTTGATCTCTTCTTCGCTGTTAGTGAGATTCTCTTGAATCTGGGCAACTTCAGCTGCTGGAGAATTCCATGTTCCGCCCCCGGCTGAAGTTATCGCAGCGCTGAGTTTTGGTAGTGATATCTTCACGTCACCAACTACTCCGAGGGAGTTCCGGTGCACGTGACCGATCATTTCAGGGTCGACATCAACATGAATAAGTCGAGCTTCGCCTGCTGCCTGATTGCGCATCGAAAATCTTGTTCCGATTCCGATAACAAGATCCGCATCCTCGATGTAATCCTTCAGTTGACCCGTTGGGCCAAGCGATCCACCTAACGCCAGAGCGTGTCGCTCTGACATCGTTCCTTTACCACCAGCAGATGTTAGTACTGCGATCTGGTGAGCTTCGGCGAAAGCTACGAGTTCAGCTTCGGCGTCAGATCGAGCGATTCCGCCACCTGCGTAAATAACCGGTTTGCGAGCGGCTGCGATCTCTTTTGCAGCCTTTTCGATAACAGAATCGGCAGGAACTTTACGTTCGATCTTTGCGGGCTCCAGAAGTTCGACCTCTTGCCGTTCGACCATAGTCTCAGGCGGAAGCTCGAAGTGAACTGGTGAAGGTCGATCCGATTGTGCCTGTTTGAACGCTTCGTGAATATTTTCAGGCACCTCTTTGGGGCGAATTACTAGTTTTTGCCACTTCGTGACCGGGTTGGTAATTTCCTTCTGGTCGTTTACTTCGTGGAGCCCACCAAAGTTTTTGCCAATAGTCGACCGTGGAATTTGACCCGCAATTAGCACAACAGGAGACGATCGAGAGAACGCGGTAGAAAGTCCGCCACCTGCGTTGTAGATGCCGGGGCCGGGCACAACCATCGCTACCCCGGGTTTACCGGTTGTACGGGCATATCCGTCTGCCATATAGGTCGTTGCAGTTTCATTGCGAGTTACAACGAACTTGATGCTTGGTTCATCTCGCAATGCAGCGACGATTCCGTACATCTGAACTCCCGGCAAACCGAATATGACTTCGACTCCCTCACGAACCAAAGATTTTATGAGGGCTTCTCCACCCGAGAGCTTTGCCATGTTTAACCTCGACCGCATCACTAATGGTGCGTATTTATTTTCTGAATATTGCAAGCGAACGCAGATTACCGTTGTATTGGTCGGTGCGCCAGCATTAATTGATCTATTTCTCTATTAGTCGTGTGGAGCAATCATGTACTTCACACCGCCGCCCTTTGCCGATATCTGCAATGCTTTGGACGTTTCTTCCAATGGAAAACGTCCGCTCACGACACCAACTAAGTTTAGCTTTGGCAACGTTTCGAGGGCTTCGCTAAAGGCGTCACCAGCACCGAACGCACCGCTCATTGTGATTTCTTTGTAGTGCAAATCGTAAAGATCTACCGGCAATGCTGAACCTTGTGGCGAAACCCCGACAAGCACGAGATTGCCTCGCGGTCGAATCAGCTTCGAAACATTGGCTACTAATGCCGGTACACCTACTGCCTCAGCACCGATCTTTACGCCATACCCACCGGTGACTTCATTCACTAGCTCAGCTAAATCGTCTTTAGTCGGGTCATTAAGGTGAGTCGCACCAAATTGCTTGCCCATCCCGAGCCGCTTTGCGTTTGGCTCAGAGAGGATGATGTTTGCTGCGCCCCGAAGCTTGAGCATTCCGACCGTCAGCAATCCTAGGAGTCCTCCACCGACCACAAGCGCATCACAGCCCTCTTGGACTTCTATCATGTTGAGAGTAGAAATGACACATGCCAGCGGTTCCGCCATCGAGGCGGTTTCGTGGTCAAGACCATCGGGCACAATGTGCGCCTGTCGGTGATCAACGAGGACGTACTCGGCGAATCCCCCTGAATAGCGCTTGTTGCGCTCGCAATGCATTGCCGACCATGTGAGACAGCCCTGACATTCGCCACAGGCAGGATTCATCGTGCAGCCGATGACTTTGCCAATCATCGACTCATCGACACCTTCTCCGATTTCGATAACAGGACCAACGAACTCATGACCAAGAATGTCGGGGGGTGTAGCGGGGAATAATCCTTGCGTTTTGTGAATGTCTGTTCCGCAGATTCCCGATGAAAGAACCTTCACAACTAACTCGCTCGGACCCGCCTTCGGGGTCGGAACTTCATCAATCGTAATTTCACCACCACCACGCCAAGTCGCTACTCGCATTTTCTCTCCGTTTCATTCAAAAAGATTTTATTAGCATGAATAGTAATACCGAAATCGAGCATTCGTCTAAATTAAAGCTCTGATGCTTAGAACAGAATTTGAATTATTATTGCGATTCTGTGCTTCTGATCAAGCGTAGAATTCCGCTCGTGAGAATTAGTAGTCACTTGTTGACCTTGGAGTCGGAAGCAAAAGAGCATTTATGAAGATCACAGACGTTAAAGTAGCCACTATCGGAGATCATCCGGTAGTCCGAATCACAACCGATGAGGGCATTGATGGTATCGGTGGTGCCGAATCACCGCGTAATCAGTCTTTTTTCAAACCACAGATCGAATATTACAAGAATTTAATCGTGGGACTTGATCCGACGGATGTTGAGCGAGTGTTGCTGCATATTCGACGAGCAGGTGGATTCAAGCCGTGGGGTTCAGGTGTGAGCGCCATTGAAATAGCGCTATGGGACATCTCAGGCAAAGCACTTAACGCTCCGGTATACAAACTACTCGGTGGCAAGATACGAGACAAAGTTAGGGTTTACAACGGAAACTACCGGAAGCGCTTTGACGGCTACACGCCAGAAGACTTCGCTGCCAATATGCAATATATGAAAGATCTTCCACAGAATTTCTCTATCATCAAGCAGGGGGTTGCATTCCACGGTTCACCAATGCTCAGGCACATGCCTGATTTTCAGTACGGCGAATATGTGGAGGCAGACAAGTATGGGAACCGTGGAGTACTAACCGAAAAGGGCTTTAACATTACTGTCGATGCAGTAATTGCTATGAAAGAAGTACTTGGCGATGAAGTGGGGCTCGCTCTAGACTGCGGTCCGGGCCTAACTGCGTCCGATACATTACGTCTTGCACAGGCGCTCGAGCCATATCACCTGATGTGGATGGAAGACACTATTACTGGGGATTACACGCCATATGTGCATCCTGAATACTTCTTACAAGTCACGCCATACACATCGACACCAATTCACACTGGCGAGCAGATTTACTTGCGGCACGGATTTAAAGACCTCATTGAGCAGCACGCAGTCGACGTAGTCGGCCCTGACCCAATGGACGTCGGTGGAATTTCAGAACTCAAATGGATCGCTGAGTTCGCCGATCTACACAATATTCAGATGGCACCTCACGGTACCGTCGACGGTTTGATCGGGCTAGCTGCACACGTACACGTTGGTGCAGCGATGCCACAGAATTTTATAGCGTTCGAACTGCCAAATGGTAAACCTGACTGGTGGTGGGATATTCTTGACGGTGTTGACGCTTATCAGGTCAAGGACAGTCATATAGAGGTGAATGACAGTCCAGGTCTCGGTATTAGTTTCCGAGTTGAGGAAACCAAGCGGTATCTGAGTGATGAAGACGCGGCTTTCTTCGACGATTAAACTTGGTAAACCTAGATATCTAGCCCTTTAGGCGAGCGTTACTAGAGATCTCTTTCTGGTTCACACAGTAAGGGGGCCAGTCGCCCGCCATACCCGCAAGGACGTTCTCAACCGACATCATAGCCATCTTCATTCGAGTATCGCCTGTAGCGCTCGCAACGTGCGGCATGATAAGGCAATTGTCGAGCGTAAGTAACGGGTGGTCAGAAGGAATCGGTTCTGGCACCGTGACGTCCAAAGCTGCTCCAGCGATTTCACCAGACTTCAACGCTTCGTAGAGGGCATCCTGATCGACAACCGGACCGCGCGTCGTATTGATGAGAATGGCTGACTTCTTCATCAACTTGAATTGATCGGTGCTCATCATGTTCGTCGTTTCCGGCGTCAAAGGATTGTGCAAAGAAATGTAGTCAGATCGTTCGAGAATTTCTTCAAGTGAATCAACGTAAGTTGCGCCAAATTCTTCATCACGTTTGTTTCGATTGAAATACAGCACGTTCATGTTGAAGCCAGCGGCACGTTTTGCCATCTCAGATCCAATGTTACCCATGCCGACTATTCCAAGCGTTTTGTGATGAATGTCGGTTGCGAGATAGCCCAGTGGGTCGAAATCTCCCCACTCGCCACGCTTCACCATCGCTGGTAGATCATTGGTACGTCGAGCCATTGAAGCCAACAACGCAAACGCTTCGTCGGCTGTGCTTTCGGAAAGAATTCCCGGGGTGTTGCAAACGGCAATTCCCCGCTTGTTAGCAGCAACGATTTCGATGTTGTCGTAGCCAACGCCAAACTCTGTAATAACCTTCAACTTCGGTGCTGCATCCATTACCTCAGCGTTCACTTGATTGGTGATATGAGCGTAGAGACCATCGATATCTGCAACTGCAGCGATTAGGTCCGACTGAGATGGCGCATCGGAATCTTCCCAAATCACAACTTCTGCACCGCTTGCACGAAGAGCAGCTGCGGCTTCCGGAAATGTACGCCGAGTAACGAGGACTTTAGTCATTTTTTCTCTTTAGATTGAACGATTATCGGGACGTTGCTGCGACTAAAGAGTCGCTCCGTCGACCGATGATTGTACGAAAAAATAAATGGTGGGGAAGGTGGGAGTCGAACCCACACGCCGATTAAGGCACATGCTCCTAAGGCATGCGCGTCTGCCATTTCGCCACTCCCCCACATAACTTTGTAACGTCCGCAAATAAGGCAGTTAACCATTGTATTCAGTCGTTCACGAGAAGGGTTAACCTCGTTGTTCCCATCCTTGCGAATATTCATCCCACCTGAAATGAAGATCAGCTACCGTTGAACTGGAAATAC
>JAPKFF010000147.1:0-3510 GCA_028821715.1 Dehalococcoidia bacterium
GTGCTTGGCGTGAATGGCGTTCAAGCGGATATCGACGATGTTGTGAAGCAGATTCGCTATGTCGCAAATATAGGCGGAATTGACGTTGTTGGACTTGGCCCTGATTGGGTACTTGGTGATCCGGTTCGCGACGTGCCGTATCTACGCAACACGAACCAGGAAGATCTGACTTGGGCGAAAGGTCTTGGAGATTCAAGCGAGTTACCTAATCTTTGGGATCCGCTGGTTGGAGCCGGATTCACTGCATCAGAGATTGAAAAAATTGCTGGAGGCAACATGTTTCGTCTTTTCAAGGAAGTGCTGCCGGGTGGGAACGACTAGAAGTGAATTCACTAGAACGTCCAATGGAACAGGAAAAGTAACCAGAAAGTAACTGGCTCGAATTTATCGAGTAGTGTCACCTTCGAAACTTATTGGAACTTATGCCGTATTCGAACTCTGGCCTATGTGAAGTCGAAGTTCTCGGCTCGATCGCCGTCGAGAGGCGTACTCAGTTCCACTATCCAGCGTCAGCGTACAAACTCTGACCAGTTAGTTGTCGTGTTCAGCAATGATCGCCACACCTTTACGTTCTATGTTCGTTATCGGGGAACAAGATCGCGGTCATATCGACAACCTGAACTTCTTCGTCTGAAATCACCGCCGAATTTTCGTTTAAATATTCGCTGTGCCGTACGCCCATGCTTTGATTAGGTGATGGGCGATGGCAATTGGTCCGGGAATGTTCACACCTTCAAGTCTGTCTTCGAGCGCTAGTTTCACTTCGTCCTTTGTGAACCAGCGAACATCGGTCATTTCACCTGGATCAGCGACGATCTCGTCGGAAATCGCTTCGGCGTGGCAGCCGATCATCAGTGACGATGGAAACGGCCACGGCTGTGACGAGTGGTAAGTCACCTTGCCTACTTTGAGACCGGCCTCTTCCATAACTTCGCGTCGAACACCCTCTTCGATCGCTTCGCCTTGGTCCATGAATCCTGCTAGACATGAGTAGAAACTAGAGTTCTGACGTGCGAGTGTCTGACCCATCACACACTTGTCTCCTTTGTAAACAAGCATGATTGCGACGGGGTCGGTTCGAGGAAAATGCTGAGAACTGCAGTTGGGGCATTGGCGCATAAGCCCACCGCGGAAACTCTGAGATTCCGTTCCACAAACTGAACAGAATCGGTGTTGGGAATGCCAGTTCAGATTGGCTCTGGCTTGAGCGAGAATTCCCGATTGTTCCTGTGGAATGTCTGTTGCAGCGGCCCGTCCGTCTTCGAAAGTAGCGCCTGAAACTAGGGCTGCTACCCCTGAGGGGTCTTCGACGGCTGATATGTCGATCGCAAAGTGCGGATTTCGTTCTTCGTCGAATCCAAGAAATTTAGGTCCGCCAGCTTCCTCAGGAAGATCGTCTAGAAAGTCGTGACCGATCCAAGCGAGTTCAGCGTCGGGGCTTCGTTGCACTAACGGCTGCAGTTTGTGGAACGGCAGCAGCTTCGTGTTGTCTTGCCGAATCATCTTTTTCAGTAGCTCTTCGTCCCGGCGCTCGTGATCGCCTCGGTCAAATGAATTTCCGGCAAAAATGTGGGTGTACGACAAGTGATCCAGCTCTCGAAAAGGTTGATTTGCGTTCGCAGCCCGCCACTCTATCAGCACACTAGTGTGATTTTCTTTCGCGAGGGCGCTCGATAGTTAGCGTGTCGACATTTGATACTGAACCCGAGTGGTTTCATGAACCTTTCAGCACACCTGTTTACGAAGCGATGGTTTAGGCACAGCGATTACTCTGGCTTCGCTCGAAAATGGTCAAAGAGGTTTTGAGACCATTTTGCATATCCTGACCTTTAACACCATATTTTGTTCATTATGTTCGACTGGTATTACTTCCGGTCAGATGTGGCCCAGGCTCCGGTAGCTTTGTTCTCATTGTTCCACCAGCCGGGCTGGGCCTCAGGCGAATCGACATCTACGGCGAACTCTTCCAAAGCCTCTGGAATCAGTTCGATACCGAGCCCGGGGCGACCGTTCGGAAATATTGAACCGTCCCGAACATCAAACATCGGGGTGATGATCTTCTCGAAGGTTTCGAACCAAGTGTGCAAGCATTCTTCTCGGTAGAGGTTTGGAATTGCAATCGAAGCTTGGAACGATGCTGCAATGGCTACTGGTCCTAGTGCATCGTGCGGGCTCACCGTGATGTACTGAATTTCAGCCATCGAAGCGATCCGACGTATTTCGCTAATACCTCCACACCAAGCAATGTCGGGCATAATGTAGTCGACCAAGCGATCACGTAGGATTTCATCGTAGTCCCAGCGAGTGAAATGTCGCTCGCCAACACACAATGGAACATCCGTATTCTCGCGAATCTGGCGAAGTGCATTGTGATTCTCGACGTGGGTGGGTTCTTCAAACCAAACGAGGTCGATATGTTCAATGGCGTTGGCTGCTTTGATAGCCGAAGCAACGTCCATTCGAGCGTGTGCATCGACGAGAATCTCGTAGTCGGGGCCAACGGTTTCTCTAAGTGCTTCCATCCACTCGACTGCCTCCGCGATCGCTTTTGGCTCCATGCGTTCGACCATGTTTGCGCCATAGAAGGTTTCGCCCATCGTGCGGCGGTTAGGGAATGGATCAGTTTTGATCGCCTGATAGCCGGCTGCCATAGTGAGACGTGCTTCTTCTTGCATCGTTTCGATGCCTTGATCGGCACTGATGTCACGAACGTGTGTGTAGAGCGGCACGCTCTCCCTAACTGCGCCACCGAGAAGATCATAAACAGGTACACCAAGGACTTTGCCTTTGATGTCCCAAAGTGCGATATCGATCGCGCTGATTAAGTGAGAAATATAGCCGCGACCGTTGAGATCGGAGTTCACGTGGAAGATGCGCTGCCAGATTTCCTCTATGTTCTTGGGATCAGAGCCCACAACAAGCGGCTTGATCGCTTCGATTCCGCGGACTAAATGGCCATTCACGGCGTAATCGGTGCATTCGCCTAGGCCAGACACGCCTTCGTCGGTTTCAACTTCGACAAAGAGCCATGCTAAACCAGGAATTGGCATGACAACGTGAGTTTTGATATCGGTGATTTTCATGGAAAGAGATTTGTACTTGGCGAGTTTTAGTTAAAGTGAGGCAGATTATAGTCGCAAATAACACTAGCGTCTCGGTTTGACTCAAACCGCGTCTTGATGATCAGTGACAAGAAACCCCGGACCGACATGGACCGTGTATCCGTTTTAATACTTGATTGAGCTCTTGAGCACGGAACGGCCAAAAACGGTAGCAGTTAGCGGTATTATTCTCCCAAGAGTTCGTTTCATTTATGATTTATCGACGGATTTGATCTAGATTGCATGCCGATTGAACGCCGTTATCAACAAAATATCGA
Source organism: Dehalococcoidia bacterium (assembly GCA_028821715.1). Classification (GTDB taxonomy): domain Bacteria; phylum Chloroflexota; class Dehalococcoidia; order Lucifugimonadales; family Lucifugimonadaceae; genus Lucifugimonas. The sequence goes on from JAPKFF010000147.1 coordinate 3,380, forward strand.
CAGGAAAAGTTAATGACCTCACGTGTCAACCCAAACAACGACACAGCAGAAGTTTCCATTACTGATGTACTTGGCACTGGTGCCGACCCTTCGACACGTGAAATTCAAACTCACGCTGACGGACCTAAAGG
>JAPKFF010000148.1:0-3476 GCA_028821715.1 Dehalococcoidia bacterium
TTCTAAGGTCGCCCGTAGGGTGACCAATATGAACACCACCACGCTGGCTGCCCGAACCGTAGACGCAAGCAAAATTTACGGTTCAGGCGACACCGAAGTTCGTGCTCTCGACGGACTATCCATCGATCTCATAAGTGGAGAATTCACAGCGATTATGGGTCCGTCGGGTTCGGGTAAATCGACCCTGATGCACTGCCTCGCTGGGCTAGATGAACTCACTTCTGGTCAGGTGTTCATTGGAGACACTGATATCAGCCAATTGTCCGATCGTGATCTCACTTTGCTTCGTCGAAACCGTATCGGGTTTGTTTTTCAAGCTTTCAACCTCATCCCGACACTGTCCGCTGAGGAAAACATCGTTTTACCCCAACAACTTGGGGGCACCTCACCGGACTCTTCGTGGCTTCGTCAGGTAATAGAAGCGGTGGGGTTAGGAGATCGGCTTAAGCATCGACCCAGTGAACTTTCCGGCGGTCAGCAACAGAGAGTTGCTGTCGCCAGAGCCCTAGGCGGACAACCCGAAATCATCTTCGCAGACGAACCTACCGGCAATCTAGACAGCAAAACAGGTGACGAAATTCTCGAATTCATGCAAAACGCGGTACGCGATCTTGGCCAGACCATCGTGATGGTGACCCATGATCCCTCCGCGGCAGCTCACGCAGACCGCGTCGTGTTCCTCGCCGATGGAGTCATCGTGCATGAAATTAAGACTCCGTCCGCAGCTTCGGTGTTGGACACCATGAAACAACTCGGCGACTGATGTGCTCAAGCTCACGCTCAATTCACTGCTAGCCAGGAAGATTCGTCTAGCTTTAACCACGTTTGCGGTGGTGCTCGGCGTTTCTTTCGTATCGGGATCTTTTATTCTCGCTGACAGCCTTCGCTCAGTTTTCGATGAAATCGCTGTCGAGATCGCTGGCCCAAACTGGCTGCAGGTTCGTGGCGTTGAAACTATTGACGGAGACCCCTTCAGTCGTCCTACCGTCCCCCAGTCGATTGTTGATCAACTTCAATTGACGCCAGGTGTTGCCGCTGCCGAGGGAGTGATTCAAGGGTTCCCACGGGTTTCGTTTGACAAAGCTCTTATCGAGCCGCCCGGTGGAGCACCAACGCTTGCTTTCAATTTTGACGAGGATAATGAACTCACTAGTTTCGAAACTCTCGATGGGCGAGCCCCTCGCGAGGGTGAGGCGATGGTGGATATCGACACCGCTGAACGTTACGGAATTTCGCTTGACGACACCATCACGATTCGTTCACTAGGCCCAGCCGAGGATTTCCGGGTGAGCGGCATTACCCGCTGGGGTCTCGACAACGGCGGCGGAGCAGTTTTCGTGTTAATTGACACTGCCACCGCGCAACGACTGTTCAATTATCCTGATTCCTATCTGGCAGTGACGGTTGGTTCCCAAACAGGAATCGATGAAGAACAATTAGCCACGAGCTTGACAAGTCAACTTCCGTCGGGTTTCGAAGCCGTGACCAGCAATGTCGTCGCGAGCGAGTTCAGCGAACAATTTGACACGTTCATCACGATCTTCCAGAACGCCTTGCTCGTATTTGCCGCCGTAGCGCTCGTAGTTAGTTCGTTCATCATCAACAACACATTCGCGATTGTTCTCGGTCAACGCGTCCGAGAGTTCGGTCTGCTACGCGCAGTAGGGGCAACCGGACGGCAAATCCGCACATCAGTTCTGACCGAAGCCTTAGTCATCGGTGTCGTCGCATCGATTGTGGGGATATTCGCCGGATTAGGCGTTGTCTGGGCAATCAAAGCACTTATAGCGCAAGCCGGCGGAGGTTCGGGGCTGCCTGACGGTCCAACAGTGATCGCAGCACGCACCTGGCTTGCCGCGGCAATAGTGGGCATCGGGGTCACCATGTCAGCGGCTATAGCCCCAGCTCGTCGAGCATCTCGCATACCGCCAATCGCCGCATTACGTGAAGATTTGAGTCTGTGGAGCGGCAATAACAAGCGGCGAACCTTCGTTGGAGTTCTCCTGGGGGTGTTCGGGCTTCTTGCAACGCTGATCGGGACAAGAACGAACAGCGGAGCGGCGCGACAGCTCGGTTTACTTGCATGCGGAGCGTTGCTGCTCTTCGTTTCAGTCTCTCTGTTGAGTACTCTCATCGCTCGACCGGCAGCGCGTGCGTTAGGTCTGCCGATCAGTCGGTTCGCTCGAGCGTCGGGCAACTTGGCACGCGAGAACGCAAGCAGAAACCCGAGACGAACCGCCGCAACAGCATCCGCTCTGATGGTAGGGCTGGCACTGGTAGCCATGGTTTTGGTGGTTGGTACAAGTTTCAAAAAGACGTTCTCATCGGCGCTCGACTCATCTCTGGGCGCTGATTTCTTTATCGACACTGAAGGAAGAACTTCGTGGGGTTTCAGCCCACAACTCGTCGAAGAACTCAAACTAGTCGAAGGCGTCGAGGTCGCTGTCGGGTATCGAGGAGGGCCCGGAACTGCACGCATGACAGTCAATGGAGCGTCCAAAGACGTGATCGGAACTCAACAAGAAGGTCTGGGAACCGTAATCGATATCAGTCTTATCGAAGGGAGCTACTCAGGACTCTCCAATAGCGGCGTGCTGGTGCACAAAGACCCAGCATTCGATCTTGAGTTATCGGTTGGAGATTCTCTGGATGCTGTTTTCCCTGTGGGGGGCGTCGTCACTCTAAAGGTTGTCGGAATTTTTGATGATGGCTCCATATTGGGTAATTGGGTGATCGACATGGCGACCTACGAACGAGGTTTCGACCCGGCTCGACAATCAGATCTTTTTGCTGCCGTCGAACTCCGTGAGGGCGTCAAGGTGGAACAGGTAAGACCTGACATAGAAGCGATCACAGATAAATATCCAGAGGCAAATCTCCAGGATCGAGACGAATACCAACAAAACATCGAGAGACGGATCGACCAACTGTTGCTCACCGTTAATGCATTAGTGGGCTTCGCTGTCATTATCGCCATATTGGGGATCGTGAATACTTTGATGTTGTCGGTTTTTGAACGCACTCGCGAAATAGGACTTCTGCGCGCCATCGGCATGACAAGATCGCAAACTAGACGGATGATCCGGTGGGAGGCGGTAATAATTGCCGTGTTCGGAGGAGTCATGGGGGTCGCCCTGGGCACGTTGCTAGGTTTCATCGCCGTCAACGCAATGCCGGAGTCTTTTATTACCGATTTCGGAATTCCATTCGCAAACTTCGCTTTGATCGTTGCAATGTGCGTCGTGGCTGGCGTCTTTGCAGCAATTCTCCCTGCGAGAAAAGCGGCTCGGCTTGATGTTCTAGATGCGATTGCGCACCCGTAATGTCGTTAGATCCTTTGAACCTCACGAAAGACGTCAGTGCTTTCTTAGCTGAACGCCATCTCGCTTCGCTTACTTTGGTTCGCTCCGACGGCAAACCCCACGTCTCAGCCGTGGGATTCACTTGGGATTTCGATGCTCAGTTGGTCCGAGTGA
>JAPKFF010000047.1:0-16069 GCA_028821715.1 Dehalococcoidia bacterium
GGAACGTTGAAGCAGAGCATCTACTACCCGTTCGCCCTCTATTCGAAACACGCAAACGGCATCTCGCTTACACCGGCTGTCCAAAGTCCGACTTACGACGCTGGCGATCGCGGTGAAGTCGACTTCATCGACGCATCAGCTAGTTTCGATGAAGAGTCGGGAGAGATGTCGCTGTTCCTCGTCAACCGATCTGTCGATCAGGACGCCACCGTAACTATCGATCTCTCAGATCGCAAAATTACAAGCCAAGGAACGGTTCAGACAATGACCGGAGACGATCCAAAGCTGGCAAACACGTGGGAACAACCCGACAACCTCGTACCAACCCCGGGTAGCTCAACGCTGAGCAATAACGTGCTCACGATCGAAGTACCAAAGCTCGGAATGGCCGTTGCAACAGGGATCGCCACAGCAGGCAACTAATCCTGAGGCGGCGCTGGATTCACGAGATCCATACCGATCGTTTCAGGGAACACTCCCGCAAGCTCTTCGACGGTCCAGCGACCCGCCTTATGAATTGAACGACCTTGCTCCGGCGAGTTCATCAAACTGACGCGATTTCCAACAGTGTGGAAAATCCGCCCAGTCACGTCTGCTGCCTGATCTGATGCCAGCCAAGCGATCATCGGAGCGACCTGCTCTGGCTCAGTCGTCAGCGTACCTTCGGGTGCTGGTAGGAACTCGCCCTTGCGCATATCTTTTGTCGAGTCGGGAATCGAATCGGTCATTCGAGTCTGCGCACCCGGCGATATAGCGTTCGCCGTCACACCGTGCCGCGCCAAGTCCTTAGCTACGACACGAGTAAACCCGGCGATAGCGTCCTTCGCAGCGCCGTAGTTCGCTTGCCCACCGTATCCGTACAAGCCCGATACCGAGCTAAACGTCACGATTCGACCACTACCCTGCTCTTTGAAAATTTTTGACGCTGGCTGAACGACCGAGAACGTGCCTTTGAGATGCACGCCCATAACGTCGTCCCACTCCTGTTCGCTCATGTTGAACAACATGCGATCTCGCAAGATTCCAGCTGCAGTCACAACAATATCGAGTCGACCGAACTCCTCCATCGCCGTCTTGACGATGTTTTCACCGCCCTCCATCGTTGCCACCGAGTGATACGAAGCAACGGCGCGGCCGCCAAGTTCTGATATCTCTTCGACGACCTTTGCGGCCGGTGTCGTGTCTTCGCCGTCACCGTCGAGAGAGGCTCCAACGTCGGCGACGACCACAGACGCTCCTTGCGACGCCAACAGCTTCGCAACGCCGCGTCCTATTCCACGACCAGCGCCCGTGACGACAGCAACCTTGCCTTCTAGTCGCTTGCTTGCGATAGGCCCCTCGACAGATGGGTGTCCCAGCAAGCTCGGACCCACTTGTGCGTCTAGCTGATCCGGCTGCCAAGTAGCTGGCGGTGCAGAGTTGTAAATCGTCTTCACTCGTCGAGGCAAAGTCATGTGCACAACGTTCCCGCCGTACACGAGGAATGTCTGACCGTTGACCGGCGCTGAATAATCGGAAGCCAGAAACGCAACAAAGGGAGCAATATCTTCAGGCTCCAATGACGCTTCATTCTTGCCGGGGAAGAGTCCGTTGGCGGCAAGTTTTTCTCTTATTTCAATCGGAATCGACTCGACCATACGAGTCTCCGCCCGAGGTGCGATCGAGTTTGCGGTCACTCCGTACTTGCCGAGATCTTTAGCGACTACTTTAGTAAATCCGTGAATGCCTGATTTGGCTGCGCCATAGTTCGCTTGCCCGGGAAAGCCAACCAATCCCGACTCAGATGTAAACGTGATAACTCGCCCGCCACGTTGTTTTCGGAACAGCGGTGCTGCGTGTCGAACAATATTGAACGTACCTTTGAGATGAACGTCGTAAACGGAGTCCCACTCTTCTTCCGACATGTTGTAAATCATTCGATCTCGAAGTATTCCAGCGGCTGTAACGACAATATCCAGATGCCCGAACGAATCGAGTGCCGCCTGAACGATGCGCTCTCCGCCATTGAAGGTTGAAACCGACTCAGCGATAGCAACGGCATCGCCACCGGTAGCTTTGATTGCAGCCACTACTTCGTCAGCAGGACTCTGGCCCTCTAATTCACCCGAAAGTGAAAGACCAGCGTCGTTGACCACTACCTTGGCGCCGTTCGCTGCAAGTTCTTCAGCGATCCCACGCCCGATTCCACGACCTGCACCAGTAACGATTGCTACTTTGCCTTCAAGCGCACGACTCATATGTTCAAGTTCCTATTTGCTGAGTTTGATTTTGTATTTTGAAAATGCGCAGTCAGATTAATCCGCTAAATCGCAGAACGGGTCGGCAGTGACACGAGTGCTCTGCCCGGAGTGCTAATGGCGCCTTCGGAATTACGAAGTCCGATTTCGATCTCGACCAGGCCGACGTCGTCTTGGATCCGAGTGTCGGTGATCTTGCCGATGCATGTGGCTGTGTCACCCGGAAAATCGATTGCACGGTACGAAGCATCGAGTTCCAGCAATCGACCTTCAGATCCGATCCATCCAGTGACTAATTCGCCTAACCAAGCGCTCTTCAACGCCCCGTGAATAATCACATTGGGGTGTCCTGCTTCTTTTGCAACATTGAGATCGTAGTGGATCGCAACGAAATCTTGCGAAGCCCCTGCGTACATCACCAATTGTCGATTGTCGGGGTGCTTCACCAGTTCAGGAAGCTCATCCCCAATTCTTACATCTTCGAACATCGGTGTTTGATATTTAGTGAACGCCAATGCCGGAGTCCTTTTCGCCCGTGCCGTAAGTGATCGTAGTCGTGGTCTGAGTAGCGACCAATCGACCCTCTTGATTCGTATAACTGATCTCACAAATCTTGAACAACATCGTCCCCATTCGACCATACTTCTCGAATAAATCGGTGATCTTCCGTACTACCGTTATTCGATCGCCAACCCGAACTCGCTCGTTGTATCGATACTTGCTGCCACCATCGAGAATATGTGCAAACGGCTCCGGATAAGGCTGCGGGTAGTCGCCCGGCAATAGCGACCTAAAGAACGTCGGGGGTGCGATTAAACTGCCGTGTGAGCTCGACTCGGCGAATTCGATGTTCGTATACAGCGGGTTCGGATCGCCGATGGCACAAGCGAATCGTTCAACCGCGTGGCGTTCAATGTCATAGGTGACGGCGTCCGACTCCAGATCAATAAATGATCGAAGTTCCTCAGAAATAACCGTGTTATCAGGCGATGCTGATGTCGTCATATCTGTCCCCGTCGTAGCTAAATAGATCACGCGTGCGAGTCGAACCGCTGCTTGTTGAAGTTAGCGCCAGTCTAATCTTTATTCCGTCGACGTTTGCCGCCACCTAAACCTGATTTCGATTCAGTTGGCAATTCAGCAAATATTGTTCGTTTACGCCGACGTACCTGCGAACCTACCGCCGCCGCAGTCATCAATATCGCGGTTGGGAAGAACAATATGCCATTCACAAGGATGAACAGAACAACGAATACGTAGATCAAGAATGTTGCGACCCATAAGTTGATCTTCGCCGCCTTGTCTGGAATGCCATCTTTGGGTGTTACCCAAAGTGCACTCCCCGCTAGAAATACCGGCAATGTGCTGACCAGTATCAGTTGGTACTGACCGTCGGCAGCCAGCGTGGTTCGAATTATTTCACCAGTTTCCGCGTTAGTAGTTTCTACCAACGGCACGGCGAACAACGACGCAACGCTCAATGCGGCAAACGAGGTTGCCGAGAACACAAAGACATACATTCGATCCCATCGAGGCGTTTTCATGGCAACCGATTGTAGTCGGGGTTACACAGATTTAGCCCCGAGTAATCATCGTATTCGATACCAGCTTGCGACTCATCGCATAGGTTACGACCCGAAAACGACTACGAAGAGACCGTTCCATCCAGCTCGCCGACCGAACTCATAACGACGTCAGGATCGCTGTCGCTGACCGCCCATTTCCTGCCTCTCGATACCCATGCTGTCCTCATTCCAGTCTTCGAAGCGCCCTCGACGCCAAGCCCTCGAACCAACGTAATCGAATCGGCCGCTGGCTTCGACATTGTGTATGCCGAACTCATATTTACCGCAACGACCTTTGGTGGCAGTAGGTAGCTCTACTGAATTCGATTCATACAACCGTCGTGGTCCCTCACATAGACGATCGGCTATGGTGCGAAAAGTTCCGGATCCTGCATCTCGAAGTTATCTTCATCAGGATCAAACTGCTGACTCGATTCTTCCTCTACGATTTTCTCAAGAGGTGCAAAAGAGACCATCAGCCTCTTTATGCCCTGCCCCGAGAACGCAACCGTCACCTGAGTATCGGAGCCAACGCCCGACGAGCTGACAACGACTCCCTCACCAAACGCTTTATGACGAACCTTTTCGCCAGCGGTGTAGGCTTCGTTCGACTTAGAAGCCGAACGAGGTCCAGGCGTCGATGACATTCGCTTGGTCCACATAGGATCTGGCATGCGATCAGCAACTCGGTCGTGACCTCTAATATCTCGGGTCGTCACCAAAGAATCTGGGATTTCAAGTAGGAATCGGGAAGCCATTTGCGAACCAGACTGGCCTCTGAATCGACGCTGGAAAGCCCTGAACATGTAAAGCCGTTTACGAGCACGTGTCATGCCTACATAAAGGAGCCGACGTTCTTCTTGAAGCTGTGTCGGATCGTCCACGCTTCGAGAGTGCGGCAACATCCCTTCTTCGAGACCGACCAAGAACACAGCGTCGTACTCAAGTCCTTTTGCTTGGTGAAGAGTGATGAGAGTTATCGCCTCTTCATCAACGTCAGAATCATCTCCACCTTGCAACCCATCAACATCCGAAACAAGCGCCACGTTCTCCAAAAATTCGGTTAGCTGCCCGCGTTCTTCCGAACCTGCGAACTGCTCTGCCGACGCCTTCAATTCTTGTAGGTTTTCCATACGTTCTTCGCCGCGTTCTTTGTCCTCACGGAGCATAGCTCCGTATCCGCTTCGCTCAACGATGAGGTCAATAAGCTCATTCGTATCTAACGCCAATGACTGCTCGATGAATCGAGCGACCAAGTCACCAAACGTTGCCACGGAATTAACAGCCCGAGTGTTCAATTCAGTATAGTAAGCAGGCGGATCTTCATCGCCCGATTGAACGCGGGTAATATCGAGAATCACATCTAAAGCAGGTACGTTGTTCGCTATCGCAACCCTACGCAGTTCGGCAACAGATCGGGCAGAAATACCCCTAGCGGGAACATTGATTATTCGATCCAACGCGGCATCGTCAGCAGGGTTCGATACAACTCGTAAGAACGACAAAATATCTTTGACTTCTTTTCGATCGTAGAACTTCACGCCACCGACTAATCGATAAGGGATTCCCTCTCGATTGCACGCCACTTCAAACGCCCGAGACTGAGCGTTGACGCGATACATAATCGCAACTTCATTACGGCCGATACCATCTTTGTTCTTTAAATCTGTAGCGGCTTTGAGAACGAGACTAGCCTCTTCCTCTTCGTTATAAGCCTCGGCAACAGTAATTCGGGTGCCACGGCTGTTCGCCGTCCAGAGAGTTTTTTCCATTCGACCATCATTGTTGCCAATAACTGCATCGGCGGCTTCGAGGATGATCTGTGTCGAACGGTAGCTCTGATCGAGTGTCACAATATTGGTGTTTTTGAAGTTGCTCTGAAAATCAGTCAGGTTCGTAGGGTCAGCGTGACGCCATGAGTAGATCGACTGGTCAGGATCGCCAACAACACAAATATTCTGACTTTTCATTGCCAAAAGTCGAGCAACCTGAAACTGAAGTTCATTCGTGTCCTGAAACTCGTCGACTAATAGATGCTCGAATCGCTCTTGGTACTTCTCAAGCATCTCGGGATGCCCCTCAAGAAGCTGGAAAGTCTTCAACAGCAAATCGTCGAAATCGACTGCGTTCGCACGCTGCAGTGCACCTTCATAGGCTTCATATACTCGTGCAGCAATCTCGTCTCGATACGTCTCGGTCCGGCGCGAAAGCTGCGCAGGGCTTCGTATGTTGTTTTTAGCGTCGGAAATAACACTCAAAAGCGCTCGGGGCGGGAACTGCTTCGGGTCGACATCCAAGTCATCGAGAATCTTACGGGCAACTCGCGTTTGATCATCGACATCATAAATCGTGAACTCAGGTTTTAGACCAACTTTTTCACCATCAGTACGCAGCACTCGCGAGCAGAATCCATGAAACGTTCGAACTTGGAGCTCGTTAGATCCAACACCAACCAAACGCTCGCAACGCTCTCGCAGCTCGCGAGCTGCTTTGTTGGTGAAAGTTACCGCCAGAATCTTCCATGGCGGGATACCTTTTTCACCGACTAAATAAGCGACACGATGAGCCATAACTCGGGTCTTACCCGAGCCGGGACCGGCGACGATTAATAGTGGACCGTCCGTGTGGGTAACAGCCTCACGCTGTCGGTCGGAAAGGCCGGCAAGTAGGTTCTCTGTGGATGAAATCGAAGGCATCCAACAATTTTAGCCGCAGTCGGAGAAAATCTCCGGACGACTGACACTATTTTCGACGAATCGCAAAGAATTCCTAACGATTCTATTAGCACCTGATAGTTGGATTCGTAGATCGAACCCATCGGTCTCGGGTCACTTCCAGCGTGAGGTCGTCGACTCGCCAGTAATACCTAATTAAGTTGTAGTAGGCATTAGCTCGCCATGAACCCTGTTCGAGATATTCGACCTTGAATTCAATATCCTCAAACACTCTCCAGCAGTTCACCATCACCGAACGATCATCGAGCGATTCAACATCAGACGACATGAGGAATTCTTTAACCTCACTGAATATCTCGGACTCTACCCGTGTTGCGGGAATAACTGCAAGATCTCGATCCCCGTCGAACAACACAAATGAAGAAAAACCGAATACTCCAGCAACGATAACGCCTACATAGAACGTGGTCTTTGCGAAAAACACAGGACCAAATCTGTTTTTATCTCGTCCTCTATTGTCTCGTCCTCTATTTGGGGCGATGGTATCTATTACACCCATAATAAATCCCGTTTGAATTAAATAAGTCTGTGGCTGAGTAGGCTGCGCAATGAAATCAACTATGAATGAGACGAGTCGATTTCAAATGCAGCGAATGCGCTATTTTTAACGAGTGGCTGGCTGAGCGAGCTGATCTTCGAGTACCGAAACGTCGACATTCTCAGCAATAAGGTCGATCATACGCGTCAACTTAGAGGCGTGATCGAATTCGACCTTAGGCTGCAAGCCCTCGATCTGCTCAGCAACATCGTGCGTGTTCCCAGGAACCACCACCAATGGAATACCGCGTTGAGCAGCTTCATACATCACGTACTCGACCGGTCGCACACCCTTCGTGAGGATTAACGCCTTCGTCGTATCAGTCTGAATCGCAGCAAGTTGAACGTCTGGACGATCGCCACGAACAATCACGCCAGTATTGGTACGACTTGAGAAGTAGAACGGTCCCCAGTCGAGAACCAGACCACCTATAAGGAAATTGTCGAGAAGTTGATCCGATTTGTCTTCCCCGCTCAAGAATTGTCCGCCCAGGAACTCAGCAACTTGGACAAGCTTCGGAGCGAGCATTCGTCGGTCATCTGGAATAGCGCCAAGTAATTTCGTTCCAGCAGCTTCCATCTCATCGGCTAATAGGCCTGAAACTTCACCCGCACGGTACTTAGCAACTCGGTTGATGATCACACCAGCAAGTCGTGATCCATACGTCTTGGCAGCACCTGCAATATCCTCGCCATAGCGAGCGATCAGTAGCACTAGACCATCGGTTGAGTTCGCCATATCGATATTCGACTGGGCGTCTGAAGATCCTTCGACAATCACAATCTTGCTCGTTCCAGCGTTTGCTGAAACAGCCGACACAATTTCAGCCGTACCGCCGCTTACTGATGGGTTCGCAGGCAACAGACTTGCGAAAACCGTAGCGTCGTTATCACCCGTCGAACTATTCCCCAGAGCTTTACCAATAGCCACTGGAGAATCGTCACTGCTCAGCTTTGAAGCGAGCGCGGCTGCAATAGCGGTTTTTCCCGAACGATCCGAGATTGAAGCGATGATCAGAGTCGCCATTAATTTCCTCTACGAACAAAACAGATTATAAAACCGCTGGAGTTCAAACTACACCCGCATCGGTTGCAGTCAACAAACATACGTGTGATAAGCAGGCGAAATTATAGCAGCGAGCATCGCCCACGACGCTCAAATCGACGCAAACATGGCAAGGAATCAGCCGAACGGCCTCAGGCTCGTCATAAGTTCTATTGCCTACATACCACGCCGCGGCTACGATTGATTGCCGTGCAGTCGACCGAACAGGTCTTGATAGCACAGTAAGTGGATGCCAATGCCGAGGTAGCTCAGTTGGTAGAGCAATGGATTGAAAATCCATGTGTCGGCGGTTCGAGTCCGCCCCTCGGCACCACGTTTGCAATCTTAGAATCGGTCAGTTTCATTAATTTGGGACTGGCTGATTTTTGTTTTGACAGCAACTGGGATCAGTTTGTGTCGAGATCACCACGTATTTCGGTGGAATCAGGCATCAGTTAATGACTCATTGCGTGATTTTTTGAATTCGGGAATTATTTCTATCAGAAGCAAAAATATTCCCTACGGAGTCGACCTCAATTGCATGAAGATAATCAAATGCGCTATCCCCTGTGCCCTGTGTCCTGTGCCCATTTGGATCACTTACCCTGGAAGTCCGGCTTTCGCTTTTCCATGAACGCCCGGCGACCTTCTTTGTAATCCTCGCTGTTGAAGCAAGCTTCGACCATTGCGGCGACTCGATCCAACTCTCGCTCATCTGGATTCTTCGTTCCCTCGTTGATCGCCGCCTTGGCAGCCTTGACCGTCATCGGTGCATTTTCAGCGATCGTCGTAGCAAGAGCCGTAACTAGCGACTCCAGTTCGTCAACTGGCACTACGCGGTTCACCAAGCCCATCGTCTCGGCATCAGCGGCACTAAACCGCCCACCAGTAAAGAAAATTTCTTTGGCGAATGAAGGACCAACGATGTTCATCAGTTCCTTAATTCCACCGTACCCGTAGCCCAATCCCAGCTTCGCAGCAGGAACACCGAACTGACCGTCATCGGCCGTCAATCGTAGATCGGCGGTCAACGCTATCGCCATACCGCCACCTATGCAGAAGCCTCTAATCATCGCAATCAAAGGCTTTTCGAGCGACTTCAGAGCGAGGTTTGCAGCCCCAGTCGCCGCTTCGTAAATTTCGACCTGCTCAGGCGTATTACGAACCTTTTCGAACTCAGAAATATCGGCGCCCGACACGAACGCTTTATCGCCAGCGCCCTTCAGCACCACGACTCGTACTTCATCGCTTTCTGCGAAATACTCAATGATCTCTGGAATCGCTTGCCACATTGCGAACGAAACAGCGTTCCGCTTGTTCGGTTGATTGAATGTGATCCACCCAACGCCATCTTCGACGTGCGCCAGCATCTTGTCAGTCCGCAGCTGCAGCTGCCTCATATTTTTATTCCTTAGTATTTCGTCCGCAAATAATCAAAAGATCAGTCGACACACAATTTCAAAATCGCTAAACAGCGCCGTTTTCGTGCATCTGTGCGATCAACGACTCTGTGTACCCAAGTTCAGCGAGAATAGCATCCGTATGTTCACCTTGATCTGGGCTCGCCGTCCGAATTTTTGACGGTGTCCTGCTCATCTTTATCGCCTGATTCACAACATCAAACTTTCCAAGCCTTACATGATCGACGCCAACTGCCATCTCCAAATGCTGCACCTGAGGATCGGCAAATACCTGATCCATCGAGTTAATAGGTCCTGCCGGACATCCAATACTGTTCAGCAGTTCGATCCAGTGTTCGCTGGTGTTCGTCTTAGTCACTTCCGAAATTACAAAGTTCATCTCAGCCCGATTTTTCGACCGAGCGGCTGAAGTCGAAAATTGCTTGTCGCCGCTCCACTCAGGATGCCCCAACGCTTGGCAGCAGCGTTCGAACATAATCGCTCCCGCAACGGCAATATTGATGTGACCATTCGTTGTAGGAAACACCCCAGTCGGAATACTCGTCGGATGATCGTTACCTGCCTGTCCAGGCACTTCACCCTCTTTGAGATAGCGCGCTGCTTGAAAATCGAGCATCTGAACCATCGCTTCAAGTAACGACGTTCGCACCCACTGACCACGACCCGACGCCTCGCGTTCTAACAACGCCAACATCGCCCCCTGCGCAGCAAACATTCCGGCGCACAGATCCGCAACCGGTATACCGACTCGCATCGGACCCTCTCCGGGAGCGCCAGTGATCGACATTAGCCCGCCAGTACCCTGCGCAATCTGATCGAAACCCGGTCGGTTTCCATAAGGTCCATCCTGACCAAACCCGGAAATGCTAACAAGAATGATTCGGTCGTTGATCTTCGAGAGGGTTTCGTAGTCGGCACCAAGTCGATTTTTTACGTCGGGTCGATAGTTCTCAACAACAACATCGGCCTGTTCGACCAGTTTGTAAAAGACATCTCGTCCAACGTCAGATTTCAGATTCAGAGTGAGCGATCGCTTGTTGCGGTGCAAGTTCTGAAAATCGGAGTTGTCTCGGTCGCCACCCAATGCTTCTTTACCGTCGGGCGGAGCCTCGATCTTAATGACGTCTGCTCCCCAATCGGCGAGCTGGCGCACACAGGTCGGCCCGGCGCGAACCCTAGTTAGATCTAGAACCGTGAAACGAGAAAGTGGCATACCGGGTGGCAACATTTGCAATATCCCGTGAAGTAAAACTGGGTGAAGCTCGGAGTTGCCGCCCACACTACTCTTTTTGGTTGAGGTTCGGAGACCGCTACGCGTTCATTTGAGGCAATTCTAATTGGGCGTATCGAACGACTCGACCCAGCGTGCGATTTCGCCTAGCATATCGCCAGAGTTTTCCGGCGTCACCGTACAAAGCATTGAGTCGTCACATCACTTGCCTTGGTCTGATCACTTAGTTCACCTGATTTCTGGAGAACGATCGCGACAAGTGGAATCGTCGATTCCATCAACGGCTCAACATACTCCACGAACCGGGGGGACCATCCGTCAATGGTGCCGATCTCATCGATAAGCACCATCTATGAACTGGCGTGTGCTGACTACTGCTGATTGCGGGTAGACTGCGAGCAATCAATAACAGCGAATCACAATCCGAAACGAGATATACGCACCAATGTCTGATATGCCTACTTTCGACATGAAGCAAGTTCACGTTCCCGACGAAGTTCTGGAAGGGTTCAAAAAGCTCCCGACAGCAACTGTCTACAACGCAGTTCGCTACTTCGGATCAATCTTGTGTGTATGTGAAGGTCTCGAAAACTTCACCAAGGGACGAAAGCTCGCAGCCCGTGCGCGCACGTTACGTTTCCTACCAAACCGCGCCGACCTACTTGCAGAAAACCCAAACAGCGAAATTTCTCCCGAGTACCGCGCTATGGGCAAATGCGGACCCGGTGACGTACTTGTCGCCGATATTGCAGGAGACACTAAAACCGTTGTCGCTGGTGACGTAAAATTACTCCAGCTAAAGATGAATAACGCAGATGGCGTAGTGATCGATGGAGCAATCCGTGATCTGGATGTACTACGTGACGAAAACTACGATCTCGCGGTTTACGCAACGGCACGAAGCCTCCACGGCGGACCAACAGCTGCCCCAGCTGAAGAAGGTATTCAGATCAACTGCGGTGGCGCACTTGTTCGTCCCGGAGACGTTCTTGTCGGCGACGACGATGGAGTTATTGTCGTTCCGTCATGGATGGCGAAAGAAGTTCTTGAACACGCCACAGAACACGAAGAAGTCGAAAACTACCTCAAGGAAAAGATCGAAGCCGAAGGTGTCGCACCCGGCAAGTACTACCCACCGCGGGAACCAGCATTTGATGAATGGCGTCGTGTGAAGAAAGACCGAGGACTCTAATCTAAATGACCACATCACTCGTTATCGGCAATTACGAAATCACAGCTGTCCTCGATGGATCTTCACTACCGCGCGATCCGGCAACAGTCTTCCCAGACGTACCTCCAGAGGCGTGGGACCCCTATCGTTCGATTGCATTGACTGCGGACGGCAAGTGGCATCCCGAATGGCGGGGCCACCTGATCCGATCGACAAGCGGAGAAGGCCCTACCATTCTGGTCGACGCTGGTATGGGTGATGTTGTTGATGACCACACTGGCGAACAAGGCATATTACTCGATAGCCTCGCAGATCTCGGAGTGCAGCCAGAAGATATCGATATCGTAGTTACGACTCACTGTCACGGCGATCACATCGGTTGGAATGTCGCTTACGATGGCGACACCCCATCGTTGACGTTCCCGAACGCTACTCACTGGATTGCGTCTCGTGATTGGGAACATTATTCGAAGTCAGAGAACGATAATCCAGCCTTCGATAAGTCAGTCAAACCACTCGAAGCTCTGGGTGCACTAAAGCTAATCGGTGGTGTTGAACAACTGGCTCCTGGAATTTCAACGTTGCCAACCAACGGTCACACTCCGGGTCACCAGTGCATACTCGTTGAATCTGGTGGTCAGACAGCTGTTATCACTGGCGATCTGTTCCATAGCGTTGCACAGGTCACTGAGCAGAACTGGTGCCCGACGTTCGACTGGAATACCGCAATGTCCACTCAAGCACGCAAAGGCATTCTCATGCTGGCGACGACTCAGGATTGGATCATTTTCACAGGCCATCTTGCGACTGGTTCGAGTATCGGTAAAGTCGTTTCTGAAGGCGGCAAATCAGAGTGGCAGGCGCTCTAGTTCCCTAGTCGTTTTCACATTGATAGATACATCATTTTGATCCTAAATCATCACATGTTACGGGTCGGCCGAGCTATCATCGCCCGATCATGACAACTCCGGCAATCGACCCTATTAAATTCGAAGTCATTCGCAATGCTCTCACGCAGGCGGCGGAAGAGATGGCGATTGCACTTCGCCGTTCCGCGTATTCGACCAACGTGAAGACTCGTCAGGATTTTTCCTGTGCATTTTTCGACAAGGACCTTCGGTCAGTAGCGCAGGCATTTACACAGCCGGTTCATCTTGGCTCGTTCGTACGTCACGTGCCAGTAGCCGTAAAACGATATGGACCAGAAAATCTTGGTCCCGGCGACATGATTTTGTCGAACGATCCGTACGGCGGGGGAGTTCACCTCAACGATATTTCACTCATTGGCCCTGTCTTCTATGAAGACCAGTTAGTCGGCTATACGGCGTGCCTTGCGCATCATGTTGACGTCGGTGGTGGTGCGCCAGCTTCGGTTGGTGCGTTCAGAGAAGTCTTTCAAGAAGGCATCATCATCCCACCGATTAAGTTCGTGGTTAAAGGGGAGCTTGATGACGATCTTTTCCGGCTCGTTCTATCGCAAATTCGTTCTAAACGCGAAACAGCGGGCGACTTTCGAGCACAGATAGCGTCGAACCGTACAGGTGCCATCCGTATCGGAGAAATCATCGACAAGTACGGCATTGATGAATTCAATCAATACATAGACGAAATTATCGAATACACAGATCGCCGAACCCGATCCGAAGTGGCAAAGCTACCAAAGGGTGTGTTTCAGGCGGAAGGATTCGTCGATAACGATGGCTTCACTGATGATGTTGTGAAACTCGCTGTGAAAGTTACGATCGATGATGACGGAGTCAGGTTCGACACCACCGGCTCTGATCCACAACGACGTGCTCCTGTGAACTCAACATTTGCTCAAACTTTTTCAGCTTGCGCATACGCACTAAGGGCACTGATGGATCGTGACCTTCCTGTTAACGACGGTTTCTATCGTTATGTCCACGTCGACGCGCCAGAAGGCACCGTCACAAACTGCGTTCACCCAGCACCTGTCGTTGGAGGTTGGGAGACTCATGTTCGCTTGAACGACCTCATCTTCGAAGCGCTCTCCTCTGCCCTGCCAGACACCGTTTGTGCCGGTACGAAATCGATGCAATGCCACGCAGGTTTCGGTGGTGAGAATCACGAGACAGGCGAGTACTACTGTTTCCTCGAAACGCTTGCTGGCGGGTATGGCGGACGCTCGACTTCTGACGGACCTGATGCTGTTCAATCGCACGGACAAAACACTGAAAACGCTCCGGTAGAAGAAACCGAATCCAACTATCCCGTTCGAATCACTCGATACGAACTGGTGCCTGATTCCGAGGGACCTGGCGAATTTAGGGGCGGACTCGGTCTACGTCGGGATTACATGTTCCCTGAAGAAGCAACCTTCACGATCCTTGCAGACCGTGACAAGTTCGGTCCTCGAGGTTTATTTGGCGGTGAGAACGGCGGTAAATCAATCTACGCAATCATCAAAGACGGCGAGGAAGAACATCTTTCGTCGAAAACGACAGTTCAGCTTAAACCCGGTGATGTCATTAGCTACCGGACTTCTGGCGGTGGCGGGTATGGCGAACCTTTCAAACGAGACCCACAAGTCATTCTCGAAGATGTTTTGCAGGGCAAAATTTCCGTAGAACGTGCACGTGAGCGATACGGCGTTGATATCGATCTTTCGAGACAGCAAGTGAACAAACAAACAACTGAGGAACTGCGTAGTGCTAAATAGCATTGAGACCAGCGCTATTCAGCAGATCGACCCGATTCAATTCGAGGTGGTCCGTTCAGCACTGACGCAAGTTGCCGAGGAAATGGCAGCCGCACTAAGACGATCTGCATATTCAACGAACGTAAAGACTCGACAAGATTTCTCATGTGCGTTTTTCGACCGTGATTGCCGTCCGATTTCACAAGCATTCACTCAGCCGGTTCATCTCGGATCTTTCGTAGAACTAATTCCTACTTCGGTCGCTCAATACGGTGCTGAAAATCTTGAACCCGGTGACATGCTGGTCGTGAACAACCCTTTCGGTGGAGGATCACACCTCAACGATGTGACGGTGTTTGGCCCGGTGCATCACAACAGCGAACTTGTGGGGTACGTGGCATCGCTAGCGCATCATGTAGATGTCGGAGGGGGTGCCCCAGCATCTATTGGCCCTTTTCAAGAAATATTCCAAGAAGGCGTCATCATTCCTCCCGTGAAGCTCGTGAAGCGTGGAGAAATGAATGAGGATGTATTCAAACTCCTTCTCGCCCAAATACGGTCCAAGCGGGTAACCACCGGTGATTTCCGAGCACAGGTGGCAGCAAACACTGTTGGCGCACGTCGACTTGTAAATCTTGTCGAAAAGTACGGTGTGAATGATTTCGACAATTACGTTGCTGCTGTTGTCAATTACACCGACCGCCGCACTCGTTCCGAAATTGCCAACATTCCCGATGGCGTTTACGGAACTGAAGGCTTCCTTGACTACGATGGTTTCAGTGACAAAGTAGTGAATCTTAAAGTCGAAATCACGGTCAAAGGCGAATCAGTATTTTTTGATTTTGACGGGTGCGATCCTCAACGTCGAGCACCAGTAAATTCCACGAAGGCGATGACTTTTTCGGCATGTGCTTACGCACTGCGAGCGCTCATGGCGCCTGATATGCCAGTAAACGATGGTTTCTACCGACACATCAAGATGAACGCGAAGCCGGGAACGGTCGTTCATGCGATTCATCCAGCTCCCGTCGTGGGTGGGTGGGAGACTCAGGTTCGTATCAACGACATGCTATTCAAGGCGTTCTCGTCGGGAATGCCTGAGAAGATCGCCGCTTCGACAAAAGCGATGATGGCTCAGGCAGGATTCGGCATCATCGATCGCAATAATGGCGAGTATCACTGTAACTACGAAGCGCTTGCAGGTGGCTACGGGGGCAGAGCGACTTCGGATGGCCCGGATGCTGTTCAGCAACACGGGCAAAATACGGAAAATGCTCCCGTTGAAGAGGTTGAATCTCACTTCCCTATGCGGATATCACGACTTTCTTTGATCGAAGATTCTGAAGGTCCAGGTAAATTCCGGGGCGGACTCGGTATGAGGCGTGATTATCACTTTCCAGACGACCCAGCTACGTTCACCGTATTGTCGGATCGGGACATCCAAGGACCTCAAGGAATATTTGGCGGA
>JAPKFF010000149.1:0-3459 GCA_028821715.1 Dehalococcoidia bacterium
ATGCCCACGACAATAATTTTCCGAATTGGGAAGACCCAATAAACAAAGATCGCAAGTCGCAGTATTTCGACTATTTAGTTGCTCAAGGGCATGAGCCCGAAGGCGATCACGAAGGTCATAAATCGCACACTCAGGCTCAGCGTGGTTTCTTCCCTATGGAAGACACGATGGCGATGTTTTTGAGTCGGCACACGGTTGAGTTTTTACATGAACGCGCCAAGGAAACTAAACCCTGGTTGATCTACGTAAATATGTTCGAGCCGCACCCACCGTATAACGGTCCTCTGAACGATATGTACGATCCGGATTCGTTGGATATGGGGCCACTTTTTCTGAAGAAACCTGCCGAGAATACGCCGGAGTTTAGTCGGATTCGCTCTGACTATCACATGGCTGAAGCGGAGGAAGCTAATCCCGAGAATCCCGAACGATACTGGCGTGAATTACGTGCGAAGTATTTCGGGAACATGACCGTGCTTGATCGAGGCATCGAACCGATTTTGAAGGCTCTGGAGGAGTCAGGACAGGCTGACAACACGATCGTTGTTTTCACAAGCGATCATGGTGATTCACTTGGAGACCGCGGGATGTTGATGAAACGATCATTCTATGAAGAGGTATCTCGTGTGCCGCTGATTGTTCATGTGCCTTGGATGTCGAAAGACGAGCAGCGAGTAAATGGCAGTATCGGTCATGCTGATCTTGTGCCGACTTTGTTGGACTTGATGGGACAGGACGTGCCGGAGCATCTGCAGGGCGAGAGTCGCAAGGCTGTGCTTCAGGGTGATGCGGAGCTTGTCGATGATGTGTTTATGCAGTGGCACGGCGGAGCGGCGACGATATCGTTGGGTGATGTGGTGTTCGATCATCTTTCAGAGTTGCCGTGGCGGAGCATGGTTTCCGGAGATCGTTGGAAGTTGAATCTATCGCCGACTGATACATGCGAACTTTATGACTTGAATAGCGACCCGCTGGAGCTGACGAATCTGTACGATCAGCCGGAGTTCGCTGACCGTGTCGCAGAAATGACGGATCGGATGCGTGAATGGCAGGCGCGGACAGGTGATGAGTTGGAGCTTTAGGGCTGGGGTTGGTCACGCATTCGGGTCTCGGTGCTTATCAGGATGACAATGTTGGCTGCGGTCGCTTAGTTGGGCTAAATAAGGAACAATTATGTACGAGTTGGATAGCAAAGTTGCGATTGTTACTGGTGCTGGCGGGAAGGCCGGGATTGGTCGTGGTATTGCGACTCGGCTGGCGGCTGAGGGGGCGACGATTGCCGTTTGTGATCTGAACGATAGTGGAACTCCAGATTGGGGTGGTTTGTCGGCGGTTGTCGATGAGATAAACGCAGGTGGAGGTAGGGCGATTGGTCTTACCGGGAGCGTTTCTGATTCAGACGATGTGGCTTCGATCGTTGAAGGAGCTATTTCGGAGTTTGGTCAGGTCGACATTCTTGTGAACAATGCTGGAGCCCCGGCGGGTCCTGATCGGGTGAATGTTGTCGATCTTCCTGAAGAGGTTTGGGACCAAGTGTTGGGCGTTAACCTGAAGGGGACCTTCTTGATGTCGCAGGCGATTTCTCGGCACATGATTCACCGTGGTGGTGGTGGCAAGATCATTAATATGTCTTCGGTTTCGGGTAAGGTCGGTAACGCTAAGTTTGCCGCATATTGTTCTTCCAAATTTGGGGTGATCGGGTTTACTCAGTCGCTTGCTAAAGAGATGGCCGAGTACAAGGTGAATGTGAACGCCATTTGTCCTAGTTTGGTCGAAACTGAGCGGGTGTTTGGTATGGCATCAGCACTGAAGCCGGACGCGGATACTTCGACCGAGGCGTGGCACGACGAAATGGTTGCGCAGACGAACGCCAATAACCCTATGGGTCGAATTGCGCAGGCAAAAGACGTGGCTGACGTTGCTGCATTTTTAGCGTCTTCGCAAGCTGATTATTTGACCGGGTTGGCGATCAACGTGGCTGGCGGATCGTACATGGGGTAGGGGGCTAGTACAGGATGTGTTGGTCGGAGAGGTCTTTCCCGCCTGTTGAGCGGGTCAGGCCGCCTCCTAGGAATTCCTTTACTTCTAGATCGGCGAAGGCGTTAACTACTTGGTAGAACGTTGGGAGGTCTTCCCAGCGCGCTGGGTTCCATCTGAGTTTCCCGTCGCCTACGAGGTCTTCGTGAACTACCGCGTGGGAGCCTTCGGCGGGTGTGATGACGGCGTACTGGGTATCGGCGGTTCCCCATTCGCCGGTTCGTGGCATGTATTTGTAGTGCAGTTGGCCGTCTACTTTTTCCGGGCTTGCGGGTTCGGCATTTGATTTGGCTTTGAGGTTACTTACTTCCATATCGAGGAAAGTGAATCCGAGCCACGATGCTTGCGTTCCTGCGGAGTCGCCAACGACTCGGATATCGGGGAGTTCGCAATAGATTTTCGAAAATCCGAGTTCTTCGCGACCAGTGATGATGGGGTCGGCGAGGTTCTCCCAAAGGACGGTTAGGAACGGGCCTATAGCAGTGTCTTTTTCGCCCTTGAATCGTGCTGGGATTGTTACGCCCAAAACCGAGTAACCACGACCTGCAAGCCATTCGATTTCAGTCATGTTGGTTTCGCTTACGGTTACGACCGGTTCGCCGTATAGCTCGAAACCGGGTGGCAATAGGTTTTCGAGCTGCTTGGCGTTGGATAAAAACGAGGCTCGAAGTGAAACCGACTTAGGGCTGTTGATGCCATCGAATATACGACCGTTGTGACCTCTGCGGGGTCCGGTCGCTGGTCCAAAGTGGGTCGGCATTCGGTACATTTCGCCGGGCTGGAATGTGTATGACATATTTTTACCTTTTTGGTGTGAGTACGGATGAACGTTTGTTCAAGATTGAGAATGCAGGTATCTGGTCGCTAGATCGCTCGTTTGAAGCTCCATAGGGTTGCGTCGGAGACCGGTGTGTAGCCGATTTGTATTCGGTGACCTGCATATTCTTTTTGCTTTTCTAGTGGTGGTTTCGGCTAATCGTACTCGTAGTCGTCGAGGATGTTGTTGATAAGGCTTTGCGGACCGGCAGCCATGAGTCCGGCATCGACGGGCAATAGCACGCCGGTGATCCAGCGTGATTCGTCGCTAGCTAGGAACGTTGCAGCCATCGCAATATCTTCCGCTTTACCTTCGGTGCCAAGAGGAGCGATGTCGCGTCGGATCTTTCGTTTTTTATCGTCGACGTGTTCGACCATAGATGTGTAGATCATGCCGGGAGCGATGCAATTGACCCGGACGTTTTCGCGACCGTGATGAACTGCCATAGCTCGGGTCGCTGCGATCATTCCCCCTTTGGCTGCTGCGTACGGAATGTTCTTGGTCATTGCGGCGCGGATGCCGTCTACTGAGGCGACGTTGATGATTGAGCCGCCGTCGGTTTTTATCATTTCAGGGATGGCGTATTTCGAGATGAAGACCATGCT
>JAPKFF010000150.1:0-3453 GCA_028821715.1 Dehalococcoidia bacterium
CGGGACAAAAAACAAAACTCGCCCTACATTATTGGCATTAATGGAATCGATTGCGCGGGGAAAACCACCCTTGCCAAGGATCTGTCAGGTGAATTGAAGCAGTCTGGAATTAACAATGAGATTTTTGATATTGATGAATTCAACAACGAGAAAGTTGAAAAGGAAACCTACCGTGTCTTTGCTTCAGGTAACTGGAATGAAAACGATTTTGAGAGATATTACGAGTCAATCATTGACTTTCAAAAGGCAAGAGAAGCGGTTGATGTAGCTTCGACAAGCAATGAAATAGTCATTGTGGAAGGTATTTTTATCTTCAAGCCCCATCTAAACAACATTTTCAACTACAGAATATATCTCGAAGTTGATGCTTCTGTTGCACTAACACGTTTTGAAGAAAGAAGACGTTTGAAGGGAGACGATCGGCCAGTGGAAATTTTTAAGGACATTTGGTTAAGAGCGCACAACAAGTATGTGTCGGAAATAAATCCACAAAAAATCTGCGATTTACTAATTCAAGAACCCTGACAACTCATGCTGCTTGTGCTGGTACTTGAATTGTGAGTGCCAGTGAACGACTTGCGGCAAACGAGGCAGAAATTCAATGAATCGAAACGCACTGACTCTGCCACGACAATTATCTACTGGGCATAACACATTAATATCCATCACTTGATATTGCGATAAGCTACAGACTTACTGGTGGCATGGAGTGGTATGGCTAATAGCGTTAAGAGAACTATTAATGCGGGCTTTTCCATGCCTACACTATCAGACAACTAAAATCTAAAGACAAGTCTACTTATTTATTCAAAGTAAAGCGGTAAAACTTCTTGCCGTCTGAAATCGGGATAGTGCGTGTCATTTCACCATCGAGCTTTGTTCATTCAACGAGATTATCGGTTTGTCAGATTTCGGCGAGTCGCTGAGTTGAGTCGCCGAATTGGTCCAGATGTAGTCCTGCTTTGTCCATCAATGCCAAGTACAGGCTGGACATCTTACGATTATCATCTCCCAAGTAGTCTAGGACACGTCCCGTTTTCAATTGTCCCCCGGCACCACCGCACAGCACGACCGGAAGTTGGTTGTTGTCGTGACTTCCAGTTAGCATGCTGGAACAGAACAAGATCATGGAGTTGTCCAGCAGGGTACGTTCGCCTTCCTGGACTGCATCTAGTCCCTTGAGGATACGGGCCAGATGGCTGAGGAAATACTGGTTAACGCGCAACCAGTCAGGATTGTCGTCTTCGTGCGACAGGAGGTGGTGGATGATGTGGTCGATACCCAGATTCGGAAATCGCATTCCGGAGTGGTCGTTATTAAGCTTCAGCGTGCATACTCGGGTAGTGTCGGTTTGGAACGCCAGAACCATCAGATCGGACATCAGTCTCATGTGGGCATCGATGTCCTGCGGGATCCCGTCGTCGGGGCGTTTCATGGTAGGCTTGTCGGTAATTGGACGCCAACCTTCCAGACGTTTATCCCTGCCTGCATCTTGGATTCGACGTTCCACTTCGCGGATTGAGTTAAGGTATTCGTCAAGTTTGAGGCGATCCGAAAAGCTTACCTGATGGCGAAGGGAACGAGCATCCGACAGGACCGCGTCCAGCACGCTAGAGTCGCCGTGGTTCACTCCGCCGTCACCGAACAGCCGATCGAAAGCGACCGCAGGATATAACTCCAGGGGCGCCGGCGTGGTAGGCCCTGACCACGAAATGTGCGAGCTGTAGAGCATCGAGTATCCGACGTGGATACCTGCGTAGGGCTTCTCGCATCCTAGCACCAGGCTTTTGATTTTAGTTGCATGGCCAACCTGTTCCGCCAGCATTTGGTCCATGCTTACACCGGCGCGAATTCGTCCACCTGATGCAAGTCTGAGGCCGGTCAATAAATTACCGGTCATGCAGCTATGGATGCCGCAGCCGCGTGCGTTTGGGTTGTAGAGTCCGCGGATGAAGTTGAGCTTGTCCTTGTGTGGTTCCAGTGGAGCGAGCACCGGGCCAAGTTCCAGCCCGCGGTCGGTTTCTTTGGCCCACCAGTGCTTACTTGCGAAACCGTTCCCGGCAAAGACACAGGCAAATCGCACCGGCGGTTCGCCCGAAGGATCGGGCATCGTATCGTTGCCCCATGCCGGGATCGATTCCATCCATGGCAGCGCGATGCTAGCACCTACTCCGCGCAGGAAGGTTCGACGTGAGGTTCGTAAGCGTAACTTTTTCATAGTGATGTCTCCAGAGGATGATTTCTGCTGCGATGCTTGCGAAACTGACGGCTCTTCACAATGGACAGTACCGCTGCCGAAAAGCGATATCCATTCTGTGCCAATTGCATTTGCATGTCGGCCAGTAATGGCTCGTCAGAAAGTTCGACTGCACGCCCCAACGCGTATCCCAGCAGTTTTTGACAAAATTGTTTTATGAACTCGTCCTGATTCTCAAGCAGATAAGTCTGCAGTCCTTTCAATCCTTCGAACGATTTTCCATTTTTTTGTTCGGCGTGTGCGTCGATAGAATTACCGAGCAGGTCCTCGTCACGAAGTCGGCCGATTGGGTCGTAGGCTTCTAGGGCGAATCCGTATGGATCGATCTTAGCGTGGCACGTCGCGCACGCTGCATCAGCACGATGCCGCTCGAGTCGTTGTCGCATCGTTAACCGGTCTGTGTCGACTTCGTCCCTGGCCAATTGCGGGACATCGTCCGGGGGGTTGGGGATATCGCGACCGAGCAATGTTTCGACAATCCATGTGCCCCGCAGCACGGGACTGGTTCGCAGCGCACCTGATTGCTTCGTCAGTACGCTACCCATGGCGAGGATTCCACCGCGTCCGAATTGGCTTACCCCTTCGACTAGCCGGAAACTCGAGCCTTTAACATTAGGAATCTTGTAATGGGCAGCCAGTTCGTCATTTAAAAACGTGTAGTCAGCCTGCAGTATCTCGAGAACGCTGCGATCGTTGCGAATGATTTCCATGATGAAGTCGGCAGCCTCCTGACCCATGGCGGATCTCAAATCGGCCGTGAACTCAGGAAAACGCGATTCACTTTTTCCGTCGTACTGATCGAAGGCACGGAACTGTAACCACTGACCGGCAAACTCGATCGCCAACGCACGTGCGCGTGGATCATTCAGCATGCGGGTTGCTTGTGTCGTGAGAACATCTGCCCGCTGGAGCCCGCCGCCGGCCGCAGCCGTCCGCAACGGGTCGTCCGGCAGCGATGACCAGAGAAAATAGCTCAACCTGCTCGCCAATTCCCAATCAGATAGAATGACGGCTTCTTCCCCTTCGGCCGGGCGTTCGATGCGATACAGAAAGTGTGGCGAAACCAGCATTCGAGTCAACACTCCCCGGAGGGCATCTTCATGTGAAAACTTCTGCTTGCTACGCAGCATTTTGTACAAATGCCGCAGTTCGTTGTCTTCCGCCTCGTCGAGTGGACGTCGCCACGCGCGCCCGGC
>JAPKFF010000048.1:0-16015 GCA_028821715.1 Dehalococcoidia bacterium
AATGGCGATAACGAAGCTATCGCCTCGCTTTGGAAAGACATCGTCGATCTCGGCTGGCCGTCAATTACCATCTCCGAACAACACGGCGGTGCGGGTCTTTCATTCAACGATTTGGCAGTGCTACTTGAAGAGCTTGGTGCGAGCCTCGCTCCCACGCCGTTAGTCGAATCGTCGATAAGTTCATGGGTAATCGACCGCTTTGCCCCAGACTCGCTCAAATCCGATCTACTGCCCAAAATCTCCAACGGCGACATTCTCATCACCACGGCGATAGTCGATCAAAACGCATCGTGGAATCCCGAATCGACAACGGTCGCCGCAACTCGTTCTGTATCAAGCCTCGTAGTAACCGGCGAAAAACGATTCGTTGCCTTCGCTGAACAAGCCACACACGCCCTGACTCTCGTTCGTATCGACAACGAAGAGCCAGCCCTGGTTGCTATTCCAATTTGGAAAGCCGAAGGCGTCGAGCAAACTCCCGTCGCTCACGCATCTGGTGTACCTGTTTCGTCACTAATGTTCAACGAGCTAGAAGTGCCAGTAGGTAACGTAATCGCTACCGGAAACGAAGCAATCAAAGCAGTTGAAGAGCTTACGGCTGCTGGAGGAGTCGCCCGCGCAGTTCAACTCGCCGGACTAGGCAGAGCCGTTGTCGATGCCACCGTTGAATACACATCCAATCGAGAACAATTTGGTCGGCCAGTAGGAACGTTCCAAGCGGTTCAACATCACCTAGCCGAAATGGCAATCTCAGCAAAGCAAGTCAATCACCTCGCTTATTCAGCGGCTTGGACTTTCTCACAAGAAGGATATTCCGTAACCGCAGCGGCACAGGCGAAAATTGCAGCAAGCGACAAAATCGCTGAACTATGTTGGACAGCTCATCAGTGCCACGGTGCCATCGGATTCACTTGGGAACACGACCTGCACCTGTACACTCGCAGAGCACTAGCTTGGAAAACCGACTATGGCGACTCAGCATTTCATAAATCGAAATTAGCAACCGCTATGGGTCTATAAGGAATTTACTACTTATGTGGTGGGCCCCGGTAGAAGAAGAAAATCAGCTACGACATGACAACTGCCTGTTTTGCAAGATTGTCCATGGCGAAGAGCAGTCGACTGAAATCTACTCCGACGATCAATGCATCGCGTTCAATGACATCAACCCTGTCGCAAACGTCCATGTCCTCATCGTTCCACGTGACCACGTTACCTATCTAACAGGCGCTACCGAGCAGCACGAACAGCTACTCGGTCACCTGATGAGAATAGGAGCTCGTGTAGCACGCCTAACCGGTATTTCAGAAGGTGGCTATCGCGTAGCGGTGAACCAAGGAGTAGATGCCGCCCAAATAGTAGACCATCTTCACCTTCACGTACTAGGCGGAGGACTTCTCGACAAGCTTGGCACGCCGCTCAGACCTTCCTAACAAGCGCGGGAAACGCACAAACTTCTAGCTCTAAACGAGTTCGTGTTATTCGACAAGATTGTTTGAAGGGCTAAAGAATTAGTGAGCGTCGGACTCCCGTCCATTCTGTCGGGCACCAGTTACTCGGCATTTAGATTTCGTGAATATCGTCTTTTCTGGATAGCCGCAGCCTTTTCCAACATCGGTATGTGGTCGCTTGTGTACGGCCGCCTATTCCTAATGAGATCGCTAACAGGGTCCGAATTAATGCTCGGACTCGTTGCCACAGCCAATCTAATGCCAGTATTAGTCTTTTCCATGTGGGGCGGCGTCCTCGCCGATCGATTCAACCGCCTGAAAATCGTTCGAGTTACTCGACTCATGTTCGCCGCAGCCACCCTTGCAACAGGCACACTCATCCAGAGCGGATCTATTGAACCCTGGCACATTTTGGCGATATCGGCAGTAACTGGCACGCTTCTAGCGTTCGACATACCGTCACGATCCGCAATGGTCGCTACCATAGTTCCAAAAGAACATCTAGCCGGAGCTATCGCTTTGTACTCCATCGTGTTCGGAGCAGCGGCAATCGTCGGGCCTATCCTGATCGAACCTCTCGTATCAACCTGGGGGTACGAAGGGCTGTTCTACATCATCGGCGCTTCCTACTTGCTCACTGTCGTCACGTTAATGATGATGAAAACTGAAGGGCACAAAGTCGCCGCTACTAGCCG
This sequence comes from Dehalococcoidia bacterium, assembly GCA_028821715.1. Classification (GTDB taxonomy): domain Bacteria; phylum Chloroflexota; class Dehalococcoidia; order Lucifugimonadales; family Lucifugimonadaceae; genus Lucifugimonas. Next base: position 2,147 of record JAPKFF010000048.1, read on the forward strand.
AACGGCAATACAAGGCTTGCTTCAAGGATTCAGCTATCTAAAAAGGCAACGCTCGATTTCATCTGTAATTCTGCTCGGTGTCACGATGGGCTTGTTCGGAAGTTCATTCGACACGCTTCTGCCTGTTTTCGCAGACGAGATTTACGAAACAGGTCTTGATGTTGGTGGTCGCCTACTTCTCGGTGCTGGTATCGGCGGATTAATCGCCACTACCGCCATCACCTTGATCGGCAAACGAGTCAGACCAGCACTCTATCTCCTTATCGCTGGTTTAGGACTTGGAGCAACTCAACTAATATTTTCTCGTATCGACGTAATATCGATCGCTGTGATAGTCGCTGGATTCATCGGTGGCTTCAAGGTCGTACTAGGAACGATGAACACGACAGTAGTTCAAACCCTCGTCGACGAAGAGTTCCGCGGTCGGGTGATGAGCATCAACCAGCTCACATGGGGAGCCTCGGCACTAGGTGGTCTGTTCATGGGCTACATGGCGCAACGATTCGACGCACCAACCGCCATGACCCTCGGCGGAGCTATAGCCATCCTCGCCACGATTCTGGTCGGTCAACGTCTTGTCCGTAGCTTCGGAATCGGATCAACTCCAAGGCAATAACCTGACTCGGCAGAGAATACATAGTCCTCACTCAACCCTGATTAATACTAAAGAATCACTTTCTATGCTTTATCACATCTCTCTCTATGCCCACATTTCCCAAATTGTTGGTTGCGGCTAGCCCTCCTCTATGGGCATAATGAGCGTGTTCACCTCGGGTACAAAGTTGTACTGTCCCCGAATGGTCAGCCCGGATATCAAAAAAACCGGGGTTTCTTGCTGATATTTCTGTGTTGCCAGCTTGAACTATCTGAATAAACACACGAAAGGAGAGGGCGCTTGCACCCGTTTGCATACGTTGCCCCAAGCACGGTATCTGAAGCAGTTGCCGAGCTAAACAAACATGGCGATCGAGCCCGGCCACTTGCAGGTGGAACAGACCTGCTGGTTAAGGCACGAGCCAACGTCTGGGATCTAGATGCCGTTGTCGACATCAAGAACATTCCAGAACTTATGACACTAACCATCAATGGCGATGGTCTCAGTATTGGCGCAGGCGTGCCTTGCTACCAGGTATACGACAACAGCGAAGTAGCTGCTCAGTACCCTGGAATAATCGATGGCACATCGATCATCGGTGGAATCCAAATTCAGTCTCGCGCTGGCCTCGGTGGAAACCTTTGCAACGCTGCACCTTCTGGCGATGGAATCCCGGCTCTAATCGCGCACAGTGCGATTGCAAAAATAGCGAATGTCAGCGGCACTCGCGAAGTTGCTGTCGAAGATTTCTGCACCGGCCCAAGCCGAACGGTTCTCAAATCTGGCGAGCTTCTCGTCAGCATCGAAGTTCCTAAGCCTGCCGCAAATACAGGCGCTGCCTACACACGGTTCATCCCTCGAAATGAGATGGACATCGCTGTAGCTGGTGTAGCCGTATTTGTTCAACTCGATTCTTCGGGTAAGAACTTTGAATCTGCACGAATCGCTCTCGCATCTGTCGGGCCAACGCCTATTTTGGCGTCAGCCGCTGCCGACAGCCTTGCTGGTAAGCCGGTCAACGACGAGACAATCGCCGCTGCCGCTGTTCTTGCTAAGGATGCTGCAATACCAATCACCGACATGCGCGGTACGATCGAACAGCGAAAACAACTCGTAGAAGTCCTCACTGGCCGAATGATCAACAAGGCCGTTGAACGGGCAAGGGGCTAACGCACAAATGACTACTACCTCACCAAGCAAGGTTCACGTAACAACGACCATAAATGGTCAGCAGCACGAATTACTCGTGCCTGGTTACATGAGCCTGCTCGACACACTTCGTGAACTAATTGGCCTCACCGGCACCAAAGAAGGTTGTCTTGACGGCAACTGTGGTGCTTGTACGGTCAGCATTGACGGCCGAATCGTAGACTCCTGCCTAGTTTTAGGCGCAGAAGTAAACGGCAAGAAAGTCGACACCATCGAAGGAATGGCAACTCCAGAGGGTCTTCACCCTCTTCAGCAGGCATTCCTGGAAGAGGCAGCATTGCAGTGCGGTATTTGCACTCCTGGCTTCCTCGTAGCTGCAAAAGGACTACTGGACAACGAACCTTCGCCTACTGAGGGACGAATCCGACACTGGCTTGCAGGAAACCTCTGCCGATGTACCGGCTACGACAAGATTGTCCAAGCCGTACAAAAGGCAAGTGACTAACACGCAATCCCAGATAGCTGTCGATTATCCAAGATTCCCAGAATTCCTAAAATTTTCGGAATTATCTGATTAGTCGGCAGCTTTCAAACTACAGCTGGCCCAGTCTAATTTAGGTACGGAGAGAATATTATGGTCGCAACATTTGAGCCAAAAACAGATTACAAAGTAGTTGGGACACGCCCAATTCGTCACGATGGTTACGACAAAGTAACTGGTCGGGCGGTATACGGCGCAGACGTAAAACTACCCGGATTAATCTGGGCAGTATGCGTTCGAAGTCCTCACGCTCACGCCAACATCAAGTCAATCGACATATCGGCTGCTGAATCCCATGAAGGCGTATTTGCAGTCATCACTGGCGCAGATATGCCTAAAGCCGAAAGCAAGCTAGTCGACCTCGGTGAAGGCAACATCAACTTCAAGTGGGCTTCAAACAAATTGATGGCCGATAACAAGGTTCTTTACCGTGGGCACCCGGTAGCAGCCATCGCTGCTATCGACCGATACACAGCTGAAGAAGCTGCTCGTAAAGTCGTTGTTGAATACGAAGTTCTGCCATCAGTTACTAACGTAATTGATGCGCTGAAAGACGATGCTCCGGTAATTCTCCCCGACTTGGTTGGCGACGACCTCGGTGAAGATATAACAAATACCAACATGGCGGCTCACGTTCGGCACGAGTTCGGCGATGTCGCAGGCGCAATGGCATCTGCAGCTCATACCGTTGAACGCGAGTACAACATGCAGATGGTCCATCAGGGATACATCGAACCACATAATGCAACTGCAACGTGGGACGAAGAAGATCGAATCAAGATTTGGACGAGCACACAGGGTGCATTCCCAGCCCGAACCCAAATCGCCGGAATTCTTCAAGTTGAAGTTTCTCGAGTGAAGGTCACACCAACCGAAATTGGTGGCGGCTTTGGAGGAAAGATTCCGGTCTACTTCGAGCCTCTCGCAGCTCTTCTCTCCAAGAAGTCTCAGCGTCCAGTAAAAATGGTCATGGAACGAACAGCCGTGTTTGAGACCACTGGTCCAACACCGGGTGCTCGAATGATCGTCAAGCTAGGTGCTGACGCCAAGGGCAAATTAACTGCTGCTACCGCCGACATCTGGTTTGAAGCAGGCGCCAACCCAGGTGCCTTCATCGGTCCAGCTGCTATGTGCGTATACGCTCCTTACGAGATTCCAAACACCCGTATCGACGGTTGGGACGTTCTCGTAAACAAGCCAAAGGTAGCTCCTTACCGGGCACCGGGTTCGCCCCAAGTCGCATTCGCAATGGAATCGGCAGTAAACGAACTATGTGAAAACGCTGGATGGGACCCTCTAAATTTCCGAATCGACAACGCTTCTAAAGAAGGAACTCGCCGTGGAGACGGAGTTCTGTTCTCGAAGATCGGAATGCAGGAAGTTCTAGCAGCAGCCAAAGAATCGGTTCACTGGAACGCCCCTATTGGCGACGCTCCAGAAGGCAAGGCCCGCGGTCGTGGGATCGCAAACGGCTACTGGTTCAACATTGGACTCAAGTCATCTGCAAACCTCGCCGTAAACAGCGACGGAACTGTTCAATTGACAGAAGGTTCGACCGACATCGGTGGCTCGAGAACCTCAATGGCAATGCACGTTGCTGAAGTTCTCGGCATTGGTGCACATGATGTTCGACCTACGGTTGGTGACACAGAATCAGTCGGATACACCGATGTGACTGGTGGTTCTAGAACTACCTACGCAACCGGTTACGCTTGCTGGATCGCAGCCAACAACCTTGTGGACGTACTAAAGGAACGGGTAGCCGTTCTTTGGGACATCAATAAAGACGATGTTGAATTCAACGACGGCTCATTCAGCTCTAAGGCTGAAGCTCAGAAGATAATCGGATTTAAGGAGCTCGCCGGTAAGCTCGACGACCTAGGTGGTCCTGCGAACTCAACCGGTAGTGTCGACCTAGAATCGGCTGGTGACGGCTTCGGCATGCACATTGCCGACATCGAAATCGACCTTGCTACTGGCAAGAGCGACATAATCCGATACACCGCTGTACAAGACGTTGGAACTGCAATTCACCCCGCATATGTCGAAGGACAAATGCAGGGCGGATCAGTTCAGGGAATCGGCTGGGCGCTAAACGAGGAGTATTACATGCAGGACGATGGCAAAATGGCCAACTCCAGCTTCCTCGACTACCGCATGCCAACATCGCTCGATCTACCACTAATCGAAACTGTTCTGGTCGAAGTACCAAACCCACTCCACCCTTACGGTGTGCGTGGTGTTGGTGAAACTCCGATCTGCCCTCCAATTCCAGCGATCGCAAATGCGATCAACGATGCGATAGGCAAGCGGCTCTACAGCACACCTATGAATGCAGGCAGCATTCTCAAAGCCCTGAAATAGTTCTACTAACGAACTTGTTCGGGCTAACTGATAAGTAACAAACCGAGTGGCCGGGAATTGGTTTTTCCAACTACCCGGCCACCTTGTTTCCAACAGAATTTTGAACTGGCTCAATAATCGGATCTATTCCCTCTTAGAAAGAGGGAATATCCAATGAGGAAATCGAATGGTCGCAACCTACGAGACGAAGACTGATTACAAGGTAATCGGACAATCACCAATCAGGCACGATGGCCTAGACAAGGTGACTGGTCGAGCTATCTACGGTGGAGACGTAAAAGTCCCAGGCCTAATTTGGGGTGACGTAATTCGCAGCCCGCACGCGCATGCTCGAATCAAGAGCATTGACACTTCTGCTGCCGAGGCAATAGAAGGCGTATTTGCTGTTCTCACTCACGCAGACTTCCCGCAGGCCGATGACAAGACCATTGAAACCGGCGAAGGCACAGTTAACCTCCGACGCGGTCAGTCGAACGTTATGGCCGACAATAAAGTTCACTACAAGGGGCACGTTGTTGCCGCTGTATCAGCTGTTGACCGAAACACAGCCGAAATTGCCGCCCAATCGATCAAGGTTGAATATGAAGTTCTTCCAGCCATCACCAGCGTAGACGCAGCAATGGCCGACGGCGCAGATGTCATTCTCGAAGGTCTCGTTGGAGACCACCTAGGCGAAAACGTCGAGAACACCAACGTCGCTCGAGTATTCCGACATGAGTTCGGTAACGTCGAAGACGCATTTGCAAACTCCGACCTCGTTATTGAACGAACAGTTGAAATGTCGATGATTCACCAAGGCTACATCGAGCCGCACAACGCAACCGCAATCTGGGCGCAGGACGACAACCTAACCGTTTGGTCCAGCACACAGGGTTCGTTTGGTGTTCGAAGCCAGGTTTCTGGTCTACTCCACATGCCTGAATCTAAGGTTAAAGTTAACTACGTTGAAATCGGTGGTGGTTTTGGCGGAAAGACAGTCGTTTACCTAGCGCCAATTGCTGCGCTGCTTTCCCGAAAATCGGGTGGACGCCCAGTGAAGCTGGTCATGGATCGTTCATCTGTATTTGAGGCTACTGGTCCAGCACCAGGTGGCAAGATCCGAATGAAAATCGGTGTGAACAAGGACGGCAAGATTCAAGCTGCCGACACTGATCTCATGCTCGAAGCCGGTGGATTCCCAGGATCAGCAGTAGGCGCAGCAGCACTCTGCGTATTCGCTTGCTACAACCTTCCTGTATCTCGAATCACTGGTTACGACGTTCTCGTAAACAAGCCTAAGTCTGCTGCATACCGAGCTCCTGGCTCACCGCAAGCATCTTTCGCTATCGAGACTGTAATCGACGAAATCTGTGACGAACTCGGCTTCGACAAGATTCAGTTCCGACTAGACAACGCTGCTCACGAAGGCACACGCCGTGGTGACGGAGTGCAGTTGAACCGAGTTGGTCTTGAAGAATGTCTCATTGCAGCTAAAGAATCCGACCACTGGAACTCACCACTCGGCGACGCTCCTGCTGGCAAGTCGCGTGGTCGTGGTATCGCCTCTGCTTACTGGATGAACGGTGGCGGTAAGTCGACTTGTGACCTGATGCTTCAGGACGACGGCACAGTTATGTTGAACGAAGGTTCTGCCGACATTGGTGGAACACGAACTTCTATCGCCATGCAGGCTGCTGAAGTTCTCGGAATCCCTGTTGAGGATTTCCATCCTTCAATTCCTGACACCGAGTCAATCGGATTCACAGGTGTTACCGGTGGATCTCGAACGACTTACACAACTGGCCTAGCCGCTTACAACGCTGCGCAAAAGCTTGTTGTTGAGTTGAAGAGCCGACTTGCCGACCTCTGGGAGACCAGTGCCGACAAAATCGACTTCAACGAAGGTACGTTCACGGCGAACGGCGACTCGATTGGAATTCAGGAACTGGCTGGCAAGCTCGACCCAACTGGCGGTCCTGCCACATCCACATCATCTGTAAACCTTGCCGAAGCTGGTAACGCTTACGGTGTTCAGATCTGTGACCTCGAAATCGACCTCGCTACTGGCAAGACCGATGTTATTCGATACACAGCTGTTCAGGACGTCGGAAAAGCAGTTCACCCTCAGTACGCTGAAGGCCAGATTCAGGGCGGAGTTGTTCAGGGTCTTGGCTGGGCGCTAAACGAGGAATACTTCATCACCGATGATGGAGCAATGGCCAACCGGTCGTTCCTCGACTACCGCATGCCAACATCGCTCGACATGCCTATGATCGACACGATCATGGTGGAAGTTCCGAACCCTCTTCACCCTTACGGTGTTCGTGGAATCGGAGAAGTTCCGATTTGCCCACCGCTTTCTGCCGCTACACAGGCAGTGAAGGAAGCAGTCGGCAAGTCTTTCTACTCTCTTCCAGTCAAACCTGGTCGAATCCTAGAAGCACTTAACGGCGACTAATTAGTTCTATCGAATCAGATTCAAACAGGTCGTATTTGACCCAAAACGATCTGAAAGGGAGGTAAAAATGGCAACGGTCTTCCTCCCTTACGCTCTGCGCAAGTACGCTGATGGCGCAGAGCGGGTAGAAATACACGCCAAGACTCTTGGCGAGCTTGTCGACAATCTTGAAGCTGCCTACCCCGGCACAGGAGATCATCTTATTGAGGATGGTCGACTCAAGCCGGGGCTGGCGGCAATTGTCGGCCACATGGCAACCCGGAGAGGATTGCTACAAAAGTTAGAACCTGATACCGAGGTTCATTTCATCACCGCTATTTCCGGCGGATAATCGTAACTCATCCGATTCAACTCTAGATTGTTAGGGTTCGTAAGAATTTATCGAGGCCTGTTGTGCATCCTATTTGTGTATAAAATTGCAATCTGCGATACGGAAACATCGAATACCTACGCCAGAGAACAATTCATGAGTAACGATCACCCTAAGTTCGATTTCGAAAATGGTGCACTACTAGATGCATCCTGTAAGCAAGTGATCGCCGATGGCGTCAGTTCAATGCTGAAGACAGTTGGCGACCGTGTTGATGTGAAGGGAACTGCCGACACTCCCAAGCGTGTCGCTAACATGTACGATGAAGTCCTTTCAGGCTATTCGATCGACCCGGTCAAACTACTAAACGGCGCTATGTTCGATGTCGAGTATGATGAGATGGTTGTTGTGAAAGACATCGATTTCTATTCACTTTGCGAACATCATCTGCTCCCGTTCTATGGCAAAGCTCATATCGGATATCTTCCGAACAATAAAGTCATCGGACTTTCTAAAATCCCTCGACTCGTAGAGATGTTTGCCAGACGTCTGCAGGTTCAGGAACGAATGACTCAGCAGATAGCTTTCACTATGGATGAGCTAATTCAGCCATCTGGAATTGGCGTGGTTATCGAAGCACATCACTTATGCGCCGCCATGCGAGGCGTTCGAAAACCCAACACAACGATGACAACCAGCGCCGTTAGAGGACTCTTCAAAAAGAATTCCTCAACACGTGAAGAATTCTTCAGCCACGTTCGACAGTCGTAATTCCGAGTCGAAGATAACTTTTATATGGATACAAACGGAAAAGTAGCCCTTGTAACCGGCGCCGGTAGAAGAGTTGGACGTTCGCTCGCTCTTGCTCTCGGCGACGCCGGCTGCAGAGTAGCTGTGCATTACGGTAAATCAGAAAAAGACGCCCACGAAACTGCTGCATTAATTCAGTCTATGGACAGCGAAGCTATCACTGTTCAAGCCGATCTCGAAGATCCTGCTCAGGTCGAATCGCTCGCCGTTGCGGTAGAAGAGCAACTTGGGTCTATCGATATTCTTGTGAACAACGCATCAATCTTCGACAAGATCGAACTCAAAGACATTTCCGTTGAAGATTGGGATCGTCACTTCGCCATAAACGCTCGAGCGCCGTTTCTACTAGCCAAGGCGATGCAGTCGCAACGGTCGTCCGACTCACCAGGCAAAATCATCAACCTCAATGATTGGCGCACAGCCCGTCCAACCAGGTTTGCTTACGGCATTACCAAAACAGCCCTCTCGGGGATTACACGAACACTGGCACTATGTATGGCGCCTAACGTTCAAGTAAACGAAGTATCTCTCGGAGCGATACTTCCTCCAGCCGACATTCCGCTCGACCGCCCAAGTGGCGAAATACAAATCGATCTCGGACCTGCCGGCCGAATGGGAACGCTCAACGAAGTGGCCGACGCAATGATGATGTTAATACAAAACGACTTCATCAATGGCGAAACAATCAACGTCGACGGCGGACGACACATTCAATAAGTGGTGGGTGGCATTGTTACTTTTTCTAGCAATAACGTATCCATGAATCTCAGGTATTCACTCAATACAACAATGACATCTTCTTCCGACAACTCCCCGCAACTAGACACCGTGCGTATCGAGCGACTTCAGCTCGATTGCATCATCGGCATTAATCCGTGGGAACGACTGACCAAGCAACGCATAACGATCGACATAGCAATGAACGCCGATTTGTCAGCTTCCGGTGAATCGGATGCGATCGAAGACACGATTAACTACAGAACTGTATCTAAAGCCGTAACGGCTGAAGTGGAAGCATCGAGCTACGGATTAGTAGAGGCCCTTGCTGCACGGGTAGCTGAAATTTGTCTTGAAGATGAAAGAACACAGTCGGTAGAAGTAACCGTGCGTAAACCGGGAGCAGTACGTAAAGCTTCCGCGGTTGGCATCATAGTTAGGCGAAGTCGTCAAAGCCAAATCTAGAGACCAGAACCTGACAGCAATCGTCTAGGTCGCAGCCTGACCAGAGATCACTCGGAATTCGCTCTCGGCGTTACGAACACGCGCTTTTAGTTCGGACAATTTATCATCGTAGACACCCAATTCTTGGACCTGCCCAACAATTCCGAGTGCGCTATTAAAGTCTGATCTATACGCATAGTGACAAGTCCGAACCGGTGAACAACTCCGATTCTCGCGAGAGGACCCTAATCCTAGAGCTCAATCCGAATAGGAACTAAGTTCAAAAAATTCATAACACACAACTAATAGTGTTTCGTAACTGCATAGCCACTAGCAGTTACGACGTTAAACGAGTTATAACTAAGTTACACCAGAACGCCATCAAAGCTATTCCGTTAGCTTCGATGAAGGTGCAGAACCAACTTTGGCAGTTGGTGGTCCGTCACGTTTTCTCAGCGGTACTTCTCTAATGAATACGGTCGCAATCACGGCGATCACCACGAAGATGAATGCTAAGAAGAAGACATCGCCAATAGCAGATGCCAGCGACTCTCTTATCGCTTCGAAAACGCTATTTCCTAGCGTTACTCCCGATTCACCGTTCGCCGCGAACGCATCTTTCAAACTTTCCGATGCACCTGAATTGATCAATGCGTTTGGATTGCTTGTGATCTGTTCGAACAGCTGCGGCGGCACTACTTGGAACGCCTCCGCTGGCAAGTTCTCTTGCATGCCGTCTTTGAACTGGCGAACCATGAACGACCCGAACAACGCCAGACCAATCGCTCCTCCAACCGAACGGAAGAACTGCGCTGACGAAGTCGCTATGCCGAGATATTGCTGAGGCACACTGTTTTGAATTGCGATTGTGTACAACGGGAACGATGTTCCAAGGCCAAATCCCATAACGACAGCGGAAGACAGCGCGTAAGCATGAGTCGTCGTACCGCTCACACGGCTAAGGAAGAACATTCCAGTAGCCATGATCGAAACACCTACGATGCCTTGAAGGCGGTAATGTCCACCTGTCCGTGCCAGAATCTGGCCGCTTATCGCAGCACCAGCCACGATACCCAACATCATCGGAGTCAGGAAGCTACCACTTGCCGTTGCTGATGCTCCGAGAACGCCCTGGAACAGAAGCGGCACGAAGAATATTGCACCAAACATAGCAAGCCCTGTGAATAACGTGACGAGCAGTGCTACTCCAACGATTCGGTTTTTGAACACTGCCAAAGGAAGCAATGGTTCGGATATGCGAGTCTCATAAATACCGAATACCACCAGGATCACTCCACTGAACGCCAGAGAGCCCACAACAAGAGGATCTGACCACTCGTATTGGTTGCCGCCCCATGAGAGTCCTAGAAGCCCAGGCACGATCGCCAAAACGATCAATACAGCTCCACCAATATCTATCTTCCTCTTAGGCCCATATTTTTTTGCGTTAGGGAACAGCTTAATAAATAGTGCGATGACCGGAATTCCGAGTGGAATGTTCACAAGGAAAATCCACTGCCACGAAAGCTGATCGGTAATAAACCCGCCAAGTGTTGGTCCAAGTACCGAGGAAACACCAAACATCGCCGAAATAATACCCATGTACTTCGCACGCTCGTTAGGTGGGAACAAGTCGGCGATTGTCACAAATGACAACGCCATAATCATTCCGCCACCAAGCCCTTGAACACCTCTGAACACGATCAGGGCATTCATAGTTGGCGATGCCGCAGCCAGAGCCGATCCAACCAGGAATATGACAATGGCGCCCACGAATAGCCACTTGCGACCATAAACGTCCGATACTGCCCCAATAATCAGGACAACCGAAGTCGACGCCACTATATAAGCGGTCGAAATCCACGTGAAACGGTCGAAGCCATCAAGATCAGCCATGATCTTCGGAATCGCAGTCGCAACGATCGTCTGATCTAGCGACGCGAGGAACATAGCGAACATCACACCTATCAATGTCAATTTGATTTGACGCGGGGTGAGACCTGGATCTTTCCAATCACTCTGAAACGGAGCGTTTTTAGCTTCGTCCAATGCTCAATTACCTCTGTATCTCTTGTTTTGAGAGATCAATATCTATACTGAAATGGGGGTCATTTGAGAACCTATTATGACGAATCTTTAATCGCTTCGAACACACGTTCCGGACTCATAGGAAGCCGAGTCATACGAACATCGATAGCGTCGCTAATGGCGTTTCCAATAGCAGCAGCAGGAGGAATGATCGGCGGTTCGCCGACTCCCCTGATCCCGAACGCTCCGTCATCGGCTGGAGTTTCTAGAATTACAGTGTTGATCATCGGCAAATCCAGAGCCGTCGGCATCCGATAGTCGAGGAACGAAGCATTTCTCATCAGCCCTTTATCATCGTAAACATACTCTTCAGAAAGAGCCCAACCGATGCCCTGAACAGCTCCACCCTGCATTTGGCTCTCTACCTGTGTAGGGTTGATGCACTTGCCTACATCTTGGAACAGAGTGAAGTCGGTCAACTGAACCTTCCCCGTATCGGGGTCGACCTCGACATCGGCTACTGCCATTGCGTAGCCGTTCGCCGGTCGCATGCCAGGATCGTTCGAAGCCGTGGCAACAACATTGGATCCATTTTTCGTTACAGCCGCTCCAGCATTCTTGAACGACACCTTGGAATCTTGGTTGTCTCGAGCGTAGAAATATCCGTCCTCGTACTCGACAAACTCAGCTTCAACGCCGAACCGTACAGCCATCTTTTCTTTCATCTGCTGAATCACGGAAGTTCCAGCTTTGTATACGGCCTGACTCAAGGTTCGAGTGATTCGAGATCCGGCTGCATTTCCTGTGTAAGGAATGCCCTCGGTGTCGGCAGTATGGACGTTTACCTCTTCAGGCTCGATATCGAGGGTCTCCGCAGCAACCTGCGCAGTTCCTGTACGAATACCATGCAAGTCGACCGCTCCAATCGTTACATCGACTCCACCGTCGTGGTTGACCATGATACGTGCACTTGAAATCTCGATTCCGCACGGCCACCAACCGATTCCAACTCCACGACCTACCGGCCAACCGTTTTCGCTCTTCTTGACGGGTCGGGTGTACTCATCCGACGCTTTCACCACTTCGAGCATCTCGACGATTCCGATACGTGTGTACTGCTCGTCATCGACGTTTGTGTCGCCGGCCTTAGCGGCGTTCTTGATTCGAAATTCGATCGGATCCATACCGATGCCACGAGCCAAATCGTCCATAGTCGATTCGCCACAGAAAGTAGCGACAGTTGCACCCGGTGCTCGATACGCAGCGACACGTGGAGCGTTGGTCACAACGTCATACGCGTCGACCTTGGAATTTTCAGGCTGGTAGCAGGCGAATATCGTCTGCATGCCTCGCAAAACCGGGGATCCCGGGAATCCGCCAGCCCCGAATACCAGTCGGGATTGTGCTGCCTTGAGTACGCCGTCTTTGGTCGCGCCCATCTTCACGGTTACAACCGCGCCCGATGCCGGGCCAGTCGCCTTCAAAACCTCTTCACGTGTGAGAACGATTTTTACAGGCTTGCCTGCTTTCTTTGAAAGAATCGCTGCTACTGGGGTGACTCGAGGAGTGTTCTTTGCGCCAAACGCTCCACCAACTTCGAGCGGGATCACCCTGATCTTGCTGACATCAACACCCAGCAAATTAGACATATTTTGACGAAGCGGGAATGTACCTTGCGAGTTAGCCCAAACGTCTAGTCGACCGTCGTTGTGCCAGTGAACAGTTTCGGCTTCTGGCTCAAGATAGCCCTGATGAACTAGTGCAGTTCGGTACGTTCGTTCAACTACAACATCGGATTCAGCAAACCCATTTTCGACGTCGCCTTTTCCACCTTCCATGTGCCCAGCGATATTGCTCGGCGAATCGGCAGAACCAGAAAGCGACGTCGCTATTAGACCTTCGTGGAGAAGCGGTGCATCCTGTGACATCGCCTCAATCGGATCGGTCACAGCAGGAAGAACTTCGTACTCAACCTTAACAAGTCGAGCAGCTTCTTCAGCGATGTGAATGTCGGTAGCAGCAACTGCAGCTACTGGGTGCCCTTCAAATAATGCTTTCCTGCGTCCCATGATGAGATTGGCGAGAAACTGAATGCCGATCTCGACTTCACCTGTGTCGACATCGCCGGAAACATCAGAAGGGAAGTCGGCTGCGGTGCAAACTGCTTCTACACCCGGCAATGCTTCTGCAGACGAAGTGTCGATAGATACGATGCGGGCGTGTGCATGCGGACTTCGTACGAACTTTGCGAACAGCGAATTCTGCGCCGTGAAATCGGCACCAAACACTGCCCGTCCAGTTACCTTCTCGTCTCCATCAACTTTTCTGTATCGTTTCCCGAATTGTTTGAAGTTTAAACCGTCGGCGTTTGCTCTTGTTTCAATAGTCATAAAAAGTCTCAATAATGGGCAAAAAGGTGTTCATCGTACCCGTGAAAGAAATCCTAAATATTCCGTTCATGCGCTAAGTCCGCC
>JAPKFF010000151.1:0-3450 GCA_028821715.1 Dehalococcoidia bacterium
GGTACGACAGACGACCGAAACAGCTATTTATTCGGTGCTATTGCAACAATTAACAGAAAAGCCCCTGCATTTCTGCAAGGGCTTCTCTAGTTTGATTTACGTTTAGAGCGGGAGCTAAAGATCGAACTAGTGACTCTTTGCACGAGAAACAAGTGTTCAAGCTGATTGCGCAAATCGTGAAGGCTGCACAGGTAACGGCAGCACACCAAAAATTAGCATAACAGCAATGATTCTGAGAGCTCAAGCCGCTCCCATATAGCTTGTTGTAGAAGTAATCTAGCGACACCTATTCTTAGGTGTCGATTTATTTAAGCTTGGTTTGGAGGCTCTGTTGGCTAGAGGTAACGATCTGTCTGCATTGGAATCACAAATCTCTGAACTCGCTTCAGCGTCCATGACTCAAGACCGAGTACCCGGACTCTCAATCGGAATCGTCCGTGGCGATTCCCTCGCCAGTTACTACTCTTTCGGTTCGCAAACAGTAGGCGAAGACAAACCGCCAACTGCGCAAACAATCTCTCGGGTCGCTTCGATAACGAAGACGTTTACCGGTACTGCAATATTGCAATTGCGAGATTTGGGGCAACTTGAACTCGACGACCCGTTGCTCGTTCACATGCCTGATTTCACTATCGCCAATGCGCTGCGAGGAACACTAGAAGGTGTGACTCTGCGCAGGTTGATGACTCACTACTCAGGGTTGCGCACCGAACATCCGCTTACCGACTGGAACGCTCCATCGTTCCCAACAGGTGAAGAGCTGCTCGACAATCTCTCCGATATTGACGTCGTCATTCCGCAGGATAGTCAATGGAAGTACTCGAACCTAGCGGTTGGGCTTCTTGGGCATGTCATCGAGCAAATCAGTGGACTGCCGTACGAGCAGTACATTTACGAAGAAATCACAGGCCCGCTCGGTCTCAAAAATACTCGATTCGATTTGGATTCTGATCAGGCTGAATTGAAAGCCAGCGGATACAGTCATCCTCTTCCGGGTGAATCTGATCTTCGCAACGCCTCTTATGCGTCGCTACGAGGTATATCTGCGGCAGGCCAGCTTCACTCAAACGTTGAAGACCTCGCCAAGTGGATGTCGTTCCAGTTCTCGTCTGGTCGTAAAACTCATTCGTCTAAAGTGCTATCGGCTTCAACGCTCGCTGAAATGCACCGTGCGGTCTATCTCTCGAACGACTGGTCGAGCGGTCAGGCGATTTCGTGGCGCATGAATCGACGTGAAGATCTGGTTCTTCATAATCATGGCGGTGGCATTCAGGGCTACGCATCAAACATGGTGTTTAGTGTTCCTGCTCAGACAGGCGTAGTCGTGCTGGCGAATATCTGGCCAGCACCAACTCCGTACGTTATTGCCGAAGACATAGCTGAACTCGTGATTCGAGAATTGGGTCCGGTCGCTGAGCTCAATGAATCATCGTTTACCGAAGTTTCCGACAGCGATGCGGCACAATACACGGGCCGGTATTGGGCAGAACCCGGCGCTTATGTCGATGTCGTTTATGGAACATCTGGCTTCGCACTTGGCGCTCCTCCTAAGGGGGACTACGCACTTCATGGACCAGCAGGACTGGCTTACGATCCTTCGGTGAGCGATACAAATTCATTCCGAACTGTTGGTGGGCGAGGTGCTGGTGAACTCGCCGAATTCGCTATTGATTCAAATGGCAAAGCAAAGACATTCAGACTCGGTGGATTTCTATACAAACGGGTCGACTAATTTCTATTAGTTACTAACAGTGAGCACAGAGAGAAACACGATCATGGCTGGAGTTTTTGAGATCGCCGACGGGTTCATAGACACCGTGGCTAAACATCACCCGACATCGGCGACCTACATGGGCGTGGGTGGGCACGATCACTTGATGAACGACTATTCGCCCGAAGCGGCCGAGGCATTTCACGCGGAAAGTCTGGCAGCCCTTAGAGCGATGGAAGCCGCTGAGCCTACCAACGACCGCGAGCGAATTTGCAAAGACACGTTCATCGACGAGGCTTCGCTTTCACACGAACAGTTTGAGTCACGAGAACATCTTCGCGATATGAACGTTATGTTTTCGCCCGTACAGAGCATTCGATCAGTGTTCGATCTGATGCCGCAGAATTCTTTAGAAGCATGGGAAAACATCGCTTCTCGCATGGAGAAAATTGGTGGAGCGCTTGCCGGGTACCGGGAAACTCTCGACATAGGTCGTGGAGAGGGATTGGTCACTTCGGAACGACAGGTCATTGGAACCGCCGAGCAGTGTGAAGCTTGGGCAGGCAATGGCGATAATTCGCCTTTCTTTGACTCGCTAGTAAACGCTCTCGCTGCTTCGGATATCAACAGTGATCCACTCAGTGCCCGAATCGAAAATGCATCAGCCTCTGTGACAGAGGCATACGACCAAATGGCCGAGTATCTCCGTGAGTCGTACATGCCCGACGCTACTTCCGTCGACGGCGTAGGGCGTGACCGTTACGTGCTTTCCGCAAAGGGATATCTCGGAGCCGAGATCGACCCCAGCGAGACCTACGAATGGGGTTGGGAGCAGCTCGAATGGGTGCGGTCAGAAATGACCAAAACAGCCGAACATATCAAGCCGGGCGCTTCAATAGGTGACGCGGTTGAAATGCTGGAAACCGATCCCACAAAAATGATCCAAGGCGAAGATGAATTTCGCCAGTGGATGCAGGATTTACAGGACAAAACAATCGAAGAGATGGACGGGGTTCACTTCGATATTCTCGCTCCAGTCCGCAAGATCGAAGCACTGATTTCGCCTCCTGGCGGTGCGCTCGCTATGTACTACACAGGGCCTTCAGAAGATTTCTCCCGACCTGGTAGAACCTGGTATCCGACCGGCGGAAAAACCGAATTTCCGATCTGGCGCGAAGTTTCGATTGCGTATCATGAAGGCGTCCCAGGCCACCACTTCCAGATCGCCACAAACGTAGCGATGACTGATGATTTATCGCGGTTCCAACGACTGCTTGCCGGGACATCGGGTCACGCTGAAGGATGGGCACTATATGCAGAGCGACTTATGGGTGAACTCGGATATCTCGAAAACCCAGACTACTACATGGGTATGCTTGACGCTCAAGCACTTCGAAGCGTGCGAGTAATTGTCGATATTGGAATGCACCTGGGCTTCAAGATCCCCCGGCATTCAGAGTTCCACCCCGGTGAAATCTGGACCGGTGATCTTGCGTTATCGTTCATGAAAGAGCAAGTTCACTTCCCTGCTGATTTCGTAGCTTCAGAAGTCGACCGCTATTTGGGAATACCTGGTCAGGCGATTAGCTACAAAGTAGGGGAGCGCGTCTGGCTTGAGGCCCGTGAATCAGCAAAGCAAAAAGCTGGTGCTGACTTCGATCTAAAGGATTGGCACAACCGAGCGTTGAAGCTCGGTCCTATGGGACTCGCTCAGATGAAACGAGAGCTCACGTAGTCGT
>JAPKFF010000152.1:0-3430 GCA_028821715.1 Dehalococcoidia bacterium
GGACACGGTCACATTCAGGTGAACGGCAAGAAGGTGAACATCCCTTCATATCAGGTTCAGGCGGGCGACCGTATTAGCTGGCGTGAACAGTCTAGAAAGACGGGATTGTTCGAAATCGTGTCGAACGGCATGGGCGCAAATTCGGTAATACCGAGCTGGCTCAATGTTGATTCTGACAAGGCCGTTGGCGAAGTCGTGACTCTTCCGAAGTCGAGCGACGTCGAACTTTCAATCGACACACGTCAAATAGTTGAGTTCTACTCAAGGAAGTAACATACGCCGATGCTTGAACGAATGTATGGCATTACTCCTCAGGAAGAATTGCCGCCAGTTGCGCCAGAGATCCCTGATCTCTCAATAACAATTCAGGAAAATGAAGAGGCTTATGGCCGCTTTGTTGCGGAGCCGCTCGAACGGGGATGGGGTGTCACACTTGGCAACCCTCTCCGCCGATCGCTGCTCAACTCGTTGTCAGGTACAGCCATTACGTGGGTAAAGATCGATGGTGCTCTTCACGAGTACTCAACCGTTCCTCATATGCGTGAAGAAGTTGTAGAATTCCTGCTCAACGTCAAAGGCATTCGCCTGCGTTCACTCTCTGACCGTCCTGGTCGACTTCGATTAGAAGTTGATGGTGAGGGTGAAATCCGCGCCGGTGATATCATGGCGACTGCTGATTTCGAGATCGTAAACCCGGAACACCACCTCGCCACTCTCGACAACTCGAGTGCTCGACTTTCTGTTGAGTTCAACGTTGAACAGGGTGTTGGCTACGAACCTGCAGGACAGGACGAAGGCCTACCGATTGGCGTTCTCCCGGTGGATGCTATATACACGCCAGTACGCAAAGCTAACTTCTCTGTCGAATCGACACGAGTTGGTCAGCGTTCCGATCTGGAAAAGCTGATTGTTGAGGTCTGGACAGACCGCACGATCATGCCGCTCGAAGCGATGCAGTCTGCAGGTAATCTGCTGATGGAGCGTTTCTTCCTCTTCACGCGACTCGATAAAGAACCTGACGAAGAGGCAAGTCCAGCAGCTGGTCTGGGTATCTCCCCTGATGTTTACAACACTCTTGTTGAAACACTTGCTCTTTCTGCACGAACGCTCAATTGCCTGAAACGCGCTGGTATCAACCGCGTAGGTGAAGTGCTTTTGATGCCTAAGAGCGAACTACTGAAAATTCGAAACTTCGGTCAGAAGTCACTCGATGAGCTTTACGACAAGCTCGCCGAGCGTGAACTTCTGCCTGAAACTGATACTTCGGACGATGCTAAAGGTGAATCTGAGGGTGAGGGCGGAGAGCCTAAGGCCGAGGCCGAAGCAGCAGTTGAAGCTACCGAGGACGTAGGAGCAGAATCTAGTGAGGCATAAAATAACCGGCCGGAGACTCGGTCGAAATTCGGCTTCACGTAGGGCTTTGTTCCGGATTATGGTCACTGACTTACTCCGACATGGCGCTATCAAGACGACCATCGCAAAGGCTAAGGAAATTGGTCCTATTGCTGAAAAAATGGTCACGCTGGGCAAGAAGGGCACCCTTCACGATCGTCGCCAGGCTGCAGCTTTCATCACCGATAAGACGGTTCTGAAGTCTGTGTTCGACGACATCGCTCCTCGTTACAAAGAACGATCTGGTGGCTACACCCGTATCACTCGACTTGGCGTGCGCGCCGGTGATGCTGCGGAAATGGCGTTGATTGAGTTGGTTGACTAACAAGAACGATGCGCATTGGACTGGTAGTTGAGTACGACGGAACAGAGTTCTACGGCTCGCAGATTCAGAACAATGTAAGGACTGTGCAGGGCGAACTAGAAAACGCCCTACACAGCGTCTTCAATAAAGAAATAAGAATGCACTTCGCGAGTCGAACTGACTCCGGAGTACATGCTAGGGGGCAGGTTGGTTGTTTCAATGAAGAAACCGATATGTCGCCCGATCAGATCAGGAAAGCATTGAATCACTACATGACAAAAGACGTGCGCATTCGCTGTTCACAACTTGTCGAGGACGGACCCGAAGGGTTCGATCCACGTGGTGACGCGTCTTCACGTACCTACGTGTACACGTTCAATGATGCCCGGTCTGCGCCCGCACTAAACCGTCATTTTGTGACTCACGTGCGGAAACCCCTCGATGCAGAAGTGATGAACATAGCTAGCCATTCACTGGTTGGTTCTCACGACTTCGCAGCCTTTGCTGGCCCTGCTGCTCCTATCGATGCACCTACTCGGCGCAACGTGGACTCCGCAACTGCTACTCGCAATGGCGATAACATCGAATTCAAAATTATTGCAAATGCCTACCTGCATCAGCAGATTCGTAGGATTGCGGGAGTGCTTTACGACGTCGGACGAGGCAATGCCTCTACCGAAATTATTGGACAGTTACTCGCCTCGGAAACCCGAGGGGCCGCATCTTACGTGATGCCGGCAGAGGGACTTTGCCTTGAAGAGATTTCATACGGTGGATCAGGAGAATGTGGATTACCTGCATTTTCTAACACTGATTCTGCTGGTCTGAGCGTAAACTAGATCATTGAAAATAATGGACTGAACGACTGAACATGGTTACCAAGCTAAAGCAATACAACCCGAGGGCATCCGAAATCGTGAACGACTGGCAAGTCGTTGATGCAGATGGACAGGTACTCGGACGACTCGCAACTCAGGTGGCAACGTTCCTGATGGGCAAGCACAAGCCCACCTACGTGCCGCACATGCTGACAGGCGACTTTGTCGTCGTGCTCAACGCTTCCAAGATCAAAGTTACTGGCCTCAAGGCTGAACAGAAGATCTACAAGCGTTACAGCCAGTACCCTGGAACTCTCAAAGAGATTCCTTATTCTCGGATGCAGGAACGACAGCCAACTCGAATTATCGAACTGGCCGTCAAGGGAATGCTCCCGAAGAACAAGCTCGGTCGCCAGATGATGACTCGTCTGAAGATCTACGCCGGTGCCGAGCACCCTCACGAAGCTCAGATACTCGGATCAGACCGACGCGAAGAACGTGAAGCTGCTGCCGAGGCTAAGGCCGAAGCTGCTGCAAAGGCGGCTCCTAAAGCCGCAGCCAAAAAGCCTTCAGCAAAGAAAGCATCTGCACCAAAAGCCGAGGCCGCTGCGGTAGCAACAGAAGTAGTTGAAACTGCTGAAGCTGCACCAAAGAAAGCTCCTACCAAGAAAACAGCGGCCAAGACAGCCGCTGCTAAAAAGCCAGCTGCTAAGAAACCTGCTGTTAAGAAACCTGCAGCAAAGAAGGCGACCGCCGCTAAAAAGCCAGCTGCTAAGAAACCTGCAGCAAAGAAGGCGACCGCCGCTAAAAAGCCAGCTGCTAAGAAACCTGCAGCTAAGAAGCCAGCCGCTAAAGCATCTGGCGACTCGGGAGAGAAATAGTTGACTAGCCAGCAGTATTACTACGGTACGGGCCG
>JAPKFF010000153.1:0-3388 GCA_028821715.1 Dehalococcoidia bacterium
GGAATGTACCCATCTTCGACCTCGAACACCAAGCTGCCTTCAGCCAAGTAAGTTCGAGCCGAAAGCGCCTTAGCTACGTCTAGCATTCGATACCACACACCGTCGTACGGCTTGCGTTCAAGCTGACGTTGATCCGCGAGCATCCATGGAAGGCCATCGTCCACCGGCGAACGCCAATTACTCACGCTGTCATACAAATCGACATTCAGAAGATGATTCCAAAGTGCCGCGTGCGAAGCCGCATTGCTGTACATCACCATGTCGGCATTCACAAGTCCGTGAGTCTGTTCACCAAATACATGCAATTCTTTCAGCATATAAATTGCGAATCCAAGTGCACGACCATCTTCTTCATACACCACCCGCCACGGCTTGCTCCAACCGTCATGAGAACCGGAATCCATGAACATTCGGTCCCAACTACGTTCGCCCTGTCGCGGGATACCGACATGTGAGTTGACAGCGGCTTCCCATGCCTCAGGAAATGCCTTCCGAGCCTCATCCTGATTCACGAATCGAATCTTACCGGGAATCTCTGGTAAATTCTTGATTACAGCTTTACTAGTGTCGATCTTGATATTTTCGTGCTGGATCGACATTCCGTAACCGTAACGACCGTAAATGATACTTTCAGATGCCCAGAGAGAAGCGACGACATTTCCCTTCTCGCGCTCCTGCAGCAACAATCGCTTCATCATGTTAGTGAGGATGCCCTGACGACGGTGAGTCGTGGCGACCGTTACGGCGGTCACTCCAGCGTTCTTCACGATCACACCACCGGGAACAGCACTCTCGAAAGCTATCGCTCCAGAGGTCCCAACAATCTCTTCACCATCAAATGCACCCATAGACATTTCCGGAGTGAACGACTTCAAATCGAGCTGATACGTATCGTGATCAGGCTCGTAATGGCTACCGAATCCACGTTCGATCGTCGCACCAAAACGTCTGTGCTCAGCGGGAGTAAATTGTCGGTATTCGATAGTCATGGTGTATTCGCTGAAAATCCCTAAGTTTAGAAGTAGTGCGCACACCACGGTGCTGAATCGGTCGAAAACATGCCATGAAGCTTGGCGAGCGAACCGGTGGTAATTGTGTCGATACGACCCGCCTCAACCAGCGGACCCGGCGTTGCTCCACCCATATAAATCACCGATAGATCGGCAGGAGTCATGATGACGTCCGGCTTATCAGTGGTTTTCTTGACTGAAGCCTGTGAATCATCAATATCTAGCACATAAGTACCAGCTACGGCCGGCTGAGATTCCGAGATCAATCCGATCTTAAGCTGACCATCGGCGTTGTACGTGCGCGCTTCGAGCGCCTTTGGAATATCCAACAGGCGAACCCAAAGCGCATCGTGCGACGTTCGATTCAAACGACGAGGATCGGCAAGCATCCACCACAGTGGATCGTCGGCAGGTCGATTCGTTGCCGTGATTTTTCCCACAAGATCAAAATTCAGCAGAAAGCGCCACATCGTCGCGTGGGCAGTATCCGTCACCGAAACCTGCTCAACAATTTCCAGAACTCCCATATCGGTATCGCCTTTGCGACGCATCCGATACGCAACGTATCCCGTCTGCTCGCCGTCTTCTTCGCAGATAGCAAAGAACAACGCACTCGCTCCGTCACGAACTCGCTCTTCATCGAAGAGTTGGTATCGCCAACGACCCGGGTTTCGATCGACTGATCCAGCTGTTTGCTGGCGCATTTGCTCGTAAATACCGGGCTGCATCGCTGCAGCTTCATCGGCGTCGACGAAATAAACATGTGCGTCAGACTTGTCATCGTCGGAGATCGGCGAGTGCGAGAGCGATCCAAAGCTGGGGTCGATTTCCCAATCGTAGGAGTTCACTCCAAGACCGTAATCGAACCGGCTATACAGATGGGCTTGTGATGCCCACAGCCCCGATACGATGTCGCCGCGCTCACGGGCTTCATCGTGAATCTGGTTCATGATTCCTGAGAACGCACCCTGCCTGCGATGGGTCACCGAAGTGGTCATATAAGCCACGCCAGCCATCGGAACTACCGCTCCGCCGTGAACGGTCAGCGAGTACGAATCCGCTCCACCCGTGCCAACGATTCTTTCTGACCCGGTATCGACGGCCGCAACCAATCGATCAAGCTCGGCGCGATCGTTTCGCAGACGCGCAATATCGTCGGGGTGGACATGAATGCCAAACCCTTGTCGAACGGCTTTACGCCACTCGACAAAGTTTTCGTCTGTTACTGAACGTAATTCGATAGTCATAACAAATGCAATACGGGTAGATAATTAACCCGACAACGTATGCTACGTGCTACATCTCAACAGAGCCACCAAACCCAATAACAAAAAGCTACTAGCTAAACAAAAGGTAATCACTGAATGTCCTCTCTTCTTGAAGGCAAAATCGTCCTCGTCACAGGCGCCAGTTCTGGCATCGGCCGTGAAACAGCGGAAGTCATGGCTGGCCACGGTGCGAAGATCGTCGCCGTAGCGCGCCGAGAGAACGAGCTGGCCGAAACGGTGGACCTAATCGAATCGGCAGGAGGCACAGCCACCTACGTAGTCACCGACATTTCAGTTGGCTCACAAGTTGAACGTGCAGTTCAACATGCAGTGTCGACCTACGGCGGGTTAAATGCGGCGTTCAACAATGCTGGAATTCTAGAACCGGCAGGACATCTCCACGAAATCGAAGACGCCGCATTCGACCAGATCCTCAACATCAATCTCAAAGGTGCTTTTCTGAGCATGAAGTACGAAATTGGCTATATGATCGAGAACGGTGGTGGCTCGATCGTCAACGATTCTTCGTACATGGGGCTCCGTGGCGGCACCGGTCGCCAACCCGCTTATACGGCGAGCAAGCACGGTGTTCTCGGCCTAACCAAAGCCGCCTCACGCGACTACGCACGCAAAGGCATCAGGGTGAACGCTGTTTGTCCCGGCGTTATCGACACGACGATGATGCATGGTCTTGACCACGATGGCGATCCCGTCACACGCGCTCGAATGGAAAGCTGGGTGCCAATGAATCGATACGGCGCCCCCGAGGAAGTCGGCCAAGTCGTCGCATTCTTATGCTCCGATTCAGCCAGTTACATCACAGGTCAAGCAATCCCCATCGACGGCGGCGTGACGAGCTAACCATGCGCCCTCTCCCAAAGCAGAAGAGGGTAACGGCTTAGATAACTTCATACGCTCCAAACGTAAATTGAACTAGAGAAGTCATTGCAGAAATGCAGGGGCTTTTCTGTTAGTTGTTGCAATACTGTTGCAATAGCACCGAATAAATCGCTGATTCGGTCGTCTGTCGTACCTACTGGCAAGACCTACCACCGAGCAGACTCATGTTGATCATGTAATCCCGAAAGAGCTTGGAGATGTTATAAAACT
>JAPKFF010000154.1:0-3381 GCA_028821715.1 Dehalococcoidia bacterium
CTTCATCCCGAAGCGTCGGCAGTTCTTACATTTAGGTCCGGTATACCTTGCCATTAGTTTCCTGAGTTATCTTTCGACTTTTTATTAATCGATTTAGTTCGGCGTCAGTGGAACGAGCTGCTATTTGGCAAGGAGCTCGTTCGTGACTATTTAGACTCGGCGCTTCTTCGGCGGACGGCATCCGTTGTGTGGCACTGGAGTAACGTCACGTATGGATACTACTCGGATGCCAGCACCCTGAATTGCTCGAATAGCTGCTTCACGACCAGAGCCGGGGCCCTTGACCATGACGTTCACAGTCTTGAGACCGTGTTCGATAGCTGTTCTTGCTGCCGTTTCACCTGCGCGCTGAGCTGCAAATGCGGTGGATTTTCGTGAGCCTCTAAAGCCCATTGCACCAGCGCTGCTTTGCGAAATCGTGTTGCCCTGCGGGTCGGTCATTGTAATGAGCGTATTGTTGAACGTTGCGCTGATGTAAGCCTTGCCCTGTGGGACAAACTTCTTTTCGCGTCGTCGTGCTCGCTGTCTAGGCATATTTTTCTTCGTAATCCTCTAGCGTAAATATCTAATCGGCGGCTAGCGCCGTACTAAGTTTCAGTAATGGTCTAAGCGTGATTAGTGACCCGCAACCCGTTTACGTCCGGCAACCGTCTGACGACGACCACGTTTGGTTCGAGCGTTGGTCTTAGTTCGCTGTCCGCGAACAGGGAGGCCACGACGGTGTCGCAAACCCCGGAGTGTTTGAATATCAGTGAGTCGTCGGATGTTCAGCTGAGTCTCACGACGAAGGTCACCCTCGATGAGGAGTCCAGTCCTCTCGACAGCACTTCGCACCCGAGCCAACTCTTCGTCATTGAGATCTCTAACACGGGTTAATTCAGTCATACCTGAATCTTCCATGATTTTTTTAGATGTGGTTCGACCGATGCCATAAATGGCAGTCAGTGCTATTTCGAGTCTCTGGTTGTCCGGAATGTTTACACCGGCGACGATCGCCATATGGCTGATATCTCCTGTTGTTCGGCTAGCCCTGTCGCGCCTTGAGGCGTGGGGTAAGTTTGTTAATCACGTAGACGCGTCCCTTACGGCGAACAATTTTGCTGCCTGGGTGCTTTGCCTTGACGGATGCTTTGACTTTCATGGTTTATCTCTCGTGCGCTGGGGCGCTATTTCTGGCAACAGTGCTTGCGTACCTTGATTCTTACTTGAATCGATATGTAATCCGACCACGGGTTAGGTCATAGGTCGATAGTTCGACCAAGACTTTGTCACCGGGTAGGATTCGAATGAAGTTCTTACGTATTTTTCCTGAAGCGTGAGCTAGAACCTCGTGACCGTTTGGAAGTTCAATCTTGAAGAACGCGTTCGGTAGCGCCTCGTTTACGAGGCCTTCAACTTCGATTGCTTCCTTTTTTGCCAATATATTTTTAGTTCGGTTTGCTCTGGTTGTTATCTATTCAACTGTCAGAACTACCGGACCATCCTCCGTAATCGCTACAGTGTGCTCAAAATGACACGACAGTGCATCATCTTCAGTGACAACGGTCCAACCGTCGTCAAGCATTCTGGTTTTCCAACCACCTGCATTCACCATTGGTTCGATCGCTAATACAAGCCCCGCATTTAGTTCCAAACCGTGCCCTGCTGGCCCAAAGTTCGGAATCTGCGGCGACTCGTGCAGATCCTTACCAATTCCATGCCCCACGTACTCACGAACTAATTCGTAAGATTTCGTAAGCACATGACTTTCGATGGCGTTTGATATGTCGCCAACCCTATTACCGAGCCAAGCTGCTCGTATCCCCATTTCAAGTGATTCACGAGTGGTTTCGATTAGGTCAT
Organism: Dehalococcoidia bacterium; assembly: GCA_028821715.1. GTDB lineage: Bacteria > Chloroflexota > Dehalococcoidia > Lucifugimonadales > Lucifugimonadaceae > Lucifugimonas. Next base: position 1,843 of record JAPKFF010000154.1, read on the forward strand.
CCTTCTCACTTGTTGAAGGACCAGCAACCTGCGTTACCGCATGATCGCTGTTGTACCCGTCTACTATCGCTCCACAATCCAGAGTTACCAAATCGCCAGCTTGGACGACCCGGTCACCCGGAATACCGTGAACAATCTCTTCATTTATCGATATACACGCCGTAGCCGGGAATCCGTACAAACCCAGAAATCCGGGCTTGGCACCTTCCGATTCGATGGCCCGACGAGCAATGTCATCAAGTTCACGAGTCGTAATACCCTGCTCTAACGCAGTGAACGCTTTCCGTACGGCAAACGCGACAATCCGCCCGGCCTCGCGCATAATTTCCAGCTCCCGTGCCGATTTCAATATGGCACATGAAGCAGGATTTCCGCTGCCTGCGATTCTGAGCGTCGATTCACCGTTCAAAGAACGAACTCTCCTAGTATATCCCTAAATAAGGAATTAATTTGATTGATTGCCAGATCCAATAGCTTGAGTTAGTTCCTCAAACACTGAATCGGGCGTACCGGTTGCAATAATTTCGATCACTTCTCGGCGTGACTTGTAATAGTTCAGCACAGCTGATGTCAGTTCTTCGTAGACCTTCATACGGTTCATCACCGCTTCAGGCTTATCGTCGTCTCTAACGATTACATCGCTACCACACTTGTCGCATACGCCTTCCTTAGAAGGAGCATCTGAAACCAAATTGTAAGGTGTTTGACACGACTTACACACCGCTCGACTCGAGAGTCGTTTCACCAGCTCGTCGGTATCGACTGACATGTGAACAATTTTGTCGATCGGCAAGCCGGCAGCCCCAAGTGATTCGTCGAGTGATTCAGCCTGAACGAGAGTTCGAGGGAATCCGTCGAGTAGTACACCTGCAGGATCGCTGACGTATTGCTGGATCATAGCGATGATGTTCGAGTCAGGAACGTAATCGCCCCTGTCCATGAAACCTTTCGCTAGTAGACCAAGTTCACTGCCCGCCGCCACTTCAGCTCGCAGCATGTCACCGGTTGACAGGTGCTTCATGCCGGTCGATTCAGCAAGGCGACGTGCCTGTGTGCCTTTGCCCGCGCCTGGCGGACCCATGAGTACGATACGCATATACTTAGTGACCACTCTTTAGCGGACGAATCCTTCGTAGTTACGCATTAGCAACTGAGATTCCAGCTGTCGCATCGTGTCGAGCGCAACACCAACCATAATCAGCAGACTTGTGCTCTGTAAAATTGTGGTTGCGTTAGGCAAATTCGTTACCAACTGAGCTAGGTAAGGGAGGATTGCGATGAACCCTAAGAAGAGTGCACCACCCCAAGTGATACGCAGCACCACTCGCATTAGGTAAATCTTAGTTGGTGGCCCAGGGCGGATACCCGGCACGAAACCACCATTTTTCTGGAGGTTCTCTGCGAGGTTCTGCTGGTTGTGTACTACCAACGTGTAGAAGAACGTGAAGATCACAACAAGCAGGAATACTGCGATCCAGTAAATGGTGCTTGTGGGCCCGAACGAATTCTGGAAGAAGTTAGCGATCGTCGAAATAAATC
>JAPKFF010000155.1:0-3378 GCA_028821715.1 Dehalococcoidia bacterium
CAACGCGGGTGAACGGAACAGCGTTCATAGGAGTAAAAGCAGGGCTGGGCATGAAATATCCTCGTAGGCGTACTCGGCACGCCTCTGTAAATGAAACAATCAATACAGATCAAACCGTGTATAGCGATGGCGCTTTTGGCGCCGTGTAGATTTGATCATCGTTAAGTTCCTAGGCTTCCTTACGAGTAGGCAGCCAATTCGGTGCCGTGGGCCGTCCACATCTCATCAAACATCTCTCGTATCTCACCTAGCGACAGTACCGCCGAAGTAAGCGGATCGAGCGCTATGGCGTGAAACGCCGCTTCCTTGTCGCCATCCAGAATCGCCTGTGTTGCCAACTGCTGTACCGCCTGATTAGATCGACTCAATGCAGCGAGTTGTCCCGGAAGTTCTCCAACCGTCATTGGATGGAAGCCGAGTTTGTCGATGAGAATCGGAACTTCGACGCTACTCAAGTTGAGCAGATTATCGATAAGACCCTCGTTGGGCACGTTCCCGTTGATCACGGTGGGGCGATCCGATTCCATCGCCTCGATAATTCGGCATGCGTACTCTTCTGAGGGAGTAGCAGTAAGTTTCTTGTCCGAATTAATGTCTTCCAGAATCTTCGTTGCGTTACCGTCATCCCGAGTCTCATATTGCTGCAGATACTGTGGAATCTGGTCCAAATTGAAATCTTCAATCGTCTCTTCGTTCGTGCGGAAGTACGGTGTGTATTCCGACATGTGCCGAGTCGACTCTGTCACGAAATATCCGAACTGCTTCATCACTTCGAATCGCACAGTATCACGTGAGAATATCTCTGGGTTATTCATCGCTTCAATCAGTTGTGGATAGGCGTCCTGTCCATCGACTTCGAGTCGTAGGAACCATGCGAGGTGGTTGATCCCAGCAACCCAACCTTTCACGCGATCTGGCGATACACCCATGTAGTCGGCGAGATCGAGGGTGGTGCGCTGAACACTGTGGCAAAGACCAATCGTCGGCACTGAAGTGGCTTCAGCGATTGCCCAGCAAGCGATCGCCATCGGGTTTGTATAGTTGAGCAGCGTGGCATCGGGAGCAACGTCCTCGATGTCCTCACAGATATCCATAAGAACAGGGGCAGTACGAAGCGCCTTGAAAACACCACCTGGTCCGACAGTGTCGCCGACCGACTGATCAACGCCGTACTTCAATGGAATTGCGATATCGCGTTCGTAGCTGTCGCCAACACGAATGGTCGTAAGAACGTAGTTGGAACCGTCGAGCGCCTCACGCCGATCTGAGGTGGTCTCTATCTTGATATTTGTTCCGGTATCGCGAACGAGCCTGTTAGCGTACTTGCTCATCAATGCGAGCCGTTCAGAATTGTTGTCCATCAACGAAACGGTCGAATCGGAAAGTTCAGGCATACACACGATGTCTTGTAGCAGGCGACGTGCGAACGTCGCGCTGCCCGCGCCGATAAGAGAAATCTTTGCCACTGTCTTTTGTTCCTTGTGTTATTACGAATGAAAATTTGTCAGTTCGGACTCCGACCACACGATTGGTGTGGGCATCAAACTAGGCTTCGGATGGCGCTATCGTTTCGATATTTCTGCGAAATCTTGTGTGTGCGTCGAGAAACTCATCCGGCATATCAGGGTAATTCGCCAAGAATCTGTCACGCCTTTCGAGTTCACCAACCCACGCTTCTGGATCTATATGAAACAACGCGTTGACGGCTGACTCAGATACATCACGGTGAAGCTCGGTACGGACTTCATTGGCTTCATCGTCGGATAATCCGAGCCACTGCTCGAAAGATAAGAAGTTTTCTGGAATTCGCCCCACGGCTGTCGCCTTAAAATCAGTGCTGGAGTTTCGAGAGCGGAGAACCCAAAGTATTTCGAGAATATTCCATCCGTACCCAGGCCAGATGAAATCGGACTTACGCTGTTGGTAGGCCTCTTCGAGACCCAGATTTTCCAGTTGATCCTCAAACGCCGACCAGCGTAGGAAGTAGTTCACGTGTGCGAAGGTTGGCACTTTGTCTCGAGATCGGTGAATGACATCCAACCAGTTTTCGATGTAGTCAGTTTCCGAAGGTCCGAAAAATGCCCCCATCGTCATAGGATCTGGGCCAAATTTGCCGTCTGCTCCATCGGCAGCCGCAGTCTTTACAACTCCCAATACAAAACCGTCGTAAAGTCCGTCCACCGAATTATCGATAATACGAACAAGGGGTTCCCGGTATGGAAGCCGCCCCCCGAACAGGATCGCGCTAATCGGAACACCCGATTGGTGTTCGCATAGTGGATCGAGATTTGAAACGTTGTTTTCAACTGATCCTTGGTTGAATTTTTTCAACGGTGACGCGAATCGACTGTTCGGATGCGCCCAGGGGAAGTCCCCACTACGCTGCTGCGAGACTGGTCGGTCTTCGATCGCCTCGCCTTTGTAATCGATCCAATCGGCAAGATCGTCCGGAAACGGTTCACCATTCCCTTCGTACCAGATCCGCCGTGTATTGGTATTGAACCCGACATTGGTCCATATCGTCCCGCTTCCGGAGCTCACGGCCGACACCAGGTTCGGGGCCGTATCAAATCTGGTATCAATTGCAACTCCGAAACATCCGGCCTCAGGATTCATCGCGTACAACTGATCATCTTCACCGACATACATCCATGCGATGTCGTCCCCCAAAAAAGTAACTTCAAACCGATTGCTGAGTGATTCCGGAACTGCCATTGCAGCCGTGTTGGTTTTCCCCGACGCGCTTGGGTAGGCGGCTACCACGTACTCTGACTTATCCAGAAGTTTGTCGCGGACGCCGATGATCATCATTTGCTCGGCTAGCCACCTATTTTTCTGAGCATCTGCTGAGGCAAGCCGGAGCCCGTGTGCAATCTTGCCTAATAATGCATTGCCACCGTAAGCCGATCCGTGATGGACGATGAATCTGGTGTCGGGAAATGTCACGAACCAGCGATCGTCGGTCTCGTCGTTCGTTCTACTTAGAGTGTCGAGATTTCCAGTGATGTTGACAGCTCTGACAAATGCCTTGCCGATTTCGACATCATTAAGTGTGGCTAGACCACACGATTCTTTTTGCTTTTTGACTGAAGCATGTATCAGATCCAAAGCGAACGATCCGGTCCGCGTCATTCGCAACATGTTCAGTGCCACGTAGCGGCTATCAGTCAACTCAATGCCCAGACCATACTTGCTCCCGATCGGATGCTCCGGGTGATTGCTCATCATGTAAGGGATTGCGTAAAGGGTTTTGTTTTCCGACGCACCTTGTGTGAGTGATCGGACTTTGTGCCAAGCCTCATCGTGCTGTAGCCAGTTGTTTAGTCTGCCGCGTCCCTGAATCGAGTTTGTTGCGACAAAAGTTCGCTCTACAGTACG
>JAPKFF010000049.1:0-15703 GCA_028821715.1 Dehalococcoidia bacterium
GAGTCGGATTTGCTGCGTCGTTCTTGATCCAAAGATTATTGAGCCCAAGCTCTTTACCGAGATTGTCGGTTTTGAGCAGTGGGGTCATCCCGGCACCGATGTTGACCGCGTTATCTCTACTGGCTGGCAGCAGTTCGTCGTATCGCCAAATGGTCAACGGACCGTCTTGGATCGATTCTCGGCTGATGTTTTTAGCGATAGCGTCGTAGTCATAGTTGACTTCTAGCGGACCAAAACAAAAGTCGCAAACATAGATCGGCTCTTGTGGGTAGTCACGACCGCACTCTTTGCACCGCAGGGAATGGATGTTCGTCAATTTCTAAACTGGACCTCTCAACGGAAGTAGTTGCATACATCACTTCCGGCAGTCCGGCCGGGAGTGACAACAGCAGCTCCTGACCCGAAGCTCGTTGATTCACCGACAACCTTAGAGATTCTTTTATTGAAATCAAAATCTCTGAGGGAGTAGAACTAATCATTAATACTATGGGTGAGAATCTTCAGCGTCAATCTGTTCCGCGTGGTTATACGAATTCCAGAATGACCGAATTTCTGTAAACGAATGACGTAAAGGGACTAACGGAGACAGGGCTTCTAGGGTGCTACGGCAACTACTAGCGCACCAATTCCGATCGCAGTGGCACCAATTATTCGATACTTACCGACCGATTCTTTGAGGATCAATGCGGCGAAGACGACTCCGAACACGATTGCCAACTCTCGAAATGGCCCTACATAGCTAACGGGAGCGAGCTTGAACGCGGTCAGTACTAGTCCATAGGACGTGAATTGAAGTAAACCACCGAAAGCTCCGATTTTCCATCCTGATTTTAGTTCTTTCGAGAAGTCAGAATTCGAGTATGTCCTACGAAGAATTGGTAGAACTCCGAGCGATCCACCTAGTTGAACCATGAACATGTACAGAAGTGGTTCGACGTACTCGACACCTCGTTTATCCCAATTTGAATAACTGGCGATTAATAGCCCCGTCGCTACCGCAAAGGCCACACCTCGGTCTGCTAATAATGATCGAGGGTTTAGCCATATTCGAAGTCCAGCTCCAGACGACGACCCGACCACTAATACACCCAGAAAGATCGCCAATATTCCAGCCACTGCTTGTAATGACACAGATTCATTGAGAATCAATACGCCAAAAACGGGAATCAGTGCGAGTCCTAGTCCCCGAGCGACGGGGTAAACAACAGATAGATCGCCATGCTTGTACGCTTTTCCAAGAGTGAAAAAATATCCGACGTGAAGAACTATCGTTCCGAATATAAACACCCAGCCTGTAGCGGAGGGAGACTCGGTCAGCAGGTAAAAGACGGCAAACGGGAGTGCAATGATGCCACCTAGAAACGCCATAAACCAATTCGTAAGTTCAGGGACGTTAGATTTACGAACCAGTAAGTTCCAAGAAGCGTGACATACGGCAGCGATTAGAACTAGTAAAACCGCTGTAGCAGTCATCAGGGGAACCGTTTCAGTTGAAGAACTACCAGTTCTTCTGCTCATGATCTATAGACAAATCCCAGTAAACTCGGAGTTCAACAGTCTTTGCATCTATTTCGATAGGAAAGATTACTTGGTGTTTTCAAGAACTACAATATCGAGTGCGCAATGAAAATATGGATCGCCGATAGATGCACCGAACTAAAACAAATCAGTAGGTGGGTGTCAGGATGCTAAAGTTGAAGGCTGTTATATCAGCCGTTATACCCATTACACGTTGCTAAATCTAAGTTCAAAACACTGGGTTCAGTGTGTAATGCCCCTGTAACGGCATGAGTTAGGTACTTCAAGGACTGTTATGCACTATCAAGACGAACGAACGAACGGCTGTCGGATATCCGATTCATGGACCTATAGAGGGTTAAAGACGGTTGTTCTTGAAAACGAATTGTTGCGAGTTTCGATAATCGCCGACAAGGGTGCTGATGTTTTTGAGCTGACTCACAAGAAGACTGACACTGAATTCATGTGGAGAACACCATGGTCGGTAAGGAACCAGAGTTTATCGACACCCCCTACGGGAAATGGCGACAACATTTGGCACGATTCATACATCGGTGGATGGCAAACGATTGCTCCTACCGGTGGTCCTCCTCAGACCTACGCGAATGCAGACCTGGGCCAGCACACCGAAGCAACGCTCATGCCTTGGGATGCAGTGATCGTCGAAGATTCCCCAGAAAAGGTTAGTGCGAAGTTCACAGTACGCACTGTTCGCACTCCGTTTTGGATCGAAAAAATGGTATCACTCGAAGCTGAAAGTCCTGTACTCACAGTAACTGATACCTTGACTAATCAGGCTGAAGAAGATGCCGAAGCTCAGTGGGGTCAGCACGTCGCTTTGGGTGATCCATTTGTGACGCCGAACTGCCGACTAGACATGGCAGCTGCTGATCATTTCGTACCCGAACGAGGTGGAGATAGATTACTGGATGGTCATGTTGGCAAGTGGCCAACAGCTGTCGACCCTGACGGGAATGAAGTCGATTTGACAAGCTTTCCCCCGAAGTCGAATCGAGTAGAAGATTATTCAGTCTTCAAGAATCAAAAAGAAGGCTGGTACGCCGTAACTAATCCCGATCGTGGAGTTGGATTCGGCCTTGCCTACCCAGTAGATACGTTCAAATACCTCTGGTATTGGCAAGTGTTCGGTGGTGGATCGGGTTACCCGTGGTACGGCCGATCGTACAACGTTGGGCTTGAGCCATTTACCAGCCTAAGCGCAGGAATTCCCGAGCCTGGATCCGATCAGCGTACTTCGATTATTTTCAAGCCGGGTGAAACTCGCAGTGCGACGGTTAAAGCTGTTGTGTACGAAAGCACGACTGGAGTTTCAAGGATTTCTCCAGATGGTGATGTGACAATTAGCTAACGGTTTAGGGAATGTATGAAACGAAGAACGGGCGGAAAGTCAGAACAATTGCTCTGACATCCGCCCGTTTTTGTTACCGCAATTTTTGAGCCTAAGCTTCGGCGAGAACACCTGTATCGGTTTGATGTGCTCGGATCCAGTCCCAGTCGAGTGGTACTCCGATGCCTGGCCCGTCTGGAGCAAAAACGTTGCCGTCGCTATCGATTCCGTCGAGATCGTCGTTATAGCCGAGGTAGACCGGAGCTTTAGTGGTCTTCACCTTTGGATGAACGAGTCCTAGTTCGAAGAAATTCGTATTACGAATCGACGACATGATGTGGCGGTGCACAGGGCCAGGACCGTGTAGTTCAACATCGAGTCCGAATCCTTCAGAAGCATGGGCGATTTTCATTGCACCGGTCACGCCGCCGTCTTCATGGGCACCAGCGCGTACATAGTCAGTACCCTCGGCAACGATGAAATCAACATGCTGCTCTAGAAGTCGAATATGTTCGGTCTGAAGGATTGGTGTTTTGACCATTTGTCGCAGTTTGCGATGGGCAAACTGTGATACTCCACCGTCCTGATACGGATCTTCCCACCAGAAGAAGTTCGCTTCGTCACATGCTCGCCCAAGCCGTAGGGCGTCGCCAAAGTTTTTGACCTCGCAGGCAGGATCGATCAGCAGATCGAGTCGACCGGCGAATTGCTTGCCAAGATTCAATACGTTATCGAGTTCACGTTGAATATTGCTTCCAGCGAGTCCCCAGCCGTGGACCTTGAATGATCGATAGCCCATTTCGTAGCACTGCTCGGCGAAATCAGCGAAGTCTTGGGGAGTTGCGAGCCCGCCGTTCTCATCACCATGAAGAGTCGAAGCATATGCCGGAAGTGCTTTTTTCTCGCCGCCAAGAAGACGGTATAGAGGCTCGTCGTAGAACTTGCCAGCAATGTCCCAAAGCGCTATATCGATCACACTAACGCCTAGCATTGCTCCATGTCGGAGCCCGCGTTTGGTGTCGTTGTATATTTTCTCACGTGACAGTGCGTCTTTACCTATTAGGTATTCAGCGACTGTTTGAACGTCGCCGATAGCGTTTCCAATATTAGGATATTCACCGACGATTCCTTGGTCAGTGTGGATCTGCAGCACTGTTCCAGATTGCTTCAACTTGGAGCCAGCTTCGTAAACCATATTGAACGTGTTGTAGTCCTTTCCGACATTTTCAAGTTCGTGTTCGTATGTCGTGACCGAGACTTTTGTGATCTTCGGACTGGGTTGCATTTGATTCTCCTAGTTGGTAGCTGTTGTGCCGGCTCGACGAGCTGTTAGGAAAGCAGAAGTTAGCGCCTAACTGAATTGATTTCGCGGCGAGATGTTAGCACTTCTATGTTGTTGAATTCATCACAGCAAGGGCGATTGCGGACGATTGTGGTGCGTGTAGAATTCCGTCGAAATATAATCAACTAGCGCCAAAATGATCGACACACATATGCAAGCAATCGTTTATCACGACAACAAAGACGTCAGACTCGAAGACATCGCCGAGCCAAATCCGGGTCCCGGCGAGGTAAAGTTACGGATCACCGGAACGTCTATCTGCGCTACGGATATCGAAGAATGGCAGTACGGTCCATTGTGGGTACAGCATGGATCCCCAAACCCGATGACGGGACAGCAGACCCCGCTTGTTCTAGGGCATGAAACAGCAGGAACTGTGGCAGAACTCGGAGAGGGCGTCGGTAACGTCTCAGTTGGCGATCGAGTTGCGATCAACACCGTTCTTACGTGCGGGACTTGCTTTTGGTGCATGAGAGGGCAGCAGGCCGTTTGTCCGAATATGGCAGTTGCAGGATTCATGGCCGACGGTGGTCTCGCTGAATTCATGGTCTGGCCTGCAGACAAATTAGTGCCGATGCCCGACAGCATTTCGGATGCTGAAGGACCGCTCCTTGAGCCAGCGACAGTGGCAGTTCATGGTGTGCGTCGTTCAGGAGTTCGACCGGGAGATAACGTGGCTGTGCTCGGGTGCGGCACGGTCGGGCTACTCACAGTTCAAGCGTTCAAAGCCGGCGGCGCACGAGTTATCGCCATAGACCTACGAGAACACAGTCTGGATCTTGCTATAGAGCTTGGTGCAGACGAAATCGTAAGCTCGCGAGACGAAGCGGCGGCGGCGGCCAAATTGCTAGAACTTACTGGTGGAATCGGACCTGACATCGTTGTCGAAACCGCTGGAGCGAAGGAAACACCTCGCATGGCGATTGAATGGACGCGTAGAGGCGGTACGACGCTGTTGCTAGGAATCTACTCAACGACCCCTGAGATCAATTTCAACAATGTGGTCGGACCTGAAATTACCGTAATCGGATCAGTGGCTACATCACCAGGTGATCTGGAAGTTGCCGTCGAATTGGTTGGCAACGGCAGTATCAACGTGAAGCCACTCATATCGGAGATTGTTCCGCTGAGTCGAGCTATGGAAGATGGGTTCCATAGAATGCTCGATCCGAACAAAGATATTTACCGAATCGTAATTCAGCCTGGATTGTAGAAAGGCTTCAACAGATTGCACTATCAAGACGAGCGAACGACAGGTTGTAGGATTTCAGATGCCTGGACGTATCGAGGGCTGAAGACTGTTGTTCTTGAGAACGAAATTGTGCGAATTACAGTGCTTGCGGACAAGGGTGCTGACATCTACAGCTTTGTTCATAAGCCGACCGATACTGATTTCATGTGGAAGACACCTTGGGGTGTTCGTGATCCCAGCAAGTCGGTGCCTCCGACGGGAGATCCAAGTTCGATCTGGCTAGATTTCTACGAGGGTGGCTGGCAGACAGTTGTTCCACACGGTGGATATTCAGATCAGGTTTACGGTGCAGACTTCGGAATTCACGGTGATGTGAACCTGATTCCGTGGGATACCGTGGTCGTAGAAGACACTCCCCAATCGGTAAGCGTGCGATTCAGTGCGAAGAGCGTTCGCATGCCGATGAAAGTAACGAAGACACTCACGCTGGTATCGGGTTCGCCAACTTTGAAAGTCGAAGAATCGGTTACCAACGAAGGTGAAGAAGACCTGGATGTCGTTTGGCTAGAACACATCGCCATCGGACCACCTGTGCTTTCAGATAAATCCCGATTATTCGTTCCGGAATCTAAGCTACTGAGCCACCCTGAGAGCATCGATCCAAATTCTAAACTGAAACCTGATTTCGTTGGTGAATGGCCTAAAATGAACGCCAAAGATGGATCTGTTCTCGACTTCAGTCGTATTCCGACGAAAGAGGATCGTTCACTCGACATGGCGTACATGACTGATATGTCGGAGGGCTGGTACGCTCTGCTCAACGAAGAGACGAACGTTGGCTGGGCGGTTAGCTATCCAGTCGAGACGTTTAAGTACTTGTGGTATTGGCGTAACTTTGGTGGCGGATACGGTTATCCGTGGTACGGAAGGTGTTACAACGCGGGCTTAGAGCCCTGCACAAGCTTCGGAAATGGCGGTATAAAGCAAGCCCAAGAAAACGGCAGTGCTTTGAATATCGGAGATGGAGCGACGGTTTCAGTGACCATTACGGCAGGCCCTTTCACTGGCTCTGGAACAGTGAATAGGGTTGACCCGGACGGTAACGTGACATTTGAATAGACACGAAAGCCAGCCGTTGAAGTAGCGGTCACAGTATGACTACAAACTTATTTAGTGAAACAGAAAACAGAAAAGACAGGATCGACAATGCGTAAGCGAATGTTTGGAGACTCAGGGTTAGAAACTTCCGTTATCGGCTATGGCGGATGGCCGATGGGTAGAGGTATGTACGGCGATTTCGACGACGACCAGGCTATTGCAGCAGCCCGAACATCGTACGAGAACGGCATCACTCTGTTCGATACCGCCGCCGTTTACGGTTGGGGATACGGTGAAACGCTAATGGGCAAAGCGCTCAAAGGCATCCGCGATGACGTTGTTCTAGTCACCAAAGGCGCACGGGAATGGGTTAGAGATAACCCAGATCGTCGTGCGGCAACCGTTTCAGACTCAGACCCAAAACGGTTATTGGCATCTCTCGACGAAAGTCTTCAGCGATTGCAGACCGACTACATCGACCTGTTTTTGATCCACTGGCCTGATCACGATCGGGCGTTCTCGGAACCGATGGAAGCTCTTGAACAGGCAAAGAAAGCTGGAAAAATCCGCCACACTGGCGTTTCCAACTTTTCGGTCGAAATGATGGCTGAAAGTCGAGAAACAAGTCCGATCATCACCAACCAGATCGGCTACCACATTTTCGACCGTCGACCTGAAGCCGACGTCATGCCTTTCGTGAAGAAAAACGGCATGGGAATCATGGCTTATGGATCACTTGCGCACGGTTTGCTCACAGGCGCATGGACTGCCGACAAGACGTTCGGTGATGACGACTGGCGTCGCAGTGGAGCCAACTTCGGAATCAACTCTTGGGGACCTGAGAACCTGGCCGCCAACGTCGCGGTCGTTGAGAAGCTGAAGGTCATCGCGGGCGATCACGGCAAGACGATTCCTCAGCTAGCAATTGCTTGGGTGCTTGCCAACGATGCAATAAGCGTTGCGCTCGCCGGTTCAGTAACCCCGACTGAAGCTACTGAGAATCTTGGTGGCGACTGGGAGATGTCAGATGATCTCCTTAAGGAAATCGACACTCTTGTGCTTTCCGAAGGTTCAGGGGTCGGTACATCGGGAATGGAAATCGCAACTTAATCTGGCGATTCACGTTCATCCACAGTCACGCCATCCATAACGCAAAACGAACTATCGCATGATCATCGACACCCATTGCCATGCAGGCGAAAATTGGTTTCTTCCTATTGAATCTCTTGAGTTCGAAATAAACCAGGCGGGTGTCGATGGTGCCGTGCTGATTCAGCACGGTGGCACCTACGACAACAACTACTTGTTCAACGAAGCTGCGAAACGCGGCGGTCGGTTCAAGGTGGTCGTATTGGTCGACCCGGCAGATCCCGATCCTCTCGGAACCCTTGAAACATTGGCGGAGCAGGGCGCTTCGGGTGTAAGAATTGCGCCAGACGGTGCATTCAATGCGTTACCTGACGTGACGGATATCTGGCGCAAAGCAGGGTCTTTGGGCTTGGTGGTCAGTTCGATTGGTGATGACAAGCGGTTTGCCAGCGATAGTTTCAAGAAGATCATTGATGATTGCCCAGACACTCAGATCGTGATTGAGCACTTGGCAGGTGTCGGCATTACTGACGCTCCGTACACCGACTTCGAATCGGCGCTTGAATGCGCCCAGCGCCCAAATACGACGATCAAGGTTCCAGGCTTGGGCGAAATTACTCCTAGACCACCGATTTTACTGCCTGACTTCCGTTTCGACGATATTCCGCCTCTCTTCGAAATGGCATATGAAGCGTTTGGGGTAGATCGCATGATGTGGGGAAGTGACTATCCACCGAGTGCGGGTCGTGAAGGTTACGGGAACAGTCTTGAAGGTGTTCGTAGTCATCCGGCATTTGCTAAGGGCGACGACATCGATTGGGTACTGGGTAAGACGGCAGCTCGAGTTTGGGGATTCTAGGTTCTTGTTAGGTTTCGTCGATTGCCTATTCAGCCCACCAAGAGGTTCCTACGAGTCCGGGTCCGGTGTGTGCGCCCATAAACGGGTGAAATTGGGTTATGAATAGTTCGGCGCAGTTTAGATTGCGGGCAGCCCACTCTCTCAGAATGTCAGCGCGTTCAGGTGCACCGGCAGGCATCACATTGATGTGTGCGGTTTTTTCTGTGAGATCATTCGACATTTCTGAGCAGATTCGTTCAATTGCTTTTATCACTGATCTTGGTCGAGATATTGAGCCGACCCGACCAGTCAAATATTCCATCACTGGCTTTATGTTCAACGCGTTGCTGGCCCAGACTGCGATTTTCGGAACTCTGCCACTTCGATGGATAAATCGAACGGTGTCGAGCATTGCTACGAGCCGGACTTTACTTGCGACATTGGAGGCCACTGCTTCTACTTCATCAATAGAGCATCCCTCAGCAGCAGCACGAGCGGCAGCCAGTGTGATTAACGCCTGAGAGCTTGCTGCGGTGGCTGAATCGAAAACTCTAATTTCGGTTTCAGGATGATCGTTTTTGAACAGATCAGCACCAGATTGGGCGGCATCATAAGCCGCACTCAAATTAGCAGCGACGCTCACGCAGAACATGGATTCTGCGGTCTGGGACGCTTTTGTGAATTGGTCAACGTACTCAGCAGGCTTGGGCGCTGAGGAAGTAGGACTCGATTCGGATGACTCCAGCATCGAGTAAAAGTTGGTCAATTCCGTATTAGTACCATCGATCATCGTATTGCCGTCGATGGTGATTTCCATGCGGGCTACGTACAAACCGTGTACAGCTACTAACTCGGGCGTGAGCGCGGTAGCAGAGTCGGTGACCACAGCGACATTGCGTTTCGATTCAACCTTGACTCAGCACCTCACCAGCGGAACAATCGTTCGATATTCAACTTGTAGCGTTCCACAAATTACACGGTTCACGGTCTTAGTGGTGGGTCAGTTTAGTCAAACTCGATTAGAATTAGATGCTCTGGGTCGAAATTCGGCAGAGAAATCGCTCATAATTAATAGCACGATGACTTCTCAATTCGAGCCCATTCGTCGGCTCCCCAATATGCAAGACATAGGTCCGACTGCACTGGCAGAGCGTGACGCTGCGATTACGACGTTGCGCGGGGTATTCGATCTACGCGGTTACGACCGTTCCGAGACTCCGATCCTCGAGCAAACGGAACTCTACATTCGGAAATCTGGTGGCGCTCTGTCATCGAGGCTCTACGGGTTCTCGGAGCCTGGCGGACTAGACGTTAGTTTAAGGCCTGAATTTACTTCAGCAATACTAAGACAGGTCGCTAACGCTACTGTGAGCGACGGCCAGATTCGGCTCATGTACGACGGCCCTGTTTTCCGATATGCCAGCCCGGAAGACGACGATGGCGACAAAACTCGTCAGTTCACACAACTCGGAGCTGAAATGATCGGTGCGTCCGATCCTTCAGCCGATGGCGAAGTTATCGCGATGGCCCTCGAAGGTCTTGAAGCGCTAGGGATTACTGGTGGGCGGGTAGTTGTCGGGCACGTTGGTGTTTTGGTCGATGCTCTATCCGAGTTCAACCTTTCGGAAAGAGCAAAATTATTTCTGATCAACAACATCGGTGAACTGAAGAACGGTGAAATCACAGCGGTGTCTAGCAAAGCGACTGCGCTCGGATTTATCACCGAAGCGGTAGTCGATGACGCCCAAGCAGCCGCAGATCGGGACCGCATCGCTTCGACGATTGATCAAGTTTTGGCTGAAGGTATGGGCGTGCAATTCGGTAATAACACCGGAGTCCGAACACCAGCTGAGATTGTTGCAAGACTCTCTCGTAAGATGTCACAAGTCGATAATCCTGAAGACTTCAAAAGAGCGCTGGAGATGCTGACAAGACTTTCACAGGTCAGTGGCTCAGCTACGAGTGCGCTCAAACAGGGGGAAGCTGTTCTTTCATCAGCTGGAGTTTCTGTCGAATTGGTTTCGAATTTGAGCGAAGTGCTTGAGTCGGCGAAAATCGAAGACGTCTCAAGCGACCGTTTGAGCATCGACTTCGGAATGGCTCGGGGCATTGCCTACTACACGGGTATGCTCTTTGATATTTATCTGAACGACGATCAGTCAGAAACGCTTGGTGGCGGAGGCCGATACGACGGACTCACCAGGGCTCTCGGTTATGACCGCGATGTACCTTCACTCGGGTTCGCTTACAACCTTGACTCCGTAATAGCTGCGATTAGGCCTAGTCACGATGTTTCCCAAAGGACCACGATGGTTTCATCTGTTTTGGAAGGATCATTTGCTGCGGCGGTAACTAAAGCTAAACAACTTCGAGCCAGCGGAAAACGATCCGCCATCGATTTCCAAAGTTCAAATGAACCTAGTGAAGGGCAAGGGGCGTAATGACCAATCTGCGTTTTGCCCTGCCATCTAGCGGAGCTTTATACGACGGCACTTCCAAATTATTGGAGGAGTGCGGACTATCAGTAAGACGCGCCAATTCTCGACGTTACACGGCTGACATCCCGTCTTTGCCAGGTGTCGATGTACTTTTCCAGCGACAGTCGGATATTACGATAGAGATTGACGGCGGAAGTGCTGACATTGGCGTTGTCGGGCTCGACCGTTACTACGAATCACGCCTCGAACGTGGCGATACTGTGTTATTGCACGATGGGCTCGGATTCGGTAGTTCAAAGCTAGTGATCGCAGTTCCCGATGCGTGGCTCGATGTGACCAGCATGGCTGATCTTGCTGATATAGCGCTTGAATTCCGAGCCAAGGGGCGCGATCTACGCATCGCCTGCAAATACGAACGTCTCGTGAAACGTTTCTTGAATGAGAACGACGTCAACTACGTTTCAATGGTTCACGTATCAGGTGGGCTCGAAGCGGCTCCGGTAATGGGATATGCCGACGTGATTGCTGATATCACGGCGACAGGCACGACCCTACGTGAGAACGGATTACGTATTTTGGTCGACGGTACTGTGATCGAATCGCAGTCAGTGATCGTTGGTAACGGTCGTGCTTTGGCAAACGACCCGGAAAAACTCACACACGCTCGCCAAATTATCGAAAAGATCGAGGCAAACCAACGTGCTCCAAAATACCAACGTGTAACGGGAGATATTCAAGGCGAATCTGAAGATGAAATTGCACGACAGGTAATGAGGCGTCCCCAGCTTGGTGGATTAGATGGTCCAACTATTTCGGCTGTGCACACAGGCAAGCAGAACAATTGGTTCACAGTTCAGGTTTTGGTTCGTAAATCAGACCTAGCCGACGTTGTGAGTCACTTCCGCGATCTCGGTGGTATAGGTATTGCTGCAAATGACGTTCAGTACGTCTACCGGGAAAGATGCGAGATGTATGACCGTCTCGTCGAAAACCTGAAGCCGTTCAAAGAATCGGGTGAATAGCCGTGAAACGAGTCATCGGTGCCACGGCCGGAATCGACTACTTCAAGCGTGAACGAAATATGCCTGCTCAGGCAGTTTTGTCGGATGGTCGCGGATTATTCCCCGATAAAGTTTCTCCCATCGAGTTTGCTTCACGGATTATCGACATTGTCCGAAACGAAGGTGACGCCGGTCTTGTTCGCATAAATACGGCATTGGACGGCTCTTCGCCTCTCACGTTTGAAGTCCCTCAGTCTGAGATCGACGCAGCATTTAATAATCTAGATCCTGCTTCAATCAATGCACTGGAACTTGCTGCCGACCGAGTACGAAAGTTCCAGAGCAACGGTCTTCCGAAAAGCTGGACCGATGGAGCCGGTAAATTCGGCGAACGAGTGACCCCTCTCGGTTCTGTCGCAGCGTATGTACCTGCTGGCACTGCTCCACTGGCTTCGACCGTAATAATGACGGTAGTTCCCGCCAAGGTTGCAGGGGTCGAAGAGATCATCGTCGTTACTCCAGCTCCTGCTGATTCAATGCCTCACCCTGCAGTTTTGGCCGCAGCTAAAATTGCTGGTGCATCACGTATTTTTAAACTCGGTGGCGCTCAGGCAATTGCAGCAATGGCATACGGAACTGAAACCATACCGTCGGTGGATCTTATTTGTGGGCCGGGGAGTGCATGGGTAACGGCAGCGAAGAAACTCGTGTTCGGCGACGTCGGCATCGACGGCCTATATGGTCCGACCGAAACTCTGGTTATCGCTGACGACTCAGCTGATCCTAGGTTCACAGCATCCGATTTGATCGCTCAGGCCGAGCACGACACTGTTGCAATGCCGATTCTGGTCGGGATGTCAGATGAAATTATCGACAAGACAGAAGCTGAGATAGAACGCCAGCTTGAAGATCTTCCAAGAGAAAGCATTGCGAGGGCGGCGTTCATGAATCGTGGCGTCGCGGTTGTCGTGGACAACACGATAGAAGCGATTGCCGTGGCGAACGCTGCGGCGCCGGAGCATTTATGCATTCTCACTGACGATGCTAACGATCTTGTAGACAAAGTAACAAGCGCTGGCGGATTATTCATTGGCGAGTGGTCGGCAGAAGTAATGGCCGACTACGTTGCCGGACCATCTCACGTTATGCCAACTGCGGGGACGGCTAGGTTCTCGTCGGCATTATCGGTGCGAAATTTCGTACGAGTCACGCCCGTTTTGACGTTCGATGATGATACTTTCTTGAAGTTGTCTAAAGACGCTGAGCTCCTTGCCAAACTCGAAGGGTTACATGGACACGCCGCAGCGTCGGAATACCGACGTCGACACATCATCGGCGAATAATCTTCGAAAACTTCAGAATCAAACAAAATGTCACAACTTGAAAAACTTATGCGGCCACACATGGCCAAGATAGCGACCTACCACGGTGTAGATCCGTCGGCTGAACTCGCTCGCAAGGCTGGTATCAAGCCGGAAGACGTTATTCGGCTGAATGCCAACGAGAACCCTTACGGTGCTTACGACAAGGTCTCTGAGGCTCTGACGACGCTTGATTTGCATTTATACCCCGACACGCAGCAGCGAATTTTGCGAGCAGCGTTGAGTGAGTACACAGGACAACCTGCGGAACGGATCATTGCGGGGGCTGGTGGTGATGAGATCATCGACCTGTTGATGCGATTGTTCGTCGAGCGTGGTCAAAAGGTGATTGATTGCGAGCCGACGTTTGGGATGTATGGATTCTCTGCTCGACTAGCTGATGGTGAAATCGTTTCGGTTCCTCGAAATGAAACTTGGGATATCGATATTCCTGAAATGCTGGAGGCTATCGACGATCAGGCTAGAATCGTGTTCCTTGCATCGCCTAACAATCCAACTGGAAATCTACTTACTGAGTCGGATGCTCGGGCGTTGCTCGAAACTGGCATCGTCGTTTGTGTGGATGAGACCTACTACGAGTTCGCACAAACCTCTCTTTTACACTTGCTCGAAGAGTACGAAAACTTAGTAATTCTGCGTTCGTTCAGTAAATGGGCCGGCATTGCGGGTCTTCGAGTCGGCTATGCGATCGCTTCAGAAGTCTTGATCGGCCACCTGATGGACATCAAGCAACCGTACAACATCAACATCGCGGGTGAAGCTGCGGTGCTTGCCGCTTTAAAGCACCGATGTGAATTGCTAAAACGTGCTGCAAGCCTTGTGGAACAGCGTGTGCGATTAGAAGAACTTATCGATAGCTTGGATGGTATTTCCTACTATCCGTCTAAGGGCAACTTCCTACTGTGCCGGTTCGAGCGACATACAGCGGAAGAAGCGTATGTCGGACTGGCCAAGAATGGAATCTTCGTTCGTCGATTCCCACAGAGTGTTCTCAACGACTCCTTGCGCATCAGCGCAGGTACTCCTGAACAGACAGACCGGCTAATCGACGCACTCAGAAGCATTGTTTAGTTTACTAGCTGCCAGTTAGTATCGTTGATAGCGTTCAACCAACTTTTTGTTTGTGACGCACATTTGTGAGTCAAGGGTTCAGGCATGTCAGAAAAAGACGCTCGCGTAGCAACTATTGTTCGCGAGACTGGCGAAAGCAAAATCGCCGTTACCATCAACCTCGATGGAACTGGTCAAGTTGAAGTCGATAGTCCTATCGGATTCTTGAATCACATGCTGAGTCAGGTCGCTCGACACGGTTTGATTGACCTTAAAGTGGAAGCTAATGGCGACCTCGAAACAGGGTCTCACCACACAGTCGAAGACACAGCGATTGTTCTTGGTAGAGCAATCGACCAGGCACTTGGTGATCGCAAGGGCATCGTGCGCATGGCAGATCGAACTTGTCCGCTGGATGAGGCGTTGACGCACGCAGTACTCGATCTATCGGGTCGCGGCTACGCAGTAATCGACATGGGCTCAGATAATAATATCGGAGAGTTCCCAGCCGACATGGCTCGGCACTTCTTCGAGGCTATGGCTGTCGAGGGTCGGTTCTGCCTGCACATCCGAGTGCTGGCAGGGAAGAACGAACACCACGTGATCGAGTCGTCTTTCAAGGCATTTGCACGATCATTACGCGATGCTTCACGAATCGACGAACGCAATCCTGACGGAATTCCAAGCACCAAGGGCACGCTGACCGACTAAGGGTGAGTGCGCACGAATCTGAAGTACCTATACGACTTCCAATTCGTAGTTGAACGTCTCAATAACCGGGTTGGCTAGCAGTTTTTCGCACATCGACTTTACGTCGGATTCCGCTGCTGCCTTATCGTTGCCTTCGATCTTTACTTCGAAGTACTTACCAGCCCGCAACGAGTCGACAGAATCGAAGCCCAGACGACCCAGAGCGCGTGCGATCGTCAGACCTTGTGGGTCGTTGACCGTTGGCTTTAGCGATACATGAACCTTTGCGAGAAACATTCTTTGCTTTTAGGCTTTCTGTCATTCATTGCTGACTGGAATAGAAGTTGACAAGTCGAGTAATCAATCTTAATACGGGTTCTGATAAACCTGCTCAGGTGCTCGATCCTGATATTCCTCAATGAATTTGAGGATTTCGTCGACATCGACTTCATCTAGGTAGATGTGGTGGCGCCATGCTGTGATCGCTATCTTGCTTGGCAATCCCGGGTAGGGAGTCATGATGTATTGCGACGGGTTTCGAGGTATTAAGTCGTCGAGCGCAGCCACGATTTCGGGACATTCTTCTTCACAGTCGTAGTGAAAGCCAATTCCGCCATGCTCAAGATTGTGAATTAGGATCTCATCAGGAATCACAGCCTCATACCGTCCCCAACGAGCCGGAGAGGGAATACCCAACGGCGTTGTTGAACTGGCCCA
>JAPKFF010000156.1:0-3335 GCA_028821715.1 Dehalococcoidia bacterium
ATCATCAGTTCTGGACGTGGATGTGTCATGCGTGCTTTCCTCCAATCTACTGGACCATCGGATAGCAAAATCTGTAATTGACTAAAACCCCGGTCGTTTGACCGGGGTTTTTTCTAATTTATAACGGGTGAACTACGCTTCTAGTTCATCCCAAATCGCTTTGGCGTACTTGATCGACTTCTCATCCTGCGCCCACTGATCACCAGCCGACGCGCCTTCAATAGTCATGTAACCCGAGTAGCCCGCGGCGTGCATTGCTGAGATTGCGTACCGGTAGTCTATTTCACCATCAGGCAGTGGAACTCGAACAAATACAGATCGATTGTTCTCAGGGTGATGCACAGTGTGAAGGTTCTTGCAGTGCCAGTACTTGGCTGCCGGAGCAACGGCATCGATTGCGGAATCGAAATCTTCTTCCGGCACGTCGTACGTCCACAGTATGTTTCCAATATCGGGGTTGATACCGAAGTTCGGGCGATCAACCAAGCCGTGCAAAAGCAATGCCGACCATGAGCTGTCCACAGGCGAGTTCTGGTGAATTTCAACTGTGATATTCGTATTTGCGTCCGAAGCCTTCACACAAGCGTCCTGGAATACGGGTGCAAGATCTTCGTAGACCCACAGCATAGTGTCCCGTGAAGCATCTTGAGATTCTGAATAACCACTTCCTGCTCCGGGAAATAGATCCGGATGACGAGTTGGAGCACTCATAGCGCCATTGACTGCCTCTGCTCCACTCCAACCTGCGTATTTGATCGCTTCATCAAGTCTGGCTCGGTTTTGCGGACCATTCTTTGCATCGTGCAACGTGCCACCAGCTCGTACACAGCCAACTTCTAGGCCGTGGTCACTGAAATTTTTGGTGAAATCTTTGACCCTCTGCTCGGTTCTCAACTGGCTCATGACTTCGAGTCCAACCTCAATCGCGTCGAAGCCGAGGCTCTTGGTCTTTTTTAGAAAGTCACTGGTGTAATTGTCGGGCGAGAGGTTCCAGCTATCGACCGATTGCGGGTACAAAGCGAATCGACGGTGTGCGTAACAAAATCTCATGTCGTTTGGTTCCTGAAATACTCGGTTGAAGTTTCCTGAACATCGCCAGCATTTCCAGCAATTTTCAATGATCGGGCGGAGTCTAACACCGCAACAGGTGTACTATCCGGTGGCCTCACCCGAACGTCAATCGAGTCTGGGGTTATTTCGTCGCTTGTGTATAAAACTAATCAGCGAAACTTCAGGGATGGCTTGATTATGAAAATCACCGATCTACGCGTCTACCTCACCCGACCCGAAGGCAGCAATCGATCATGGCTGTTCGTTGAGGTTGACACAGACGAAGGCATCACGGGCGTCGGCGAGTCGACCAACTCTGGCGGCGGCGGCGCGCTAGTTGTCGGGCGAGCCTACGAGATGCTCAAGAACGATCTTGAAGGGCAGGACTTCTCTGAAGGACTTGTTGGGCAAGATCCCTACGACATCGATGCAATCTGGCATCGAATCTACCGGCGGTTCGGCACTCTTGGCTCCCGAGGCTTCGGAACTACTCTCGCCAGTGGAATCGACATGGCGCTCTGGGACATCAAGGGGAAGGCGCTTGGTCGCCCAGTTTGGGATCTTCTCGGTGGGAAGATGCGTGAATCAGTCCCCGTCTACTCCCACGTGGACTCTATCGACAATATCGACGCCTGCGTCGCCGACGCCAAACGACAAATCGCACTCGGCTATCAAGCTCTCAAGCTCGATCCATTCAGTCCAGAAATGGGTAAGCACCACCGTCGATACATCGACGGCAAAATCTCTCCCGCAGGTGCCGAGAACGCCGATGATCTTATAACGGCACTCAGAGAGGCGATTGGACCCAACATCGAACTCATGATCGATGCCCACGGCAATTTCGATGTCTCAACTGCGACCGAACTTTGTAATCGCATGATGAAGCACCATCTCACATGGTTCGAAGAACCGCTCCAACCAGAGAGCATCGACGCACACCGACAACTCCGTCAAAACACTGACATCAACCTCTGTATCGGCGAACGCAAGTACACCCGTTGGGACTTCGCACCGTATCTGCAAGAAGGCTTAGTGAACTACATAATGCCCGACATCTGCTGGACCGGCGGAATCTCCGAGATGAAACGCATCGCCATCCTCGCCGAGACCTACTACGTTCCGATTAGTCCACACGATGCCTCAGGTGCGTTCAACGTAATTACGGGCGCACATGTGTTGATGAACGTGCCAAATATCTACCGACTTGAGATGTCGGATCACTCTTTGAAAAACTATAATTCCGTAATCATGGAACCACTCGACGTTCGAGATGGTCACCTTCACTTGCCCGATAAGCCCGGACTCGGTTACGAACTAGACCATGACTTCATCGCCTCGCATCCCGATCCTGAATGGGCGAGACTTCATGCCTAAACTACCACTACTCAGCAGCCCGTTTCAAAAAATGCCAATTCCTTCCCCTGCAGAAATAATCTCAACTCGCCTCAACAAGCTCGATAGCCAGATTCTCCAAGCTGTCGATGCTTTAACCGAGGAAGAGGCTTCCACATGGCCCGCATCCACTGCGCCTTCATGCAAGTGGCACCTCTGGCACATGGGTCGTTGGGCCGACTACGTTCAAGGGTTACTCTCACCCATCGTCGACACGAAAACACCTGAACTCTGGGTGTTTGCTGGTGTTGCAGAAGAATGGGGATTTGAAGGTGTAGACCTCGGCATGTGGGGCGCAGGCTCAGGGCTCGGAAACGAAACCGGTCAATCACTACCGATTCCAGTTGTTACGAACGTCAGAT
This sequence comes from Dehalococcoidia bacterium, assembly GCA_028821715.1. Lineage (GTDB taxonomy): Bacteria > Chloroflexota > Dehalococcoidia > Lucifugimonadales > Lucifugimonadaceae > Lucifugimonas. The sequence goes on from JAPKFF010000156.1 coordinate 2,805, forward strand.
CATACGCAAAAGAAGCATTCGATCTGCTCGAAAAACGTGTCGTCAAGATCGATGACGAATCGTTCAATGCGCAGTTCACGGACTGGCACGATAACGATACGAGCGTCGGCGACGCTATGGTCGGCTACATCGCTCACGCCAATCGCCATCTGGGAATGCTCGAAGCTCTGTCTGGAATTCTCGGTAAAAACGGCTCAGTAACCGTTTAGTTAGCGCATTCACCGGCGAACTAACTGGCTTCCCCAACCCGAACTGGCGGTATTCTTACTCCGATAACGCTAGCCAGTTCCGACGTGACGAACGACCAAAACCCATAAGATTTCTAAAAAGAAGAGACGCTCACGCCGTTATTGGTGGAGCGATGGTTATTATAAAACCGCTGCCACGAAAATAACTCAACTCGTCATCTCGGGATTATGATTAGTTTCGGTTTACGCAGCGAGAACTGACGCTGAAGATTTATATGATCGAATGAGATATCCACTAAAACAGGAGTAAACGATGGCTTCGCAGGACATGCGGCTCGAACGT
>JAPKFF010000157.1:0-3329 GCA_028821715.1 Dehalococcoidia bacterium
CCTCTTATCAGCACTTTGGTTGAAGACGCAGATATGCACGAGCGCCTGAAGTCACTTCATCCGATGGGGCGACTTGGCGAACCAAAAGAAATCGCCAATGCCGCGTTGTTCTTAGCCTCAGACGAGGCATCGTTCATCACTGGTGTGAACTTGCCAGTCGATGGTGGCTACACCGCTCAATAGGGGCCATAGGCACGTCTTCTCCGGCAAGGTGAGAGAGGGCTAATACGGTAGATAAAGCCGGGGCAAACTCAGAAAATCTAAAAGATCGACGCTGTGTCAACTACCGAGAGTAGCTTTCTGTCTTCGACCAGCCGCTCTAGGTTGCTCAGTGCGAATACGACCGCTCGTTCGTTGCCTTCACCGGTTCCGCCTGCCCAGTGCGGCGTGACGATCGAAGTTGGCATGTGGAGCAGCGGGTTGTTCGGGTCGGTTGGCTCTTCTTCGAGAACATCGAGTCCGGTACCAGCGATTTCGCCATCTTGGAGAGCTTTGATCAAGTCGGCTTCATTGTGGACTGGACCTCGGCAGGTATTGATGAATATGGCGGTTTTCTTCATGAGACCAAACTCGCGTGCGCCCATCATTCCTCGAGTTGAACTGTTCAGTGGAACGTGTACTGTCACTATATCGCTGACTCGCAACAGGTGATCCAAATCTACGGCCTGAGCACCTAATTCTTGATCTCGCCCGGGCATCAGTTCGAGTATATCGTGATAGAGCACTTCGCAGTCGAAGCCGGAGAGTCGTCGAGCGACCTGTCGTCCGATGTTGCCGAATCCTATGATTCCGACCGTCTTGCCGTTGATTTCAGTGCGGACCGGTAGCTGATCGACACCGTCACGCCAATTGCCGTCTTTCGTGTTGGTCCATGACTCCATCATTCGCCTGTATACGCTGAGCATGAGAGTCATGGCGTGCTCAGACACCGAGATAGCATTAGAGCCGCCGTTGTTTGCGGTGCTGATACCGAGTTTGCTCAGCCCAACTACGTCTACAGAGTCGTAACCGGCCGTTAGAAGTTGAACTAGCTTCAATTTAGGTAGTTGTTCGGCAACGTCGAGCGGAATCGAAGCGAGCCACGGAACTGCCGCGTCGGCATCCTTGAGCGCCTCGATCAGTTCACCTGGTGATCCGGTCGGATCGGCGATCACCACGTTTACGCCGTCGGGAGCATGTTCGTTCAGTAAATCCCAACGTCGTTTGTGTTCGGCAGTGGCTAGATTGGCGAGAAAAGCGATAGTGGGCATTGAGAGATTGAATCCGTGAGGTCTAAGTGCAGTAAATGAAATCGCCGGAAGTGTACTGGCGATGATGGGCGGTTGGTTGAGATGTTGAAGCTAAACTGGGCGAGCTACGCGTAATCCTGATTTGTAAACGTCTTTTACGTTCCAGAGCGCATTGAGATCGGCAGTGGGGTCACCGGCTACTACGAGAACGTCGCCCGGACGACCAGTCGTCAGCGTTCCTGCACGATCGCCAACGGCGATCGATTCTGCGGCATGCCTGAGTCCTGTCACCAAGGCTTCGGTCGTTGTAAGACCAGCTTTGGTCAGCGCAATCATTTCTTTTACGAATTCGCCCGGTGGGTACGATCCCCACGGCGAGTCGCTGCCAGCGATCATCCGTACTCCCATGTTTACTAGCTTATTCACCGAATCGACCCGAGTTTCTAGTGTCTGTTTTGAAGCGTCGATGCTGGCTTGTTCTTCTTTTGTCAGCCAGCCGCGGTCGTATCCGATCCGCTCGGTTAGATCGATGGCAGCTTGGACAACGTGGAGGGTCGGATTAACCCACGCTTTGGCTGCTGCCAATTGCTCAGCTAGCGGCTCATTGAACTCGTACATTCCGGTTTCGTCTTCGAACACGCAATGAATGATCATGTCGACACCGGCGTCTAAGGCGTTCTTGATGCCCTGCATCGACGCACAGTGCGCTGCGGTTAGTTTTCCGAAGCGGTGAGCCTCTTCAACAATTACTGCCATCTCCTCGACTGTGTAGGAAGCTTGATGAGGGTTCGACGACCACGTCGACCCACCGGTAGCCATGATCTTGATGAAATCGGCACCTTCTTTGATTAGCTTTCGAACTTCGGCTCGAACGCCTTCGACCCCGTCGGCTTCGGAACCGCAATACCAGAAGTGACCGCCTGTGATCGTGATTGGTCGACCTGAAACGACCATTTCAGGTCCTTCGGACAGACCATGTTGGATTCCTTCTTTTAGTGAGAATCCGACTTTGTTCTTGGCTCCGTTTTCTCGCGCTGTAGTTACTCCGGCGTGAAGGAAGGTACGGGCGTTTTGAAGCGCTCGCATGAGCAGAACGTCATCTTGTTCATTTCCAGTGATATCGCCGTGTGTACCATCGCCGGGAGCCATCATATGGGTGTGCCCATCGACGAGTCCGGGAAGGATCGTCGAGTCACCGTAATCCGTGACTGTGAGGTTTGCACCGTCTGGTGCGGAAAGTTCATCGACGGAACCTATTGCCGATATTTGGCCGTTGTTGAGAAGGATTGCCTTTCCCGCAGTAGTAGGCGATCCGGTGCCGTCGAAAATTCGTGCGGCTTTGATTAGGGTGAAATCGTTAGATGGATTTGCTGCCAAGTGCTCTCTCCTTGGGGCAATACGTGTGTATTACGCAAAGTTATCTCACATCGAAACGTTTACCGCAATTGGAGAGGGGCAGTCGAATCGTTAGATAACGCCCAGATCGGCGAGGACTTTTTCCAGCGCGTTCTGCGAAGTGAACTGGTGACCGATCATTCCAGAGTCTTGAGCGGCTTCGATGTTTACAGCTAGGTCATCGATGAAGAGAATTTCTTCTTTTGGAACCTTTGATTTGGTTAGCAGTGAATCGTAAAATGCTGGCTCAGGTTTCATAGAACTGATTTCGTAGGAGACGATCACTGGATCGAGTTTGGAACTGAACGGCAGAAATCTTTCTGCTGATTTCCAGTGCGGTTCGCTTGTGTTCGATACGAGGGCGATTCGATGATTTTCAGCTATTCGGGCGACAAGTGGAAACAGACTTTCGCTTGGAATGAGAACGCTATCGTAGATCTGAGTAAATTCATCGAGAGGCATATCGATGCCGAGGGCGGCTAAGGCTCCTACTGCGTGTTCGTCGAAGGTGACAGCGCTGCGTTCAAACTGTTGCTTTTGATCCGGACCGAATACGATCTCGTGAACATCTTCCCATCGTTTGTCGCAGAGTTCAGCAAGTTGTTTGGATGCTGGCGTTTCGTCGACAGTGCATAAGACGTTGCCGAGATCGAATGCTACTAGGTTGATCGTTGGATTCATTGCTATTTTGACGTTGTGTTCATC
>JAPKFF010000050.1:0-15574 GCA_028821715.1 Dehalococcoidia bacterium
CAGTTTGTGTTGATCCGACCGCTTAATTCATAGATTATGGCGGCTGGACTGTTCGAATGGGCATGAGCATACCGCGGATACGGGAGTAATATGTTTCGGCTCACGATCAGATCTCCTCAATGGTGACACATTGATTCTGTAGGCATTAGGCGACGGAACATTTGCACACTGGCGGCTATGGAGTCGGTTTCGAACATCGAAACCGGCCACCGGAAAGAACAAAAATATGAAGTTTGTAAGATTTTCAAATGGCGGTGCTGCTGCTTACGGTTTTGTAGATGGCGATACCGTAAAAGAGATTTCTAATTCGCCGATTGGTCAGGATTACACCGAGACTGGTGCTACGCACGACCTGAACGAAGTCAAGATCCTCGCTCCAAACCCAAACCCAAGCAAAATGCTTTGCTTGGCGTTGAACTACGGTTCTCACCTTCTTGGTGCCGACCGACCTACACGCCCTCAGCCGTTCTACAAGAACACCAATGCGATAATTGGTCCTGGTGATCCAATCAAGCTTCCTGCTGATGCAGGTCTTGTCGTTTGTGAGTCGGAACTAATTGCCATCATCGGTAAGGAAGCCAGCAAGGTTTCTGAAGCCGACGCTCTTGATTACGTTTTCGGATACACAGCTGGTAACGACGTGAGTGCCCGTGAATGGCAGTCGGGTGCTAACGCTGACATTCAGTGGTGGCGTGCCAAGTCGGCTGACACGTTCGGTCCTACAGGTCCGTTCATCGTCACGGACATCGACCCTCAGGATGTTGGTATTCGTGGTTTGGTAAACGGTGTTGAAGGTCAGAAGTGCCACTCATCAGAGATGATTTTCACTACTGCTCAGGCGATTGCGTACCTCAGCACATATGTGACTCTCTACCCCGGTGACATGATCTGGACTGGTACTTCGGGAACAACTCCGCCAATCAACGTTGGTGGCGATGTGACTGTTGAACTTGAGCACATTGGTGTGCTCCACAACCCAGTCATCGCCGGGTAGGTGCTAGTGGCACGTTTTCTGGCAGATCGACTATTAGTGACTGATTACGAATACCGGTCGCATGATTATTAGCGAGCCTTCTTTTTTGCGGCTGAGTTATTCTTGGCATATCTGACATTGCGCCAATCGATTTCCCGAGTGCATTCGAGGGATCTGGGTAGGAGGCGCTGTTGTCTGTCGTCAGCCATTCGCCCGTGTACGATAAATCCTGAAAATCAAATGAGTATGACGGTTTTGAGTGAGGGCGAATTTAAGCGTGTGCTAATTCAAACAAAGGCATGCGGTTTTTGGCTTCGTTGCGGAGAATTGCTTCTTCGTCGGCCGTAATAGGAGTGAAGTCCTGAGCGACTTCGACTGCCATTTGCCATAACTTGGGGTCGCCGGGCGGTATCGCCGCAGTGATCGGCTGTGAGAGTGTCCAGCGTAGTGCGAGTTTCATGAGATCGCGATCTTCGATTGGGACGTACCAGCACTTTGCGCGAGGGCGGTTATCGCCTTCTTTGAGATTGTGATGTGCGGCACCTTTTAGAGCTAAACGAGTGACACCACTTTTTTCGGCTTCGTCCATGATTTGGGGTCCGAATCCTGCTTCGAACCATGTTGTGAAATTGACCGGGAATAGCACGGAGTCGAATTTGAATCGACCCATCAACTCGACCGCCAGTTCCGCAGAATGCACCGAGAACCCGACGTGTTTGATGAGTCCTTCGTCGCGGGCTTTTGCAATCATTTCGAGCGCACCACCGGGTCCAGTTACAACTTCAAGGTCTTCTTCGGTCGTCATGGCATGCATCTGGTAGAGATCGAAGTGGTCGGTACGAAGAAGTTTTAGCGATTTTTCGAGATCGGTGCGAGCTTCGGGGCCTGTTCGATATTTAGTCTTGCAAGCCAGAAACACGTCGTTGCGGTACTGATCGAGCGCAGGGCCGAGCATGTTCTGGGCGTTGCCGTAACCGGGTGCTACATCGAAGTAGTTAATACCCTGATCGATTGCCCAAGAAACGTATCGTGCAGAATCTTCGGTTGTCTCTTCTTTTACGACGATGCCAGCGAAGGCGATGATCGAAAGCTGTTGACCAGTAGTTCCATAGTTTCGGTATTGCACGTTTTTTTCCTCACTTGCGGGCGGTGAGGGTGCATCGTACTACGGATGATGGTTCCGGGAGTTGCTGTTGTTAGGTGACAGCGAATGCAGTCGTATGCTGGATTGTTCGTCACGCCTCTCTGCCGTCCTTCGACTGGCTCAAGATGGCACTTGGAGTAGTCGCAGATTGGCAGCTTCTTCCCTCGTGTCGGCGATGCTTTTCAGGCTGCGTTATACGAACCGCTTGAAAACGTATCCTCACTACCCCATTCCGAAGTTTCGGGATACTTCACCTTCGGTAAGCCAGTAAAAGATTAGATATCCACCGACGAGAATTAGCACGCCAGCCGAGATTGGGTGGACGTACGGCATGATTCGGCGAATTTGGCTGACCATTGCGCCTTTGAACACCGCTATGCCAACAGTCAAAACCGTAATAACGAGCGTCATTCCGAGAGCGTAAGCTAGAAATTGGCCTGTGGCTTCGACCACCCCGCCGGTCGCTAGCGAACTGCTAATCAGTCCCAAAAAGATTGGCAACGTGCAGCTTAGCGACGCAATAGCGTAGGAGATACCGAACAGGAAGTAGCCCTTCACGCTGGTGTCGGAGGCAGTACCGATTTTCGATGCTGCCGACTGTGCTCGGTTGTTGTAGAGCTTGCCTCCGGCGAAAAGGTAAGCACCCAGTCCCGCCAAGACGAAGCCTAGGAAAAATCCGACCCACGGGAAGATCACGATGAACGATCGTGCTCCAGTGGATATTGTCAGACCGACTCCGCCGAACAGCAGTATAAATCCTGATCCAAGAGCGGCACTTACATAAAGTGCTTTAACCAGTGAACGAGACATTCTGCGGGTTGAACTATTCGATTTAGTGTCACCTTGTTGGTCCGTCAAATACATCGTCAGGAAAGCGGGAAGCATCACGAATCCACAGGGGTTTACGGTTGCCACCATCCCAGCAGCAAAGGCAAACCCTAGCGGTAGGAAAGAGCCGATATATCCGACTATCCCAGCAGTGTCGGAAGAATAGTTCTGCGCTCCACCGATGAAACTGTTGGCCCCGGGACCAACGATCAATCCGGCAACCAGCGCTAGACCAGCAACCAGGGCAGCTATGGTTGCAGGAATGGGGAGATTCTTCGGGTTGAATCCGATCTGTTCTTGTGAAAATTCCGTGCTTACTGATGACATTTACTGATGAGAGCCTTCCCGTGGCGTTTCGATACGTATACAGGTTTGTTTCCCAGCCGTGTGGGGAATAGTGATAGCGGCACTCTTGAAGAGTTACAGATTCTGATGTTCGCAGCTTCAGATAGATTCACGATAAAGCCAATCACCTAAAAATGGGGTGTCTAATCTATGGTTGCTGGCTGCAGGTTAATACGCCAACTATGATTTCTTGGATTGTCTGAGATGAATTGAGCTTCGGTAATTCGATTCACTCTACTTGGTATTAATTTTGAATAATTTTAGGTCGCTCTAGTTGACACTGAAGCTTGATAATACGCAGCCACTGCTAATTCCGCTGACTCAAGACACTATTGCTCAAGAAATGCAGCGGATTACAGTGCATCTCGCGATATCGGACAATGATCTTGAAAACCACATGTTGAGTTTGCTTGGTCGCAACCCGAGATTTTCGGTGGTTAAAGGAAACATGGGGTATGCCGCTGAATCGGACGTGCGGTTGATCGACGAGCGACCCGACCTAAATCAGCTACAAAACCTTGATGAAGAGATGCCACCGAAGTTGCTTTACATCGGACTCGACGATTCAGATGAGTCGTTAAGCGAGGCGTCGCGTGCGGGTGCGTGGGCGTTCGTTAGCAAAGCCGCTAATTTAAGCGAACTCGAAGACTCGATTTGTGCGGTTATCGAATCTGATGGCAGCCCACTACTGAAAACTATTGCTACTAGTGAATCAGGCTCAGTTGCATTGTTGAATGATTTGTCTGCTGTACGAGACGATTCAACTGAGGTCAGCGCAGAGCAAAATCCACTCACGCCCAACGAGATAACAATTCTTGAACTGATCGCCCAGGGAGAATCCAGCAAAAATATTGGCAATATCGTTGGTCTTGCAGAGCAAACGATCAAAAACTACGTCGGAAAGATCTTTATTAAAACGCACACTCAGAATCGTGCTCATGCTGCTGCGCTGGCTGCTCAACGTGGTTGGTTGTCGTCTCTCGACGGGGAGTAGTTATTAGTTCCGAATCGACCTTGAATTAGAGTCTGAATTTGAACTAGAGCTGTGATAGAATGATCTTCGATTCGTTGCACGATAGCTCGGCGCAGGCAAGTCCTGCGTCTATTTGTGTGCGGCGATAATTTTTATACTAAGCCGGTTCTAAAGTTGTTGAACCGGAAGTAGAGGCAAGTAATTGACGACTTCAGAGATCCCGCAAGTTGCTGCAGTAGAAACTGAGCAAGAGGAGACTCTGGCGCCTCTCGACCTGCGTTCGCTTTTTGTCGCTGGTGTGCACTTCGGTCACCCTTCTAAGCGATGGAATCCAAAGATGGAAGAGTACATTTTTGGAAAGCGCTCGCGTGCACACATCATCGACCTATCCAAGACAGTCACCTCTTTGAAAGCCGCTAAGGAATTCGTAGAGAAGATTATTGGGCAGGGAGGCGAGTGTTTGATGGTCGGGACTAAGGCCCAGGCTCAAGGCGCTATAAAGGAACAGGCCGGTAAAGCCGGTGCGATGTACATCAATCAGCGCTGGTTGGGTGGAATGATGACCAACTTCCAGACCATTCAGCCTCGAATCGAGCGATTGGTTTTCCTGGAAGATGCATTCGCTAAAGGCACGGTTGTGTCGCAGACAAAGCGCGAGTCACTTATGCTTTCGCACGAGGTTGAACGACTGAACAAGTTCTTCGGTGGCATTAAGGAAATGGTGAAGCTGCCGCAGGTTCTGTTTATTGTTGATATTGAAAAAGAAAAACTCGCTGTAGCTGAAGCACGACGCCTCAAGATCCCGATTGTCGCGATCGTCGACACGAACTGTGACCCAACGGAAGTCGACTTTCCCATTCCGGGGAACGATGACTCGGTTCGATCTATCACTTTGATCACACAGCACATTACTGAGGCGATCTCCAACGGTAAGGCTGCTGCGAAGTTTGCTCGTGATGAGCGAATGGCTGCCGAAGCTGAACTTGAAGCTCAGGAAGCTGCTGCACGAGCTGCTGCACAGGCGAAGGCTGCTGAGCGAGCTGCTAAGGCTGCTCAAGAGAAGAAAGTCGCCGACGCTAAGAAGGCTGCTGAAGCCAAAGCCGTAGAAGCCGCAAAGCCTGACGCTGCTGCTGAAGAAGCTAAGCCAGCTGCGCCTAAAGCAGCCGCTAAGGCCGAAACTAAAACTGAAGAGAAGCCAGCCGCTAAAGTAAAGGCTGCTCCTAAGAAACCTGCTGCAAAGGTTGAAGCTAAGGCAAAAGCTAAGGCAAAAGCTGAATCTGCTGCAAAGCTTGAAGCTAAGGTAAAAGCTGAATCTGCTGCAAAGGCTAAAGTAAAGGCTGCTCCTAAGAAACCTGCTGCAAAGGCTGAAGCTAAGGCAAAAGAAGCTCCTGCTGAAGCAGATGCTAAAAAGACTGATGACTCTACCGACGCCAAATAGTCGAGTCAGTCAGTTTCAGCCGTAAGAAAATAGAAATTAATTAGGCAACCGGTTCCGAGTATTTCGGTCGGTTGCCGAACGAGGGTAAAAACGTGCCAGTATCAGCTGCACAAGTAAAAGAGCTCCGAGACAAAACCGGAGCGGGCATCATGGACTCAAAGCGAGCCCTTGAAGAAGCCGGTGGTGACTTCACTAAAGCAGAGGCTTTGTTGAACGAAAAGGGATTGGCATCAGCCGCTAAGAAGGCTGGTCGAGAAACCTCAGAAGGATTGGTTGTTTCTTACATTCACACGGGCGGTCGTGTTGGTTCGCTGGTCGAACTAAATTGCGAGACTGACTTCGTGGCTCGAACGGAAGACTTCGAAGCGCTTGGTAGGAATCTGGCTATGCAGATTGCTGCAATGAGCCCGCTGCACGTTGATCGTGAGTCGGTTCCTGAAGGCAAAGATGTCAAAGACGAACAGCTTCTTCTCGAACAGGAGTACATCCGAGATTCGAGTGTGAAGGTTGCTGAACTCGTGAAAGAGGTGATCGGCAAGCTTGGTGAGAATATCCGTATAAGACGGTTCTCACGCTTCGAGCTGGGCGGATAATTGAACGACTAAATGCCCGGCCAATTGGCTGGGCATTTTTGTAGGCCCGTATAACGAAAAGAACGAATCGCACTGATCTGGAGAATTAGAACACGATGACTGAACCCGCATATTCAAGGGTAATTCTGAAAATGTCTGGGGAGTCGTTCAAAGGCGACGGCGAGTTCGGATTAGATTCCGACACACTCCAATACGTTTCCCATCAGATTAAAACTATTGCGGAGATGGGCACTGAAATTGGTGTCGTCGTCGGCGGTGGTAATTTCTGGCGTGGTGCTGATTACGAGCAGACCGGTATGGATCGATCGACTGCCGACTTTGCTGGAATGCTGGCAACGATCATGAATGCCCTAGCTCTACAGGATGCTCTGGAGCGTACTGGCGTTACAGTGCGAACACAATCGGCAATATCTATGCCTTCTGTCGCCGAGCCGTACATCCGTCGTCGTGCGGTGCGCCATCTTGAAAAAGGTCGGGTAGTGATTTTTGCCGGTGGTACCGGGAACCCGTATATGACTACCGATACTGCGGCAGCTCTGCGAGCGCTTGAGATTGGTGCAGATGCGCTGATTATGGCGAAGAACGGTATTGATGGCGTTTACGATTCAGACCCGCTGAAGAATCCTTCTGCGAAGAAGTACGAGAGAATTTCGCACCACGAAGCTATTTCAAAGCGACTGCAGGCGTTAGACAGTACGGCTCTTTCGCTGTGTATGGATAACTCGCTTCCAATTGTGGTGTTCGATATTTTCAAAACCGGAAATCTGGCATCGATTTTGTCTGGGAATCACGTTGGTACGTTGATTACAGTAGAAGCTAACTCGTAATCTCTTGTTTCGTATTGGCTTGCGAGTAGTAATCACTTGTGGGCGATTGTATTTTTGAGATAGTGAGAAGGACGCTTAGCCCTTCTGTAAAGATAGGTTCAGGGGAATGCGATGCTGGATGAAACTCTTGATGACGCAAAACAGCGTATGTCAGACACCGTTGATGCCCTAAAAAGGGAAATGGTGGGTGTACGAACTGGCCGCGCTGCTACTGGCTTAGTCGATAACTTGAAGATTGAGTACTTCGGTAGCGAAATGCCATTGAATCAGCTTGCTCAGATCAACGTTGGTGATGCACGTTTGCTCGTGATTCAACCTTGGGACAAGAACGCGATCGACCCGATAGCGAAAGCGATTCAGAATTCGGATCTTAGTATTTCTCCTAATATAGACGGTGCAATTATCCGTCTGAACCTCCCGCCTCTGACTGAAGAGCGACGCCGAGATTTGGTCCGAACGGTCAAGGCTCGTGGTGAAGAGAGTAAGGTTTCGATACGGAGCGTACGCCGAGACGCACAGGACATGATTCGCACTATCGAAAAAGATGGTGATGCTTCGCAAGACGAATGCCAAAGGGCGCAGAAGGATCTCCAGAAACTTACAGACGACTCTGTTGCAGTTATCGAAGCCGAGTCAACAGCTAAATCTGAAGAGGTCATGCAGGTGTAATCCTGCCTCCGATTCGGAATTCTGAGAGAATTGCCGTGACATCGAGCTATTGTCGACTGGCCTTAAAATCGAAACCGATAGTAAATGACCGCCAACCCCGAAGCTTCTAAACACAGTAAGAACTCCGTCATGGACGTTCCGCATCATGTTGCGATCATCATGGATGGGAACGGACGCTGGGCTGTGTCTCGCGGGTTAGATATATCGGATGGTCATCAGGCCGGATTCGAGAATTTGCAGAGAGTCGTTGCCGACTTTGCGAAACGCGGCGTTAGATATCTGACCATGTTCGCTTTTTCGACCGAGAATTGGGACCGTCCTGAATCCGAAGTGAATGGCATTCTTGAGTTGGCGATAGCAGTGATCGCCCATGAGGCCGAGCAACTTCACGAGAATGGTGTACGGATCAAGCATTTGGGCAGGATCAAGAGACTTTCCACGGAGCTGCGAGGCGAGCTTGAGCATGCAGTTGACCTCACCGCTAAAAACACTGGTCTGACACTTGGGATCGCCTTCGACTACGGCGGGAGAGCCGAAATCGTTGATGCAGTAAAGAACTTGCTGACGGATGGCGTTACGCCTAAAGATATTAATGAAGAGAAGTTTGCTGAATATCTGTACACCTCTGATATGCCCGAGGTTGATCTTATGATTCGCACTGGTGGCGACTACAGAATCAGTAATTTTCTGCTCTGGCAGACGGCGTATTCAGAGTTCTATTTCCCCGACGTCCTCTGGCCTGATTTTCATGGTGAACATATTGATCGAGCTTTCGAGTCATTCAGCGAGCGCCAGCGACGCTTTGGCAAGCGGATTTAGATTGCCTGTAACTGTTGAGAGTCATTCATACGGGGCGCCGACTCTGACAAGCTCAGGATCGAGCTCAGCCGAAACGTTGAGTCACGATAGGAACAGCCGTTGCGTATTCGAATAATCAGCGCAAGCGTTGGGATTCCAATTGTACTTTTGGCAATATGGCTCGGACTGCCCGGTATTGCTATATTGACCTTAATCGCTGGTGCTATTGGCGGCTATGAACTTGACCGAATGATGCGGCCTGGCGGGTCGAATTCTGGAAGCGTTCGTATGGTGTCGCTGGTCATGGGCCCGGCACTACTTGCTGCGGTTGCGGTATGGATGGTCTCGGAAGGCAAAATTTCTGGCGACCATGTGCCGATCACGATTGCGATTATTTTTGCCTTGGCAATGCTTATCAGAGGAACCGCTACCCCTGGTAGATTTTCCTCAAATCGAAAAGCTAGCGATTGGGCGTATTGGGTATTCGCCGCTTACGCTGGACTATCGCTAGCTCACACTCCGGTTCTGGTCGAACTAGGCAAAGGTCGTGAGCTGATTCTGTTGGCGATTCTGACGACATTTGCGATTGATTCAGCCGCACTGTTCGTTGGTGTGTTGATTGGTCGTCATAAACTCGCACCGAAAATCAGCCCGAAGAAATCGTGGGAAGGCGCAATCGGTGGAGTGCTCGGCGGAGTGATTGCCGCGATTGCGATCGACAGTGCCTTTGATATTCCGTTCAACACCCTTTCAGCTGGAATCTTAGGAGCTGTGTTGGGTGTATCTGGTGTCGTAGGCGATCTCTATGAATCTTGGATCAAGCGTCGGGCGGGCGTGAAAGATAGCGGTACTTTGATACCCGGACATGGCGGTATTCTTGACCGGATCGACAGCGTCATGCCGAACTTGGCGGTCGTATACTGGGCAGCAGTTTGGAGCACGTTATAAAAAAGGTAGTTATTTTGGGTTCGACCGGATCAGTCGGTACCCAAACCCTCGACATAGTCCGAGCGTTTCCTGAACTCCTCGAAGTTGTAGGTCTCTGTAACGGTCGTAACACCGATCTCTTCAAAAAACAGATCGATGAATTTAAGCCCGCATATTTCAACTCGCTCGGCGAGGTCGAAACTGGATATGGTGGGGCTAAGTTCGCACCTGCTGAGGAGATCGTTGCACTTCCATCAGTCGATCTTGTTATGGCTGCAACCGTTGGCTGCGCTGGGATGCCTCCCGCGATAGCGGCGTTACGGGCTGGCAAGGATCTCGCACTTGCCAACAAAGAAGTCATCGTAATGGCAGGAAGCCTGCTGACCGACGCTGCTAAGACTGGCGGATCGAAAATTCTGCCGGCTGACAGCGAGCCGTCGGCAATCTGGCAATGTCTTGAAGGCGAAGCGAGCGATCCGTCTCGACTGATTATTACTGCCTCGGGTGGAGCGTTCAGAGATCGTACTTGGGATTCTCTTGGCGACGTTACGCCGGAACAGGCTCTCAAGCACCCGACATGGACGATGGGGCCGAAGATTACAGTCGATTCAGCCACATTGATGAACAAGGCGTTTGAGGTGATCGAATCGAGGTGGATGTTCGACATCCCGTTCGAGCAGATCGACGTTACGATCCACCACCAGAGCATCGTTCACTCGATGGTCGAATTTGAAGATGGAACGCTAAAGGCTCAACTTGGGCCAACCAGTATGTTGCAGGTCATCCAGCATGCGTTGTTGTATCCAGAACGCCACGCCAACAGTATTTTGCCGAAGCTCGATGCCGTCAAGATGGGATCGCTTACGTTCGAGGAGATGGATCAGTCGTTGTACCCATGCTTTAAACTTGCGCTTGAATACGGCAAAAAAGGTGGAACGTATCCGGCAGTATTAGCAGGAGCAGACGAGGCCGCCGTGCAGCTGTTCCTAGATGGCAAGATCAAGTTCACCGAGATGCCCGACCTAGTCGATAAAACACTCTCGGCTCACGAGTCGATTGCGATGCCTTCAGTTGAAGACACTATCGACGCTGCAACGTGGGCAGCCGAAACCACACTAATCCGCCATAATCAATCCACAATTCTTAGCTAGCATTAAGACATATGCCAGAAACAGTATTTTTCGGTGTCGTCACGTTCCTTATCGTGCTCGGTCCCCTCGTAGTCCTTCATGAGCTAGGCCACCTATGGACTGCTCGCAAATTCGGAGTTAAGACTCTCGAATTCGGCTTCGGCTATCCGCCACGAGCTGGCGGAATATGGAGTGGCAAGACTCCAGTATTCGTTGACGCAAAGACTGTCTACGAAATCGACAAACAGTCGCTAATTGGCAAGACCGCTACGATTCGCATTATTCGCGATGAGCAGGGTAGGTCGGTTGCGGTTAGTGTTCGGCCACGTACGAAAGGGGACGACGCTGAGGCGTCGGAAGGTGGTTTGATCGTCACCGGTAAGATCAAATCCATCGATGGCGACCAGATGACAGTTGCCGATATGTTGTGGTCGTTCAACTGGCTACCACTCGGTGGATTCGTTCGTATGGTCGGTGAAGAAAGCAGCAACGCTGTTGATTCGCTCGGTAGTAAACCTCGGTGGCAACGAATCGTTGTCATGGGTGCGGGCGCGTTCGTGAATCTCGTGATTCCGTTCGTTCTTCTTCCTCTAGTACTGATGATTCCAGCTGATAAGCCCGTAGGCGATGTAACGATCGTCACGGTATTCCCCGGTTCACCTGCCGATCTGGCGGGAATTCAGCCTGGCGACAAGATCGTCAAAGTTGACGGCCGGACGATCCATAACATTTCGGAACTGCAACAAGCAGTTACCGTGAAGCTCGGCGCAGAGAGCACTTGGGAGCTCCAATCGGGCGTCCCAAATATTTTTGCTCGTCCTGCAGAACCTAAGTACCAGTACACGGGTGACATCGAGAAGGCCACGCTGATACCCCGATGGAAGCCGCCGGGTCGTCGTGTCGTTGCTCAGGTAAGTAATCCTGAGACCGAGATGACACTAGCGCGAGCTCGCGTATTCGACGTTTCCGTTGGTTTGAACACGATGCTTACCGTCGTCGCTGAGCCGAGCGACACGCTTTACGAGATCTCTAACGAAGCCGCTGCAAAGCTTGATCCTCCGGCTGCGTTGGGCGATATCCTTCAAGTGGTTGCTGTTGCTGAAGACACTGGCACGCAGATTTCACTTTCAGACGCACGATTACACGACAACGGTCTCGGTATAAAGACAACCGTGCAGGAGGGTGCGACTGGCGTTCAGATTTCAACTGAAAACAGTAGCATCGTGAAGAAGGGTTTGAGCCCGCTCGAATCGTTCCCGCTTGGCTGGCGGCATGCTCTCGACACCGCTGTTTTGACACGAAACGCGCTGACGACAACGATAATCAGTAGCTCGAATCCCCAATTTGAAGGCCCATCGACGGTTGGTCCGATCGGTATTGGTCAGCTCACTGGCGAGATCGCTGTTGCGGATGCTGGCCTGGGCGCAAAGATAATCACGTTCGCAACTCTGGCGGCAACGTTAAGTCTGTCACTTGCGATTCTGAACATTCTGCCGATTCCTGCGCTGGACGGGGGACGAATATTCTTCGTCTTTGTCGAGATCGCTCGACGTGGCAAGCGCATTTCGCCTGAAAAGGAAGGGCTTGTTCACCTCATTGGATTCGCACTGCTGATTGGACTGATAGCTGTGATATCGGTGCAGGACGTTACTCGTATCATCAGAGGTGAATCGTTCTTCTAGAGCGGTTGGTTGCTGGTTTACGTTTGTTCATAAGAGTGCTCGTTGGTTCGGAAAGACCATGACTCCGTGATTCATTGACGTTTCGGAACACTGATTCGAGTGCGAATGAGTGAATGTTTCGCGTATTCACCGGTAAAATCATTTTGTACGAATTTATTCAAGCCTAATAACTGGAGCGATTGAACTGGCGGCACGAGACAACACCCACCCGGTTAGCGTTGGCGGCGTGATGATTGGTGGGGGAAATCAGGTCGTTGTTCAGTCTATGACTGATACCAACACTGCTGATATTCCAGCGACGATCGCCCAAGTTAAACTTCTTGCCGACGCTGGTAGCGAGATCGTCCGAATCACGGTCAACAACGCCGGCGCCGCTCAGGCTGTTCCGGAGGTTAGCAAGCGTCTTGCCGACCTTGGTTGTAATGTTCCCCTCGTCGGAGATTTCCACTTCATTGGACATCGATTACTCCGAGATTTTCCTGAGCTTGCCAGCACCCTCGCCAAGTTCCGAATCAACCCCGGTAATGTTGGACGTGGAGATCGACACGACGAGAACTTCACGCAGTTCATTGAGATCGCTCGTGAACTTGGAACTCCGGTACGAATCGGTGTGAATGCTGGGAGTCTCGACCCAGACGTGATGGCCGACAAGATGGACGAGAACTCACGTCTGGATGAACCATTTAACTCAGAGCAGGTCGAGAACAAGGCGCTTGTAGAAAGCGCACTTTCGAGTGCCGAAGCAGCGCTTGATATTGGTCTCAACGAGAACCAGATCATCATTTCTTGTAAGGTTTCTAGACTTCCTCAGATGGTCGCCGTTTATCGTGAACTCTCAGCGACTTCTAACTTCGCATTGCATTTGGGTCTTACCGAAGCTGGAATGGGACAAAAGGGTATTGTAGCGACGACGGCTGCTTTGAGTACGCTGCTTGAACAGGGCATTGGCGACACGATTCGGGCGTCACTTACACCAAAAGTTGGTGGGGATCGGTCGAAAGAAGTTCGACTCTGTCAGGATATTTTGCAGGCTGTTGGACTTCGTCGATTCCGGCCCGCAGTAACGGCGTGCCCGGGCTGTGGACGAACTACATCGACGTTGTTCCGTGAACTGGCTCAGGATATTCAGACTCACATCGACGCCAAGCTGCCCGAGTGGCAATCCCGCCACGCTGGTTCCGAGGTACTTCAGGTGGCCGTGATGGGCTGCGTTGTGAACGGACCTGGTGAATCAAGGGCTGCCAACATCGGAATTTCGCTTCCGGGGGCCGGGGAAGATCCACGAGCGCCGGTCTTCGTAGACGGGCAACGCGTGAAGTTCCTGTCGGGTCCGAATATCGCCACTGACTTCATAGACATGGTCGAGAGTTACGTCGAGACGACGTACAACGGGTAGCTAGTGGCCTGGCGGAATTTTACGGCGGTGCCGTAGGCGAAAATCTCGGATGCTCCCGCTGGGATCATCGAAGTTTTGTAATTCCCACTAACCACGGTATCGGCGCCTAACGGCTCAGCGAATTCGATCATTTGACGTGTCGCCATTTCTCTAATTTCTGCTTGAAGTTTGGCATGTTCGGAAATTTCGTCACCAATTTTTTTTCGAAGGCTTGCCATGCTGTCGCGTCCTGCATAGCGTGCTCTTACTGAGTTACCTCGTAATATACGATAATTCCGGTGATCTCTCGACCAAGAATGTCTTGAGTAGTAGTGACGATCATCACACGCCTAATTTTATTTCAGTGTCATCTTGGGAACTTGCACATGGGTTTCACTCCAAATGAGTTCAGCTTCCCACGTGCGCTGTCTAACTTCCGTCGATTTGTGGGGTATCTGAGTGAATAAAACACACCCAACTTCGGCGTAAAAATACGTAATATACGGTGGCATCGATACTGATTGTTCTGAACTATCTTTTGAGATGTCGGATGTTAGATACGAACTATGGCGTGAACGGGTGAGCGAATTGAATTTGAACTGGCATGAAATCGACCGCTTCTTGATGGGTGAAGCATGGTCGGGATCGCAGATAAAACAGCATCTCACTGAGCTTGCCGACGTTATCGGACCTCGTTGGGGAGGGTCTGCCGAAGATTTACGTGCAGCTGCATACATTCGAGATCAGATGGAAGCCGCCGGGGTTGACCGAGCTGAAATTGAGCCGTTCACTTTGGAAACATGGAATCACGGCGACGTTTCGATTTCACTGCCCGACGACAATAATCGCCCGATCGCAGCACTGCCGTTCCTGCGCTGCAAAGCAATCGACCTAACAACCCCTATGGTTGACGCCGGACACGCCTCTCCGCACGAAGTGGCGGGGCTTCAAGGTCGTATCGAAGGTTCAATAGTGCTCGCAACGATCGCCCCCGAGCCGTTTACCGCACCTGAGCCGTTTACTGCCCGGATAGTGCGACTCGCCGAATCCGGTGCAGCTTGCATCATCGCCATCGAACCCAAGACGGGTGGTCGAATGGAGTATGCGAACTCTGACGAGTGGCTAAACGTCGGGCCCCAAAAAGACGCGGTGGCAGTGGTAAAGACCAGCTCGGAAGACGGAGCTTATCTGAGGCGTATTGCTGGTGGATCGCCGCGAGTCCATGTTTCTGTCGATGCGGAATACTTCGATACCGAGGCTCACAACACGGTTGCTGAGATTACAGGATCAACCCACCCTGAACGACACCTGATTTTGGCGGGTCACCACGACACGGTGCTCAAAGCGCCGGGCGGAAACGACAACACATCGGGAACAATTGGGGTGATGGAGACTGCACGTGTGATGGCCGCTCTGGTGAAAGAGTTGGGCATTCGACCCGGGATGTCGATTCGATTTGCTACGTGGAGTGGTGAGGAGCAGCATCTACAGGGTGCACGGTCGTATGTAGCTCGGCACTACTCAGAGGGCTCTGGAAATCGTGAGGAAAAACCGCTTCTGAATATTAATTTGGACGAACTTTCGACAGGGCACATGAAGGGGATTGTTCTTGCATTCCCTCATCTGCGGCAGTTCATGCAATCGCAACTCGACACGATGGACGACGGTCTAAAATGTCACGTTTTGTCGCACATGGATGCACACTCAGATCACTTCCCGTTCGTCGAAGAAGCTATTGAAGCTTCGATCACTTGGCGTTGGCGATTCTGGGGCAGGCATGAAGATGCCAACTTCCACCACGAGATTGGGGATGCAGCGAACAAACTGAACGTAAGGGAACTCAAGGAGTACGCGGGGCAGTTGGCTCGATTG
>JAPKFF010000051.1:0-15553 GCA_028821715.1 Dehalococcoidia bacterium
CCCAAATAAAAAAACCTGACCAGAAGTAGGCCTCAAAAGACCAAGAGCGAGCTTCATCAACGTTGTCTTGCCAGAACCGTTTGGTCCGAGGATCGCTGCGAATTCACCGGAAGTGATCGAGAAATTGATATCCCGCACCACCGGGACGGAGTTATAGCTAAACCAAGTCTCTTCAAAACGTATCGGAATCTGCTCCGGTCGCAAAACTTTGCCTTCATGGCTGCTCAAGTTTTGAGGTTCAGCATCATTTTCAAGCTGGTTAGAAATAGTTCCAACTGGTTCGTTTTCTGACAAATTATCCACCGGCATTAGCGCCAGATAAGCATTGATTGCAAGTGATGAATATTTCCATGCGATGACCAACTATTTTGCCGCCAATCTCTTTACCCAGCGAACGCATCACACGCTCGACTGTTGAATGGCGAAACTCGCCGACAGCACCGCATTTTGAACAGATAGTGTGGTGGTGATGTTCAACACGGGCGATACTGTACATCGGTGCACCATCGAGGATGGGCAGTTTGCACAATGCCCCAGCATCGACAAGATGACGAATCGTTCGATAGACCGTCGCCCTGCCCACTTCTGGCAAATCACGGCAGAGCTGCTCGGCGGTGAACGCGTTTTTGGCACTCTCGATACGCGTCAATACTGCCGATCTCGCTGATGTTTTACGAAGACCTTTATCTTGAAGCGCGGTGAACAGATCTACTTCGATCGGATTCGCTGTGTCAGACATCACGAAATACCTTCGTCTTATTGATACTTGATATCGATTAGAATTGACTCAACCAGTATACAGCGAGTGAGATATTGTCGGATACGTGAGCAACCTATCCATAGATTTTTTGCCCGAAGACATTCGTGACGTAGGTACCGGATTCGAACCAGGTAATGGCAACAACGATGACACCGATTATAAGAATTGCTGCCACCATCCTAGAAGCCGGTTGAGCTGCAGTTCGAAGTGCCATTCGTGGCGTTCCAAAGTTGAACGGAGTTTCCACAGCAAACAGTCGTTCACGCGGTGCGATCAATAGTGCGACGATTGCGCCAGCAATTAGGCCACCAAAGTGGGCGGCATTGTCGATCCCTGCAGAGGCGAGTCCCATCACAACGTTTATGCCTACGATGACACCGATCGAAGTCAGCTGCTGACGCCCCATTTGGCCTAAAAGACGCCTGTTCAGCAACAAATAAACTCCGAAGCCACCAAGAATCCCAAAAACAGCTCCGCTGGCACCAACACCGGGATTGGGACCAGCGAGAAAACTAACCGCATTGCCCATCACTCCGGCCGTCAGGTAAATTACTAGGAAATTCCGGGTACCAAACGTTCGTTCAACCATCGAGCCGAAAATGATCAGGCCGAACATGTTCGTGAGCATGTGAAAAAAACCGACGTGCAGGAATATCGGCATAAATAGTCGCCAATACTCACCGTCAGCAATATATGGACCATATTTTGCACCCAAATCAACTAAGTTCTGAGTACTAGGGCCACCTTTTACCGAGACCCACAGAAAGAAAAGTATGTTTATAGCGGCAATCGCACTAGTGGCTGGAGAGCCACTAATACTTGCCGCAAAACTCTGCTGCGAACCTGAGGACTGTCTCAATGTTGGAAACTTTCACGTGGAATCATCGTGTTAATTCCGGTAGTAATGCCATAGCGCCACGTCTACGAGCGATTTTTTTCCTCTACGTCGAGTCACCGTATACTCTCGTGAGCGCGCTTATTGCGCCTGTCGGCGTAGTCCGATCCAAATTGCTTTTACTAGATTTTATTATGCCAAAAGTCGATGGCTACGAAGTTCTGAAAAAAACTCCGTATAGTCCACTACAAACAGCCACCTCACGTGATTGTGATGAGTGCGTTCTCGCAGATAACGATTAACGACGATACCGGCTATAGGTAGCCGCATCATTGCCACTGAACCACGACAAGACGATCAGTTGGCCTGAACGATGTCCAGCTCAGGCATCTCGTTCAGAATTCCGCGGTCAACGGCCATCCCAAACAGCTTGTTCAGCGCCTCTCGACCTTCTTCGCCCATGTCTACAGTATCTTCGTTGACGTACATCCTGACGAATTTTTTTCCATCTTCGGGATCGATCCCTCGGCCAAAACCAAGGGCGTACTCAAGCGCGTCGTCTTCGTGAGCACGTGCGTAGTTGATACTCGCTAGAGAAGCATCTGCAATTGTCTGGGCTAAATCATCGCCAATATGTCGGCTAACGAGGTCGACACCGAGTGGAATGGGAAGAGTTGTCGCTTCATACCACTTCTCACCGAGACTCATCACTCCGTGAAATCCTAGCTTTTCGTAAAGAATTTGTCCTTCGTGAAGAAGTATTCCAACATCGGCTCGACCTTCTTGTACGGCGGGACCGACGTCATCGAAGTCTACGAATACCGGCTCGCAGTTTTTCGGACCAAAAATCTGAAATAGCAGCCATGAAGTAGTAAATTGACCTGGCACGGCAACACGTTTACCTTCGAGGTCGGTTTCGGTCATCGGGTCGACAGACACAACCATTGGACCGTAGTTGCGACCAATGGAAGAGCCGCAAGACATGATTCGATAATGCTCAGCTACGTCAGGGTATCTAGCGGCTGAAATAGCCGTGACAAGGAGCTTCCCAGTAGCAGCAAGTACATTGAGCGATTCGATATCTTCCATGTGGTGGGCAATCGAGTAACCTGGAATTTCTACGTACTTCTTTTCCATTGCGTAGAACATAAATGCATCATCCGCGTCAGGGCTGTGGCCAAAGATGATCTTGTTATCGTTGATAGTCATGATATTTCGAATACTCTCGGGAATTTGATCGTTATTTGGTTATCGCTAGTTCAGCACCTGAACCTTCAACAAGTTCGTAATTCGTGAGTCTCTGAATTGGAGAATAACCAGCCTCTGTGATCATTTCTCTAACTTCATCTTCAGTAGTTCGATTATAAAAACCGGCCGCCAACATCACGTTTTCGTCGAATAGCGTTCCACCGAAATCGTCGGCACCGAAGCGCAGCGCAATTTGGCCTGTCTTTTTGCCTTCAGAGAACCACGAAGCCTGAATATGCGGAATATTGTCGAGCATGATTCGAGAGAGAGCGATGATTCTCAGGTACTGATTAGGTCCCGCTTCATCGTCGACAAACTTGGCAAGAGCCGTGTTGTCCTTTTTGTACGACCACGGAATGAACGCCGTAAATCCTCCATCATTTCCGTTCTTCAAAGCAAGATCTTGAACGTTTCTAATATGTTCAAACGATTCGATGATGTGGTGATCTTTTTCAACGTGACCGTACATCATCGTTGCGGTCGACTTCAGGCCGACCTTGTGAGCTGCCTCGTGAACTTTGGTCCACTGATCTACCGTGTCTTTTGGTTTGAACCTCGACACAGTGGCCTTTACTTCATTTGAAAGGATCTCAGAACCGCCACCTGGCATCGAACGCTGTCCTGCGTCATATAACGCTTGAAACACCTGTTCGTAGTTCAATTCCGAGACTTCGCTCATACGAACGATCTCCGGTGCCGACCAGTAGTGCGGGGTCACATCCGGAAACCGTTTCTTGGTTTCAGCAACCATATCGACGTAATAATCGAGCTGAAGTTCGGAGTTCAGACCGCCCTGCATCAACACTGTCCTTACGCCGTTCTTGCGGGCTCGCTCAATCTTGTCCATGATCTGCTCAACTGTGTAAGTGTATGCAGATGGGTCGTTCGGATCGGTTCGGTAGAAGGCGCAGAACGAACAAAAGGCGTCACAGAGATTGGTGTAGTTCAGATTCGTGTCGACCACATAGGTAACGTCTTTGTTGGGGTTGTGACGCTGACGCAATATTTCAGCTAACGGGGCCAGATCGAGAAGTTCGACCTCCTGCATGAGCCAGAATCCCTCTTCGCCGGTTATTCGTTCGCCGGCATGAACTTTTTTCGTAATTTGCTGGAGCATATTGTTGATCTCATCGACGATCTAAATAGACGTCGAAATAGCCTTTTGTACTGAATATTCGGATGAGGTCGACACCGCTGGTCGCCATTCAGGTAGTTTGTTAAGTCTCACTTTGAACTCGTGCTGTCCTGCGCGCTCATAAGGTCCAAGAAAATAAGTGAAATTTCGTACGTATGTCTCTACATCAGATTTCGACATAGTTTCGTTCGCCCTGATCCGAACAATCTCATCAATCGAGTTCATTCCAGTACTCGTTGATTCAATCAATACATGTTCAAATTTTTCACGAACGGCTTCTGGAGCGTCAATGCGCACGACCCACTCGGCAAATACAAACGGCAGTCCTGTAAGTGTTTTCCATGCCGAACCAAGGTCGTAGTAGTACGGGTACTCACCTAGCGCTAGTTTTTCGAGTGCGGGATCACCAATAATTAGGGTCGCATCATGGGCATCCGACATTTCTACAAATCGGTGATTGTTAACGTTCCACAGATCTGCAAATAAAACTCGCAGGAGCTGAATCGAAGTAGCCGTGTGAGTGGTCACTGCTATATTCGAGCCCGAGAGCTCTTCAACTGGGATATTCGAAAACAGGAACACGCTCAACGCTGCGCCGTCACATGCAACACCCATATCACCAAGCGACTGAACTTTTTCTCCTATACGCAGCACTTCTGCAATTGGGAGCGGACCGGCATGTAGTTCTCCACTTTCAACCGCAGCGGCCATAGCACGAGGCGGCAAGGCGATTAACTCGCATGAGTCTGTAGGAAGTTTTCTGTAGAAAACCTCCGAGTTCAGATATGTCATGTGCCCTACTCTCAACTTGAGAAGATCAGGCTGATTAGTGGTCATAGACCTTGATCTCGTTGTACAGGGCGTCTCGTTCAACCGGAATACGTCTGGCGTCTCGGATGGAAGAAGCCATGGACTCGCGTGCTTGACCCGCTGGAGATTCGGCGAGCGCAGCGTGTGCGATTCTCTCTTTGCCGATCGTCCCATCAAGGTCGTTAGCACCGAAGTTCAAGCCAATGCTTGCGGTGGCCGCACCGAGCATCACCCAATAACTCTTGATGTACTTGATGTTGTCGAGCATTAGTCGAGCTGCGGCAATCATTTTCAGATCGTCCATCGCAGGCGTGTGTCGAGGTCGGAGTTTGGTCATACCCACTTGATACTCAAGCGGGATGAATGCCAAGAATCCACCGGTTTCGTCTTGAATATTGCGAAGTCGGACTAGGTGCTCGATTCGCTCTTCAAACGACTCAATGTGCCCGTAGAGCAACGTGCAGTTCGTAGGAATATCCATACGGTGCGCGGTTTTATGGATCTCAGCCCATCGATCAGCATTCGCCTTGCCGGGGAGGAGAATCTTGTGGACGCGTGACGAGAAGACTTCGGCTCCGCCACCCGGCATCGACTGAAGTCCGGCTTCTTTCAAGATCGCAAGTGATTCTTCTGGAGATACTTTCCATCTGCGCTGGAAGTAGTCGATTTCTGAAGCGGTGAAACCTTTTATCTGAACATGGGGAGCTTTTTCATGAATGGCCTTGACCATTTCGACGTAGTACTCGAACGGCCATGTCGGGTGGTGACCACCGACGATGTGAATTTCATGAATGTCATCATCGACGTGATCGAGAATTTCATCTATCGACATTTCGTAAGCGTCTTTTTCGCCTGGCTTCTTGGCGAAGTCACAGAATTTGCAACTAAGAACGCAAATGTTTGTCGGGTTCACGTGTCGATTTAGAACAAAGTAAACCTTGTCACCAGTGACTCGCTTTTTGGCGAAGTCGGCCATGCGACCTACACCGGCGAGATCGTCAGTTGTAAGAAGTGTTACGCCCTCCGATATCGAAAGCCGTTCGCCAGCTTGTACTTTGTCCCAAATTGGGAACAGACGTTTGTCCGAAAGATTCAGTTCGACCTTCAGATTCGGGTCGGCTACTTCCAGTATCGGGACCATTTCGCATCCACTTTCTTAACTACATCAG
The DNA here is from genome assembly GCA_028821715.1 of Dehalococcoidia bacterium. Taxonomy (GTDB): domain Bacteria; phylum Chloroflexota; class Dehalococcoidia; order Lucifugimonadales; family Lucifugimonadaceae; genus Lucifugimonas. The sequence goes on from JAPKFF010000051.1 coordinate 5,958, forward strand.
GATCCATAACCAGAGGTTTCTGATAGCCCTGCTTCCAAGTTGCATCAATTCCCAGCACTCCTGAGTAAACAGGTGCCAAGCCTCTAAATTCGGTTCGTGAGAACATCACATCGAGTACGGCATCGAATCTCGTGAATATTCCCCATATCAAGTTCTCGTCGTCCTCTATGTCGACATCGTCAGATACTGCAACGACGATCTTTACGCTGCCAAGCAACGGGTTGTCGACCAGCTTTTGAATGATGTTTCGCCCACCACCGGCGGTCTGAACTACGAGCATCGTCTTGCCGACAAGCCTGTGCTTGCAGATTCCAGGGGCAATAGCACTGATGTTTGCTGGCAGCGCAACCGCAGTTGGAGCGCCTTCACCGACGGGACCGGTCGCATCCAAGATCATCTTCGATCCCTTGTGGAGTGCTTCGCCTGTGAAATCCAACGTGTCGGCAGCTGTTCTTGCTATCAGGTGGAAATTCTGTTCAGGATCGAAGTTACGGCGGATCGCCTGCATCACCTGACTGTAATTGCGAGGATTCACATCAGGACCAACCAACACGAGGTTCTTGGTTAACGACAATTGCCCCTCGCCCAACAAGCCAAGTGCAGTTTTGATTGGCTCACGTTGATATCTAGGATCTACCGACACGACCAACAAATTGTGGAAACCAGCTTCGTAATATGCCCACATGTCTTTCACTTCTTTGCGCAAAAGCCGCATAAGTGGTGTCAGAGCAAGTTGTGCAGCATCGCCGAGGTATCGATCTTCCTGTGGCGGTCGCCCCACAACTGTTGCCGGGAATATTGCGTTTTTACGGTGCGTCATCCGAGATATTTCGAATACTGGATGATCGGCGGCGGCAGAGTAGTGACCGAAGTGATCGCCGAACGGACCTTCAAGTCGACGTACACGTGGGCGCAGGATGCCTTCGAATATGAACTCAGCGTGTGCAGGAACCTTAATATCAATCGTCTTAGCATTGGTCAGCGGGGTTCTCTGACCTCGGACGATACCCGAAAAAGCAACCTCATCTAGTCCTTCGGGCAGTGGCATGATCGCGGCAAGAATAAGAGAAGGGTCTCCGCCGACGGCAACTGCCATTTCTAGCGGTTTTCCCATCTTCTCGGCGATTTGATAGTGAAATCCACCGCCCTTCTGGATTTGCATGTGCATTCCAGTTGTACGCTCGTCATACATCTGCATCCGGTACATACCCATGTTTCCGGCGCCGGTTTTAGGATCACGACTCATGACTAGCGGCAGCGTGAAGAATCGTCCACCGTCTTCCGGCCAGCATTTCAAAATTGGCAGTTCATCGAGCTGAGGTTCCCTAACCACTTGCTGCGAGAAAGCTCTCCGCGTGTTTTTAGGGCGAATCTTGAGTAATCGCCATGCGGTTTGACGGTTTCGCCAGAATGAACCCAGATTAGGCGGATTCACATCTTCCATGAACTTGACTATGTCTTCCCCAAGAGACTCGGCAGGTCGTCCAAGGGAAAGTTCGATTCTCCGCAAACTCGCCATCGAGTTGATCACAAGCGGGAACTTGGATCCTTTGACATTCTCAAACAACAATGCAGGAAGATTTTCTTTGACAGCGCGGGTAGCTATTTCGGTAATTTCCAACTCTGGATCGACTTCCTCAGTTACTCGCTTGAGTTCGCCTTCTTTTTCAAGAAGTTTGAGGAATGATTGTAGATCAGTGAACGCCACTTATTGGATTCCTTCTTCGTTAGTCGAGTAAGAGGACGGATCAGAGCCAAGCCACGGCTTCATGACAGAAGATTGAATGCCGAGTGAAGCTAATATTCGGCCAGCCACCATGTCGATGAGATCGCTGATACTGGTCGGATTATGATAGAAACCGGGCGAAGCAGGGAGAATGACTCCGCCTGCCTCGGTGACAGAGGTCATATTGCGTAGGTGAATCAGACTTACCGGCATTTCACGAGGAACCAAAACTAGCCGACGTCGTTCTTTCAAGCAAACATCCGCAGCTCGTTCGAGCAAACCATTTGAGATTCCGTGGGCGATTCTCCCAAGCGTTCCACCCGAACAAGGTACAACAGCCATTCCGTCAACCCGGAATGAGCCCGATGCTATCGGTGAGGCGACGTCTTTGTGGTGGTATAGCTCGAAATTACCAGCATAATCGCTAGCTTGAGCCCATTCGAGCAGGGCGGGAGTGTCTGCCTTTGTGTTTCCGTTCAGCAGAAGTCCCTCTTCCACCTCGATGACTTTACGACCGGCGTCGGTGATTACTGCTTTCACTTCGTGACCGGCAACCAGCATCTGTTCTAGAACTCGCCGAGCGTAAGGCGCTCCGCTAGCACCTGCAATTCCCAATACGTAAATACCCATTAGATAACCTCACCAATCACTACGAACGTTCCGAATACAACGGCGATGACCCCGTTCATTGTGAAGAAGGACATATTCAGTTTCGATAAATCGTTGGAAGACACGAGCGATTGCTCGTAAGCAAGTAGCACTCCCGCTGCAAGAACTCCAATTGCATAGAGAGGACTTGCTTCTAGTATTACGCCAGCAATTGCCAGCAGGATCACCGTTGATGCATGAAGTAGACGTGAAATTACCAGAGCGCCAGGTATTCCAAACCTCGCCGGAATCGAGTGAAGCCCCTGCTCGCGATCTACTTTGAAGTCGGCAGTGGCATAAAGGACATCGAATCCAGCGACCCACACCATTGATCCGATGCCGATCACGACGAAACCGAATGGCAACGTCCCTGTAAGCGCTAGAGACACCGCTGGGGGAACTATCAGGTATACAGCGCCCATTCCAAAGTGAGCCAGCCAAGTGAATCGTTTTAGATACGGATAGCCAATCATCACTGCCAATGGAATCGGAGCAAGCGTCCATGTAATCGGATCAAGTTGCGATGTTGCTACTACGAAAATCAGTCCAGCGAAAACCATGTAGACAATCATCGCCCGTCGACTGATCGTTCCAACCGGGATTGCCCGTGTTGCGGTTCGAGGGTTTCGAGCATCGATCTCCGCATCGATCAATCGATTAGCCGTCATACCAAACGTGCGCATACCGACCATCGCCACTAGAACCCACAACAGACCAGACCACGCGGGCGTTCCGCTGGCTGACAAAAACGCAGAAAGAATTCCGAACGGAAGCGCAAACACCGAGTGTCCGAACTTGATCGCCTCTAAAAACAACGCTAAACGTCGCCAGCCAGAAATCATTGATAGAGTCGTAGATTCAGTCATCAATTAGCGTTCTTACGATTATTCGATGGGTCCTTAACTTGAACTGATCCCAACAATAGTCGTCTCAAATCAGACGCTGATTCTTTTGGGGTCGGACCATCAGAGAAAAGCCAATGAACCACTGTTTCGTTGACGGCGCCTAACCAAACGCGTGCAGCCAAATCAGTGTTGATATCCGAAATCTGGCCATCTGATTTCGCTTGGTCGAGATTTTGACTAATCACGATTGCGAATCGATCGAAGATTTCCGATCGTTTCGACTCAAAAGCATTGCCCATGCTGTAGCCCTGAGTCATCAATAACCGAGCGAGTCGTTTTTGTGCCGATAGAGCAGATAAAACTGAATCGAGCGCAGCTTCAGCAGATTCAAGCGGTGAATTGGCCCTTTCAGCAGCTGTTTCAGCGCGCTTGACCAATTTGTTCGCTAAGCGATCCATCACGGCGAAGAATAGGTCTTCCTTGCTTTGGAAATGGAAATAAAGGCCACCCTTGGACATCGATGTTTTCTTGCCGATTTCTTCGACAAGAGCATCGTGATAACCATTGTCGGAGAAGACTGCTTCAGCAGCTTCGAGAATGCGTTCTCGAGTTTGGGTTCGTTGCAGAGTTGAAGATACTGACAATGATATTGAGTCGTCTAGGGGCGCTGATAACCGACCGGCCAGTCGGTTTATACGTGCTCAGTTTACCGCCGATGTGAAGCAGCAGCAATATCACTCACTGTAGATAACGATGTCGAGGTGGTTGTACCTCGACTGGGCGAGGACTAATCTTCTCCGTACAACGATGACTACCGATCTAACAAACATCCCCCTCAACTTTAGCGTACTCGCCACAGACGTTCGTGGCCCCGAAGGACCAGCAATCGATTCAGAGGGTCGGCTCCACTTGGTTAGTGCCGAAGATGGGGCAATATTTCGCGTATCGACAGATGGCGATCTGACAGAGGTAGCGCACACCGGTGGACGCCCGAATGGACTCGTGTTCAATTCCTCAGGCGAGATGTTCGTAGCCGACGCAGCACTGAAAGCCATTCTCAAAATCGATAATGCTGGCAACACTGAAGTCTTTGTCGAAGACTATGAAGGGACTAATTTTGGGGGACCGAACGATCTTTGCTTCCTTCCTAACGGTGATCTACTGTTCACGGATCCAATTCGCCGTCCTCACCCCGATCCTGCAATCAGTCCTGTCTACCGAGTTACACCTGAAGGGAAAGTCAGCGCTTTCGCGAATGAATTGGCGTACCCGAACGGCATAGCGATATCTCCCGACGGCAATCATGTTTACGTTTCAGAAAGCCGGGCGCAACGTGTGATTGCTTTCACCGTCGATGTAACTGGTCAACTACTTGACCAAGTTTTGATCCGCCGATTCAGAGAACCAGGTAATCCTGACGGTATGGCAGTCGATGTTGACGGGAACATATTGCAGTCACTCCCCGGTATTAGGGCGATAGCTTACCTTTCGGCAGCCGGCGAATTGATCGATCTGTACCACGTTCCAGATTGGGCTCCGGCGAACTTGGCTTTCGGCGGTGAAGATATGAAAACCGTTTACGTATGCGGCGCGGCGCAAAACTCGGTGTACGAATTCAGGCACCCAGTGGCTGGCGCACCGCTGTTTTAACTGCGCTTCGTTATAGATTGTGCGCTACCTACGTTTGAATTCTCGCTCAAGGTCGTTGATGTTGAGCTGAACCACGGTAGGTCGGCCATGTGGACATGTGTTAGGTCGCTGAACTTGCTCAAGTTGTCGAATCAGATCTTTGCATTCATCTACAGAAAGAATCTGCCCTGCCCTGACCGATGAATGACAAGCAATCGTTGCCAGCATTCGATTGCGCCATGTTTCGCCAGAACCACCTTCGCGTAGTTCATCTAAAACACCCAGAAATACCTGGCCGGCACCGTCGCCACTTGCCCGTGTCGCTAGAGCGGCTGGCACGCTTCTGACGATCAGACTATTCGTACCAAACTCTTCGACGCCCCAACCTGCCCGGTTCAGGTCTTCCAGATTCTCCCGAACAGTTGTCATCGCACCTGGAGCGAGATCTACGGTGGCTGGTTCTAGTAGCGGTTGTGACTCGGAAGAATTTTGGTCGAATCGATCTCGAACTCGCTCAAACATGACACGCTCGTGGGCAGCATGTTGATCGACGAGATAAACACCGTCTGGTCCTTCAGCGAGAATGTATGTTTCGTGAGCTTGACCAATTACCCGAAGTACGGGAAGAGTTTCCTTGTGGGTATTGGTTGAAACGGATCCATCGCTAGACTCAGACCCTGCTTCCGTCGAGGTTTCAGTTAGCCGATATTGCTCACTAATTAGTGATGAATCTGGCCAATGAGCGGATCCTGCCGAAGCAGATCGATCGCCGACGGGCAAACTCTGAATACCAAGTTTCGATGCCGAGCCGGTTGTGCGCAATAATCCTATCGACCCAGATGCACGCCCTGCCCCAAGTTCGTGCACTGGTGCGGACGCGGAAAGTACGCCTCTAATTGCCCTTTGCAAGACCGAGTAGACGAGATCTTCTCTGAGAAAACGTACTTCGGCTTTTGCAGGATGTACGTTCGCATCGACGTCGCCAAGAGGAGTCTGAATTCTTGCTACTGCAATTGGAAATCGGCGTTCTGGAAGGAAACCGTAGTAAGCCTGCTCTATCGCGTAAGAAAGCCGACGAGATTGAATCAATCGCCCATTCACTGAGATCGTCATATACGTGCGATTCGATCGATTGAGAGAAGGTGAACTTACCAACCCATCAACAGAGAATGCGGCAGGGTCGCCCGGTTCCAGTTCGAGCATCTGCTCAGCAACGTTGGCACCGTAGACACCCGAGACGGCGTCGATAAGTTTCCCAGAACCGATCGTACGTAATCTCTCCCTACCATCGGCAATCAGACTGAATGCCACGTGCGGGTATACGAGTGCCAGAGACGCCAGTATAGATTGAATACGGCTCAGTTCACGACCCGGAGAACCAAGGAATTTCAGCCGAGCGGGGAGGTTTGAGAAAAGCCCAGAAACCTCGATTCTAGTTCCCTCGGGTACACCAGCCAGTTCGATCTCAGTCGATTTGCCGAAGTCCACCAGGTATCGCGCCCCAGCTTCGGATTCTGCATGCTTCGATATGGCTTCTACTCGCGCTACCGAAGAGATGGAAGGTAGCGCTTCACCACGAAATCCCAGAGTGCCAATCGAGATCAGATCAGAAGACTCGTCAATCTTAGAAGTAGCAAATCGCTCGAACGCAATTGCTAATTCGTTGGCAGGTATGCCATGACCGTTGTCGATCACTGTTATTGATTGGGCTCCGCCGCCAACTATGTGAACATCGACACGGGTTGAATTCGCGTCGAGTGAATTCTCCACCAGTTCTTTCACGACTGAGGCGGGACGTTCGATTACTTCACCCGCTGCGATGCGAGAAGCAAGATCGTCACTTAAAACCTGAATTGGCATTTACGAAACAATACTCGATCGTACTGGTGGGCTCAACTCGTTCATTCGCCGGGTGTTTCTTCGAAGGCTAAAGTTTACTTGCAGCCCTGAACTTGGTGAGTCTTTTATTCAGTCGATTGAGAACAATTACAGCCGACGAACTTTGTCTGTAAGAACGGTGTAGCCGATAGCGGCCGCTACTAATCCACCACCTGCCAGCGCAAAAGCAATTCTGACATCGAGAAACGCTGAGATGAAACCAAGAGGAAGCGCACCTAGCGGGATTAGGCCGAAGTTCATCATGTAAACCCCCATGACTCGACCTCGGTGCTCGTCGTCCGTCTGCTCCATGATGAGAGATGAGTTGAGAGCACGCCGACCTGAATCACCTAGTCCGAGTATCACCATAATCGCCAATGCGACCACGTATGACGTAGTCACAGATACTAGAAGAATTGCTCCGCCCGACAACATACTTGTTATTAACAGCACCCAGCCACGACGGCTATTCTTCGACAATCCGGCGATTACGAGTGACCCGATCAATGAGCCAACACCGATCATGCTTAGCATCAGGCCGAGTGCTTCAACTTCCAACTTAAATACTTCTTCAATTTGAACCGGAAGAAGCGTTCGGAACGGCATCGCCAATAAAGCAGTGCTTAGCGCTACCAAAAGAAGAACCAGCACGGTTCGGTTTTTCTTTGTGTAAACCAAACCCGCTTTAATATCGCCCCACATTCGACGTTTGCCCAATACCACCGGCGCCATTCCCGGAACCCAGCTCGTAAGACCCAGAGCAATAACCGTTAATCCTGCCATCACATAGTAGGTCGTAGCAGGTCCCGCCAAGCCGTAAATCAATCCGCCAATACCCGGTGCCGCGACCGTCATAAACGACATACCGGAAGCGTTGAGTGCAACTGCGTTCGTGAGGTGATCTTCATCAACGAGTTGGCCGATGATCGCCTGGCGTGCGGGCATGAGAAATGCCCAGATTGTTCCCTGAGCGACGGATGCCACTGTGAGGTGATAAACCGTGATCGATCCTGTCGAAATCGAAATGCCCACGAACAGTATGATCGCGAGCATTCCGATCTGGCCGAACTGGATGATCTTCTTGCGAGACACACGATCAGCTACGGCTCCTCCGTACAACGACAGAAGCAGAATGGGAGGGGCAAAACCAACACCAACAACAACAACTGCAATTGGCGATTTAGTTAATTCCCAAGTGAGGTAACCGCGGGCGAGCATCTGAATGTTCACCGCTGCCATTAATAACAGCATTCCAAACCAGAGATGCCGAAAGCCAGATTGTCCTAATGAAGAAAATGTTCTCGACAGTATCCCGCTCTGCCGCCCAGCGGTATTCGATGCCTTGAGTTTTGTGGCTGGCTTGGGATTAGATTCTGACAAATTATGCGGCTATTTTCGTGATTGGCTCAATCCGATGACAGTTGAAGTTGTATTGCCCGATAAATGGCGAACTATTTGCAGGTGTTTAGGTCAAAGTGCCTTGCGCAGTCGTGGCATAAAGATGATCGAAGATAGAGCAAAGACAAGGAGTGCGACTGTAACAACGGCCACGGAAGGTCGGGCACCAAATTCTTTCATTGCCCAACCAAACGGGAGCATGCCTAATGGCATCAACCCGAACGTCATCATAAGCACACTCATCACTCGCGCCCTGTATTCATCCAAAGTATTTTCCATCATCAGACTCTGGCCAAGCGCCCAACGGGCTTGCTCGGCTAGTCCCATACCGACCATACCGATAATTCCGGCGGCGTAAATCGGCACACTAACTATCAGGCCTAATGACGCGCTTGCAACTACCGCACCGATCAGAACAATCCAACCTCTACGCTGACCTTTTCGCAGGTTAGCGATCGTTATCGTGCCGATTAGTCCACCAAGACCGAGCGCAGTCAAAAGAATTCCGACCTCTGAAGCGTCAGATCCATAGATGTCCTTGGCATAGACCTGAACAAGCATCCTGAATGGCATCGACAACAACGCGACGATCACGCTGTAGATCATCAAATTCAAGATGAGTTTATTTTGTCCGATGTACCTGAACCCGCCAATGATGTTTGCCATCACCGACTGTTTTACAGCAGCTACTGGTGGCGGCATCTTAGGAACAACTGAAGTAAAGATAACCGCGCTGAGCATCACAGCACAGATCAGCACGTAGACGTTTTCAGGCCCGATGATTTCGTAAAGCACTCCAGCCAATGCGGGAGCAATCAATGCCATCATGCTCATTGCCATTGCATTAAGCGCAAATGCATTAGGTATCTGGTCTTTACTTACCAATGACGGAACTGCTGCCTGACGTGCTGGCATTTGAAGTGCAAACATGGCCCCTTGCACAACTGAAACGCCGAATAGGTGTCCCCAAGCGAGCGATCCAGTAAACAATAATATGGCTACGACTCCCGCAAGCACGCCGTTTGCCACCTGAGAAACCTGGATCAACATCCGACGGTCAACCCGGTCACTGAGTACTCCGCCGTAGAGTGAGACGATTAGAAGACTGGGGGCAAATCCCATGCCAACGATTCCCGTGATGAAAGCATCGTCTGTCATGTTGTACACGAGAATCCCGCGAGCGACCATCTGCATTTGAAAGCCACCCATCGACAGCACCATTCCAAACCAGATCATTCTAAAATCTCGGTTCGTAATTACAGATTCAAACGTGTGAAAAAACAATCGTCCAACCACGCCCAATCTTGGAGCGCGCCGAACCAGCACTGGCGGTGTGTCGCCATGCTCTGAACTCGGGTTTATCGGGTCGTGGACTGCCAATTAGTTCTCTAAAAGGAATAGGCGCTCTCCGAAGGGGAGCTCGAAGAGGAAGGTTACTCCTGTAATCTCTGATTTGCTCGTGGATTTGATGG
>JAPKFF010000158.1:0-3305 GCA_028821715.1 Dehalococcoidia bacterium
TCAACAGCGAGTGACTTCGGTTGATAAGGCGAACGTTCTCGAAACATCACGCTTGTGGCGGAAAGTAGTCACAGAAGTTGGGGCACGATACTCAGATGTCGAGCTCAACTCTGAATACGTGGATGCCTGTGCTTTCCTGATAGCATCGGAACCAAGTCGCTACGATGTTCTCCTGACCGAGAATCTCTTCGGAGACATTCTGTCTGATGAATCGGGTGCTATTGTCGGATCACTAGGCTTGCTACCTTCAGCTAGCTTGGGTGGAACCGTAGGTTTATTTGAACCGGTCCACGGGTCGGCCCCCGATCTCGCTGGTCTCAATAAAGCCAATCCAATTGGTGCTATAGGTTCGGTGGCGATGCTCCTTCGTTATGGATTGAAGTTGGAAATTGAAGCAGCAGCTGTAGAACAGGCAATCGGCATGGCGTTATCGGCTGGTAGTCGGACAACTGACTTAGCATCAACGGCTGAAACTTCGACGGTTGGATGCACTGAAATGGCTTCAGCCATTATCCTCAACTTGTCGACTAATTAAAGATACGAGAAACGTTAACTCGCGACCGAGATGCTGTATTCTAGCTGTTCGGCCTGATGTTATCTGGGCAACTAGTTGATGTATTCGGGTGAGGTGGCCGAGAGGCTGAAGGCGGCGGTTTGCTAAACCGTTGTAGGGGCTAAAACCTCTACCCAGGGTTCGAATCCCTGCCTCACCGCCATTTCTTGGTTAAAGCACGTGTTAAATAACTATAAGAATATCAATCAGAGGAAACATTTTCCCTTGATCGATCTAAGTGACAAATTCGTGCTAGCTGGCTTCAATCTTTTCTGTGGTATGTCAGCCTAGAGACAGATATCTGATGGCCAATCAATCACCTCGCGTGCGGTTCGCACCTTCTCCAACCGGTTTTTTGCATGTAGGCGGGGCTCGAACCGCACTATTTAATTGGTTGTACGCGCGACGTTATGGCGGTGTATTTATTCTTCGAATTGAGGATACCGATAACGATCGTTCGTCATCCGACATGGTGAAGGGCATTCTCGAAGGATTACAATGGTTAGGTCTTGATTGGGACGAAGGCCCTAACGTAGATGGTCCGCATGGTCCGTATTTTCAATCTCAACGGCTAACTAAGTACCGTCTTGCTATCGAGAAATTAGTTTCGACTGGCCTAGCCTATTATTGTTATTGCTTACCGGATGAATTAAAGCGAAAACGTGAGGCCGCTCAGGCTGCGGGTGGTTCTTGGCGATATGATCGAACCTGCCTTGCCCTAACACCTGAAGCGATCGCCGCGCACGAGACCAAGAAAACGCCTCGGGTGGTACGTTTTAAAGTGCCGCGTGGCCGAACCAGTTTTAAAGATGTCGTTCGTGGGACGATCGACATTGATAATCAGACACTTGAAGACTTTGTTCTGACGCGCTCTGATGGTTCTCCGACGTACCATTTGTCGGTGGTAGTTGACGACATCGATATGGCAATCACTGATGTTGTGCGTGGCGACGATCATACCTCCAACACTCCCAAGCAGGTCTTGCTCTACAAAGCTCTTGATGCCGATTTACCTCGATTTGCTCATGTGCCGCTGATTTTTGGATCAGACAAGAAACGTCTCAGCAAACGCCATGGTGCCACGTCGGTCAGCGACTATCAGTTCCGTGGGTATTTGCCAGATGCAATGGTGAATTTTTTATCGCTACTCGGTTGGTCGTCTGGTGACGACCAGGAAGTATTTACACGAGACGCGCTAGTGCAGGCTTTTAGTCTCGAAGGAATTAATAGTGGGAAAGCAATCTTTGATCATGACAAGCTAGCATGGCTGAATGGTCAACACATTCGCTTGATGTCTGCGGAGGCAATCATTAACCACATTGAGTCTTTCCTTAGAAAGGCCGGTGTTTGGCATGACTCCTACGCCACAGCCGGTAATAAGCGTGCTTGGTTGGGTTGTGTAGTTGATTTATTAAAGGCGCGCGTGCGTTATTTGGAAGACTTTGTCGAGTACGGGCAGCCGTTTTTTGTAAATACTGTGACCTACGATCCCGAGGCAGTGACAAAACGACTGTTGGTTCCTGGGCTTAGAGAGTACGTGGTTGCTTTAAAGAATGCTTACACTCAGCTTGATCAATTCGATTCGGATTCCCTAGAAAGAACCCTTCGTGCCGTTGCTGAGGCGCAGAACATCAAAGCTGGAATCCTGATGCATGCGACCCGTATTGCCGTATCGGGTCGCATGGTTGGTCCAGGGTTATTCGAAATGATTGAACTAATCGGTCGCGAACGTACTTGTGAACGCCTTGACGAACTTCGAAAGTTTTTAGCTGACTAGAGGCTGATAGCTGTAGAATCCACAACCTGCCGTTTGATGAGTGACTACTGCGTCGCTAACTCTTCCCGAATCATTTGATCGAAAACTTCAAATGGTTGCGCACCTGAAATTAGACGGCCATTAACAAAAATTGCTGGCGTTGACGAGACACCGTAACTGTTCCCCTCAGTCATGTCCTGTTGAACCAATGGTGCCATCTCTCCACTGTCTAGGCACGCGTTGAAGGTCTCTGCGTCTAGATCTTGCTGGACGGCGTATTGCTTAAGGTCATCGACGGCAAGCGCACTCTGATTGGCAAACAGCGTGTCATGATATTCCCAAAATTTACCTTGCATCCTAGCGCATTGAGCGGCCTCGGCCGCCTTGAAAGCTTGCTGGTGTGTAGGTAGTGGATAATCCTTGAACACGATCCGCACTTGGTCGCCAAACGTCGCCACAACTTGTTCAAGAACTGGACCGACTCGGCCGCAGAATGGGCCTTGGAAGTCTGAAAATTCGACAATTTCGACAGGTGCTCCTGTCGAACCCTTAACGGGATCGCTGTCGGCAACAGAGACTTGCTGTCTCGGGGCATCAAGCATCGTGCTGATAGATAAATTCAACCGCGCGGTTATGTCTTTAACGAGTGTTCCCCGTGCCTCCGTTTGTCTTCGTTGCAGTAGAAAGTTTCGAATTGGCTCACGCATTTCGTTCAGCGAACGACTCTGCATCTGACTTTGCAGTTGCGTGTACGTTGAGGCGATTTCCTGATCGGTGATTGGTTGCATAAGGTTAGAAAATTCTTGTTGCAATAGAGTGTCCACCGACAAGCCACGGTCCTCTGCTTCGATCTCCAGTACTCGATCGGCAATTTCTAATTCAAGAAACTGCCGCAGCGAGTCATAGCGTTCTTGAGAATTACGCATGAACGACCCAACATCGAGCTCTCGCCATTTACGTTCAACGTCCTCAAGGGTGATGTCGTGATCGCCGACA
>JAPKFF010000159.1:0-3286 GCA_028821715.1 Dehalococcoidia bacterium
CGCCCTCGGGTACTTCGGTTGAAGTGGCGGACTGTTTCCTTAGTCGGGAGATTTCTTTTTCTAGCTCTTCGTCACGTTTTGCATCCGACATTGATCTACCGGATTCTTGTTTTAATATTTCCGCTGCTGCCATTCTCAACTGGTCTCGTTGCTGTTGATAGTCAGCTTCAGTAAGATCGCCTGATGTGAAGTCGACTTCTACATCACTTATTTTGCGATAAATTCGCAATCGCTCGGCTCGCAGTTTTTCGCGTGTTACGAAGGCTTCTGAAACGAGTCGGTATTTTTTCGGGCCTAAAAACGGGTATGCGATCACTACTACCGATACCAAAGCCAGCAAAGTTCCAAGGAGAATCTGCATTAAATATCGCCTTCCGGTTCACGCTTGAGCCGTTTGCGAGTAGGTCGCTTTTCAACTGCGGGCTGAGGCCATAGAGCAACCATAGTGCCAAGAATGAAAAATGGCCCCGATGCCCACAACCACCACGCCAGCGGGTTAATACTCACAGCGAGCGAGACTCTACCATCAGCAAGAAAGTCTCGAGGGATCACATAGAGGTCTTCGACAACAGTCGATCGGATACCCGAACGCACGGACGCCATGTTGAAGTCGATATAAAAACCGTGCCAGGGTTCGATAGTGTCGATCAACTCGTCGTTCGGTCTGCGCGTACTGTCCTTCAGAGTGAATCCTGACGAGCCTTGAGCTTTGGCAAAAGAAAGTTCTTGTTTGTAATCGTCGGGATCGATTTCATACACCGACATTTCAGCCCATTGGGCGATACGGTCGGGTCGGTTGGAATCACCGGTATCGACGTACTCGATGCGGTAATTGTCAAGCACCAAACTTTCGCCAAGGGCGAGCGCTCCGTCGGTGCGCTGCTGGTAGAAGTTCGTGCCGATAATGCCTAAACCGAGCATTAGGATAGAGATGTGGACGATGTAGCCACCGTGCCTTGGGCGGTTGCCGTTGACGAGTCGCCACCACGCGAGTGCCCAGTTATCGCCAGAACGATGTCGAGCCGTAGTTCCACGCCACCATTCTTCACCGATCGAGGTCGCAACGAACGCCACGACGCCGAACGCGAAGATCGCCACTGGGCGTTGAACGCCAAGAGCTATAAGAACACCAATTGTTACCAGTCCAACTACCGTTGGCCAAACAAACCACTGCTTCATTGATCGCGCCGAAGCTTTTCGCCAAGGCAGTAGGGGCCCGATGCCCATCATGACGACGATACCCAATAGCACGGGGCCGTTCACTCGATCGAAGTAAGGAGCTGAAACGCTGACTGATACGTCCCGTGCCAGATCAGAGAATAGTGGGAACAACACACCCCACAGAGTTACCACCATTACGGCGAGGAACAAAAAATTGTTGATGAGGAATGATGCTTCACGTGACACGAACGATTCCATCGCTCGATCTGACTTTAGCTGCGGCATACGCCATAGGAACAGAGCGAACGCGAACACCAGACTCGCTAGCATAAACGACAAGAAGATCACACCTAATGTAGAAGCTGCGAACGAATGGACGCTAACTACAGGGCCGCCTCGATTTATGAACATTCCAAGCTGAGCGAGCACGAAGGCGATGTTTAATAAAGCGACGTTCCACATTCGGAACATGCCTCGACGTTTTTGAACCATGATCGAATGGAGGAATGCTGTCATAACTAACCATGGCATGAGCGCCACGTTTTCGATCGGGTCCCATGCCCAATATCCGCCCCACCCAAGGATCGTGTATGCCCACCATGCACCAAGTAGCATTCCAGTGCCAAGTACGCCCCAGCCGATGATCGCTGACACTCTGGCGACATCGATCCAATCGTCGCCGTAGTTTCCAGCGATCAATGCGCCGGAGGCGAATGCGAACGGGATTGTGATGGCGATGAGCCCGCCCATGAGAAGAGGCGGGTGGCTGAACATTCCGGGGTGAGTCAGAAGCGGGTTAATGCCACGTCCATCGACGGGTACCGTGTCGAGCAATTCGAATGGACTTGCGACGAATGCGAGGACTCCGAAGTAGAACAATTGAATTATCGCAAGAATAGCGATCGTCCAAGGCATACTTCGTGCGAGTCGCTTTGGAGCGAACCAGACGGATATCGCAGAAATAACAGAAAGCGTGAGAAGAATGTAGAGCAGTGAGCCTTCATTACCGGCGTAGAACGCCACCCAAACGAATGCTCTGTCCATAAGCGTGTTCGAATGGTCGGCGACATATGCGATTGAGAAGTCGTTTTGTACGAAGGCATTTATCAACGCACCTGATGCGACTGCTGCGGCGACGGTCGTCATGTATAGCGCACGTCTTGCGCTTACGACAAGCTCTGCCCTGCCTATCTTTTCGCCGATGACGACTCCGATGGCGCAGTACGCACTCAGGGCAAAGCCGAGAAGTAATGCCATCACTCCCAGATCAGCCATTAGGAATTCGCCTTTTCTGAGGTTGTGGTTTCGCTAGACTCATCGAGTTCATCTGATTCATTGTCAGAGTTCACGCTCGGATTGGTGCCAGAAGATATACCGAGGTCTCGATCTACCTGCGCCAGATAGTGAGTTAGATCATCCTGCTCCTGTTCAACAGTTTTGGTAGGTCCGCCAATGGTCTGGGCTTCGAGTCCAGACTTTTTCATATTTTTGATGCTCAACAATGCGATTCCGATTCCACCGATAACGATGAGAACCGGAATGATCCATGCCAGCAGGTTGAACCCGCTGCGCTCAGGGGCAGCAAGAATTTCATGACCATATCGAAGTACAAAGTAATCTCTTACCTCTGCATTAGTTGAACCTTCGTCGAGTAGGTCGCGAACTTTGAGTCGCATGTCGACGGCAATTTTGGCGTTGGAGCCGTCGATAGTCTGGCCGTCACAAACCGGGCACATTAGCTCACCGCTAAGCTGGTGAGAACGCTGTTCGAGGGTGATGTCTGATTCCCTTATGCAGCCAGAAAGTCCCAGTAAGAAAGAGAGCAGCAGTACTGTGACGATCACGGTTGTTGGGTTTGCGGGGAGCGCCCGCGGTCCGATCATTACGAACGAAAGCCGGGATGCCATAACTTTACTTTCCCCGTGCAGAGATCCCCGCGATGAGCCACCGGGGCTAAAGAATAGTGCGGCTACGTGCCGCACCTCCATCATCTTTGACGACTTACTTACTGAGACCAGTCGTATCATCAAAGATGTAGTTCACGATGTCCCTAATGTCTTCTTCGGCCAAGAGTTTGCCAAATTCAGGCATTACTGGACCGTTCCATCCTGAAACGAAACTAAAC
>JAPKFF010000052.1:0-15267 GCA_028821715.1 Dehalococcoidia bacterium
GAGACTTGTACGGTGTTCCTTCGTTTGTGGCGTAAAAGCTCGAACTTGAAGTTATATGTCGAACAGCTTTACCGTCACCGAGTCCTGAAAGTCCGTGGCAAACCGAGCAGTTGACTCTGTAGAGATTGGCTGCGACCGCTGGGTCGTAAGCTCGCTCTTGCTTGTCTGGAACGTTGTAGGTCTGGCTTGAGTCGCCTGCAGTCTTGAAGACAACCGAATCGGCTGGGGGTGCCAAACGAGGCGGCTCTTGTTCCTTGAACGCTTGCGAGTAGTGCATTTCAGAGAATATCTCGACCGGGTAGGTGTTCGATTCCTGAACTGCACAAGCAGATGAAGCCAGCGTGCTGAGCATCATTAGCCCGACAACGAGAACTAGACGACGGGTAAGCATTGATTTGATATTCGTTGAGAACGAAGTCATTACGCGTGCTTGATCTCCAGAGCGCCTGCCTTGTTGAGCACGCTCTCTGCATCGGCGACTTTAGATTCGTCGTCGAATGTAATAACTACGCCAATCCAGCCTTCAGTAATACGTGTGTCATAGATCCCAGGCTGCATATTTGGGAGTCGAGACTCGAAAATGATTCCGATCACAGTTGCGATAACACCTGCCAACATCGTCATTTCATACATGATGATCAGCATCGCGAAGATCGACAGGATCGGTTTACCACCGGTCACCATCGGGTATGCGAGCTGAGTCACCGATGTCAGGAAGACCGACAACGTGAAACCGATAATTGCTCCGAATGCAGGGAAGCGGAACAGGCGGTGCTGAGGAACATATTCCCCGAACGCACCTTCTGGGTATGGAGTACCCGTCAGCACATCGAATGTGCCGAGTTCAAATCCAGCTTCTTTCAGTCCGTCCATCGCATCTGCGGCGGTTTCGGGCTGCTGAAACAGGCCAAGAATACTTTTACTCATCAAATGATCCTCTAGTCAGCTTCCCTAACGATGGCCGGAATCTTCGCCCGACCAATCATTACATCATCAGTAAATACCTGGCTCTCCTTTTGCTCGAACAAGGGTACGAGCGGGAAGAACTTCGAAAACAACAGCATTAGGAACGTAACCCATGCGAATGACCAAATGAAGATTGTCCATTCAACTGCGCTTGGGCGGTACGCTTCCCATGTGTATACGAACGGGGTCCTGCGAGCCAAACCTGGCACGATAATCAGGAAGCGTTCGAGCCACATGCCAATGTTCACCAGAATCGAAGTCCAAAACATTAGAGCGATGTTTGTTCGAACCCTCTTGAACAGCCACATGGGCACAGGAATTGCATATGCAGTCAGGAAGAAGACGATGAAGAGTGCGTTCCAGGGCCACTGGAACATCTGCATCTCACGCAATGCAATTTCTGGAGCGTCCTGCCCGTAAAGGGCGAACGTAAGTTCCAAAAAGGTGAATGCGAGCCAACCTGTTGCTACAACAATAAGAAGTCGTGCGAGAGCGTCGAAGTGTTCTGGGCGAATGAAATCGTCCCACTTCCAGAGCCACCGCATCAAAGCCATCATCGTCACAACGGCCGATACACCAGAGTGCACAGCACCAATAACGAAATAAGGCGCAAAGATAGTCGAGTGCCAACCTTCAACCGCTGAAGCGATTGCGAAGTCCCACGAAACGATTGAGTGAACCGATACGAAAATCGGAAGCATCAGTGCTGAAAGAAGGATTCCACCAACAGTCTGCATCTTCCACTGTCGAGGGTTACCTCTCCAGCCTAGAGACAGAACGGTGTACATGGCGTTCTTCCAACCCGTCGTGCGGTCACGAAGGTTACCGAGGTCAGGGAGCAAAGCGATGTACAAGAACAGGGTTGAACCGGTGAGGTACGTGCTAATTGCGACCGGGTCCATGATCAGTGGCGACCTGATGTTTGGATAGATACCACGAGCAACGTCGTAAGGCATGATCCAGTAAGCGATTCTCCAAGGTCGTCCAGCGTGAATAAGCGGGAACACAAGAGCCGTTAGCAGCGAGAACACCGTTAGAAGTTCTGCTGCTCTCGTAACCGGCCTGCGCCATTCGGCCTGAGTAAGGCGAAGAATGGCCGAAATCATAATTCCGGCGTGAGAAATACCAACCCAGAAAACAAAGGTCGTGATGAACAGACCCCAGAAAACAGGTCGTGCAAGACCCGTTACGCCAAGGCCCTTGTTGATCATCGTAGCGATCACGATCACACCAATTAATACCACGACTCCAAGGATGCTGACTGTTGGCAGCCACCATTTGGGCGTGTCTAACTGTCCGTTAAGGAGCTTACGGTTTGTATAGACCTGATCTAGTTCTCGTCGCTGTTGCAT
Organism: Dehalococcoidia bacterium; assembly: GCA_028821715.1. Classification (GTDB taxonomy): domain Bacteria; phylum Chloroflexota; class Dehalococcoidia; order Lucifugimonadales; family Lucifugimonadaceae; genus Lucifugimonas. Next base: position 2,319 of record JAPKFF010000052.1, read on the forward strand.
CTGTTAGTTCATTACCTGTAGTTGTCCGTCAAAAGTTTGGCAGACGTGGGCAAATTCGTTATTGAAATTTCTTAGTCTGGTTTCGCAACCAAAGTTGCATGGCCCTTGATGTATTTGATTGGCTTAGCAAGAAGGTTGAATTCCTGGACCTGCCATACCGAAAGAACTGGAATTACACGAGTCATCATCATCACGATGAATGCTACGAGAGAAATTCCTCCAGCCATGATCAGGATATCGAAGATATCTGGCCAAACTGTCTCTGGAATAACTTTGAGCCACTTTTCGTGAATTTGATCACCCGGGACAGACCAAGCTGGAACGAACGTACGAATACGGTCGATAAGCAACCCGAGAAGAATTATGAATGATCCAACGACCATCATGGTAGTGCCACGACGAACCTTGTTCCAGATGAGAATCCACCATGGAACGAACCATAGAAGAATCATGCCTGCGAAGAACGCGTAGATCATGGGGCCCTTGATCAATAGATCCAATGTGGCGATGTCGTTTTCCGACCTGCCGTACCAGAACACGATGAATGACGAGTAGAAGAAGTAGATCCACAGAAGAGTCAATGCAAACAGCAATCGACCTAACGACCAGAAGGCGTCCAAGTGAATGTACTTCTCTAACTTCATGTACTTACGTGAGAAGTAGAGAGCAATAACCACACCAGCTACACCAGCCTGGAAGCCAGAAACCGTGTGGTACATCGGGAAGATAGCGTCTCGCCATCCGGGAACCATGCTCTGACCGAAGTCTGTCGAGAACAAGAAGTTCACGAATACGAGAATCAAGAAATAGAAGGTTCCGAACATGCCGATACGCATTCGGAGCGTTCGCCACTGAGCATCTGTACCAACCCAACCACGAGCAAGACGCTTGCCCAAACGCTGTCGCCAGCCATTCGAGTGATCACGCATTGAAGCGAAGTCAGGGATTGCAGCTGAGTAGAACAGTGCGATACCGGTAATCAGCAATAGAACGAGTGACAACGTCGTCCAGAAGTGTGGCGAGTAGTCAGGAGCCATGTACCAAACGGTCCGTCGTCGAGCACCCTCGGTCACCAATGGAGGCAAGATAGCCACCAGAGGGATGAGCATTATGAGTGTCGCTACACCTGCGAATGAAAATAGCGAAGCAATTCGGGTAATAGGTCGTACCCAGTTTGCCTTCGCCATTACAGGAGCCATTGCCACCATAGGTGCGCCACCAGCGACTGAAAGCAAGAACGAAACCATCGCTGCGACATAGCCCCATTTGGTGCTGTCGTCGCTTTGGTCGATGAATTTCAGAATAAGCGCAACGATACCGGCGATCGAAAGAATTCCGAGTCCCCACGTCCACGCCTTAAAACGACCGCTTGCACCTGTAGTGGTAGCGATTAATTCCCGCGCAACTAGATCAGCGTCGACGTTAGGCGGCGGTGCGTGATGCTCGGACTCGTATGCTACAGCTTGACTAGCCATGCGTTGCAGCTTCTCCTGCGCCGACCTTCTTGTCAGCATCGATCTTTGCTAGGTAGATAACGTTAGGGTCGGTTCCGAATTGGTCGAGAAGTGTGTAATGACGCTTGTCTTCCTTCATCCTCGATACCTTGCTATCAGGGTCGTTGAAGTTTCCAAAGTTTAGTGCACTTGTCGGGCAAGCAGATGAGCAAGCAGTTTGAACTGCTCCATCAGCAATTTCTACACCGGCACTACGGGCGTTACGTGATTCTCGACGAATACGGTGCACACAAAAGCTGCACTTCTCCATGATTCCACGGCTTCGGACTGTTACATCAGGGTTGAGGTGGTTGCGGAGAGATTCCGGCCACACAGGCTCCCAGTAGTTGAAGAACCGAACAATGTAAGGGCAACCGTTTGCGCAGTATCGGGTACCAACACATCGGTTGTATACCTGAACGTTCATACCTTCTGAGTTGTGGTAGGTGGCATAAACCGGGCAGACGGGCTCACACGGCGCGTTCTCACAGTGTTGACACATGATCGGGATGAACCGAGCTTTAGCGTCAGGGAAGTCGCCTTCCCAGTATCGTTCAACACGAATCCAGGAGATCGATCGAGCTCGTTCGACACGGTCCTGTGTGTTGATCGGAATATTGTTTTCTGCCTGGCATGCAATTACACATGCGTTGCAGCCGATGCACTTGTCGACATCGACAACCATGCCCCAGTTATGGGTTCCAAATTCTGCTGTTGTCATTGGGCTACTGCCTTTTGGCACTGGTCCTGCATATTACTCACGGTCGCCAGACTCCTTGCCTTCACCGAGGAACTGTTTCTGGTACAGGTGGTGGTTGGCTTCCTGCGCATCATGTGCAGTCTCGCCAATACCAACTACTAGAACTGGTACGCCCGGCTCGATCGGTCGTGCTTCCACGTTACCTTCGAACTTCGGAACCTTGACCCGCTTGCCTGCTCGCTGAACTCTTACTCGAGTCGCAGCCCATGCAATTGCGCCGGTTTCTGAATCTTTCTCATCTACAAGAATCGAAATTACGTTTGATCCACGATCCTCAGCGTATCGGCCGCTATTGTGGTGACCTTGTCCCATAGGGATTCCGATCACACCGGGGCGAACACCTGGGTGTGGGTAGGCGAGGACTTCGATCTCACCTGAGGTTGAACGAATCAAAAGGACATCACCCTCTTTGATTCCGAGCTCATCAGCCTGAATGCTGTTGATCTCGGCCCAGGTTGACCATGAAGCCGATGAAATAGGGTCGGGTGTCTGCTGTGCCCAAGGAGCAGCAGAGAGTCGACCGTCGAATATTGAGTTCGATACGAACGGAACGAGGTGGAAGTCGTTGCCTTCACCAAGCGTGCCGGTTTCCGAGTAGTTCGCACTCTGCGCCGCCGATGGTACCTTGCCTACGCTGCTCGAACCGTTATTGTCGGTATCCCACCAACCACCACGCTGCAGAGCACCGTTGGTGAAGAGAGACGCTGATGATGCTGATACCGAACCACGTCCAGTGGAGTGAAGATCGGATAGTGCACCACGTACGAGGCTTTCCATGTCTCGACCGTAAGAACCGTCTGACATAGCAAGTAGCATGTCGCCGAATCCACGAGCGTCACTGATGAGCCCGGATTCGTCCTGTGAAATAGTTGGACCTACGACTGGCTGCTGTGTGCCAACAACCTGATAGCCAGGGCCTGGTTCTGGAATTTCGGTTCCCCATGATTCCAAGAAAGTCTCTTCTGGAAGTACGAGGTCGGCGAAGTCCATCGTGTCGTCATGAATCGCTCCAAATGAGATGACGTTTGGAACATTATCAAGAGCTTCACGAATAACTACTGAATTAGGCATTCCATGAACGATGTCGGCACCACGAATGATGACTGTTTCGACGTTGCCCGCTCGCCAGTTGGCAATCTCTTGTTCCCATGCTTCGAACGAAGCGCCGGTCGCAGATGCTGGAACATCGTCGATTGCCGATCCGGGATTAGAGATAACTCCGCCCTTAGAATCGACTGCACCGACCAAGATGTTCAGTGCGTAGATTGCTCCGAGGTTGAAGCTTCCGTTGGTGTGAGCACCAGCCGAGCCGCCACCGAACGCGACTGAAGGTGTGTGCTCAGCGAAACGTTCAGCAGCTTTCTTGATTCGTTCAGCGTCGATACCTGTACGGGCTGCAACGTCATCGAGAGTCACATTGCTGACTCCGCCTGGAATCGCTGCTTCAAAAGCTGCAACATTCGATGCACTGACAAGCCCTTCATCGATAATGACCGATGCGATACCAAGTGCGAGGTGACCCTCTGTGCCTGGTACTGGAGCCAGCCATAAGTCGGCAGCCGCTGCTGTCAAAGACATACGTGGCTCAGCGTGAATCATGTATCCACGGTCGTGCTGCTCACGGAATTCACCGTACTTCACACCAAACTGAGTTGGTGATCCCCAAGTACCGAGCCAGTCGGCACCAAAGGACAAAACGGTCTGTGCGTTAGAAATATCAAATGTAGGGAGCTGGTCTTGACCGAGAACCGACTTTACTGCTCCGTGGAGTACACCCTGTTCAACAGGATCGAACGCCATGTGCTTGCCGTTGTGCTGTGCGGCGAACTTGCTAGCAACGCTTCCCAAGTGACCTCGGAGAGGGTTGGTTACAACTGTTAGCGCCCCATCGGCGTTCTTAAGAGCATCTGCGAATCGTGATTCTGCCTGATCCCAAGAGATGTCGGAAAGATTTCCAGCTTTGGAATATCGAAGTTGCGGGTTACTAATACGGTCAGGGTGATAAAGAAGCTGTAGAACCGCATCGAACCGAGCCGTAGCTTTACCGCGAGTTACAGGGTGGTCGGGGTTTCCCTCGACCTTCTTTGCTCGACCCTGCATGACACGAACAAGCACGCCATCGCCGTTGGAGAAATCTCCCATTGAAGTGGCGTACCAAGCGTCCTCACCACGTACCAAATCTTCTGGTAGGTCTACAGGACTCTGAACAATTAGCTCGCGCTCAGGTAGTCCGCAGGCTGCAAATATCACAGCCCCGGCTGCCGTTTTACCGGTAAGCGCTAGGAATTCTCGTCGATTTAGCTTCATCTGGTCAGTACTGTTCCTATTGTCGCAGTTTGAATATAGCGACCGGGCCGAAACCCGTTATGGATGCTTTTGGTCCTAAAGTGGCCTAGTGCCTAATGGTGACAAGCGGCACAGTCTGTCGGTGCACCGTTGTCACGGTGGCAGTCAACACACTGGCCCATTTTGAGAGATTCGACCTGCTCGACTTGCTGCATAGCTGCGACGTTTCCGTGACAGGTTGAGCAGACGCCGGAAGGTCCTTCAGTAACACCATCGGTAGAGTTTTTGACTTCCGATGGGTTAGCGGTGAGATATCTAATGTGCGGTTCGTGAACGAAACGTACATGGTCGGGTAGTCGGTGAACACGCCGCCAGTTGACTGGGGAAGGCCCGTCATCGCCAATGATGTCAGCTGCGTCTCGTAATATCGTCAACTGAACGTTGTCTTCAGCACCAATCACTTGGTGACAAGTTGCACAGAAAGCTACTGGCGGAACGCCGGCGTTTGCCTGAGTAGTGACAGTACGGTGACAGAAAGTACAGTCCAGTCCAAGACCTTCCATGGTTTGGCCATCGGCAGCAACATGATCAAGCTGCTTAAGAGATGCGTGAACCGTGTGCGGGAAGTCGATTGGCTGATCGAAAGTCTGCTCGAATCCGAGCACAGGAATCGGTTGGCCGAGCCACCCAGTGATTACAAATGCTGCGACTACACCCATCACGGCAACTACACCTAGACCACCAATAGCCAATACCGGCACGAGCATCTTTGGTAAAGATGACGATTTGGTGTTCGAGTTATCGTTTTCCGACGCCAAGCGTTCTTTCCAGTCTGAGCGAGCCGAAGCTAGCTACTAAAGTAAGGATGGGGGCAGTATTTACTGCCACCACCGTGAGTAAATGCGGTGCAAGAAATCGGTGTTCTCAGTTGCCATAAACAGGGAGGCGAAAATTCCAAACACGCAAATGATGCCGATTGCATATAGCGGGGCTCGGAATTTTGTCCACTTAGCAGTGACTGTTTTAGTGTCGACTACTGAAGGAATAATCGCATGTGCCGTAAGCAGCGAAGGACCAGCAACAAACGCAAATCCCAGGGCAAGCCACAGAAATTTGAGTGCTGTACCGACTTCAGCCCATTCGGCTGTGGTTAGCGGTTTCGGATCCATACTCTTTTAAGAGCTCCCGTTTCAATAAATACTAGAAGGTCTAAAAGCTAACGCGATGGGTAAGCGCTTGCCCTTCATAATAGCGCAAGTGAAAACTATCACGATTGATTTTTCAGTGTCAATACTTCGAGGAAGCAAATAGAGAGGCCTCGGAATTGAACGTGCGCGTGATTACGAATAAACGAGTCTTACTGATGCCTGTAACAGTAGGTAGGGTTCGCCTATTTGATCGTCAGCCCCGAGTACCCAAGGCGAGTTAGAAGATGCCGGGCGAAGTCTAATTCCCTCGTCTCCACCATGGATCATAAGCGCCTGTCCAGAGCCAGAATCTCCAACCTGCACGGCGGTCGCTTCACAGGGTGTTCCACCATTATCTGAGCACCAGCCAACAACCTCGTGAGGTTCGTCGTTTCCGGGGATGCTTGGAATGGTGATTAGAGCGGCGGTTTGTGGCTTACTCTGCGTCTCGAATACTTGAATCGGAAAGTACCCACAGTTGTCGTTCTCTTCGATATCGATCATCAACTGATCAAACGATTGCTCCACTTCAGCCCTCCGCGATTTGGGTGCATACCGCTATACGAACTCATACATTTTTGTGCCAACGCCATTGTGATGGTGCGCCGTAGAAACGGAATTATTTCCGATCTCGGCCACTTTTCTATCGTGGTACATGTGGACTGTGATGAAGCCAACTATCTCAGAGTCGATATCGGCTACACAAACCTGCCTTGGATCGTCCTCCAGGCAAGCGCCGCTGACCTGCTCACGTTTTCTGGAGTTGGAGTCAGCATGAATGATTTCGGATAGTTTTTCACCAACGATGTCTTTGTTTGATGCAAAGATTGGTTGCCAGCCAGCGACATCGATATCGAGAATCGATTCGAGGTCCTCTGGTTGGAATGGCCGTGTACCAAACGCCACTGGTTGTCCTTAACGATTTCGTATATTCGGTAGGCAGTAACTGTTCGAGCAGTGAACGGCTTTCAGGTTCCTCGATGCCACGTCGTGGTATATCACTAAAGGAAGACCGTCCGATCCTATCGTGATCGATGTGTGCTGCCCGACCAGCGCAGATGTATCGACATCAACGGAGGTTGTACTTGTACAGGTTACATCGTTACAGTGTGCCACTTCGAGGTAGCCGTTAAATGAATCGTAGTAACTGATGATCGCATGGCCGTCTGTTCCGATTGTCATTGAGTTCCAGCCGCCGACACCCCCGGTTGTTACAGCAGCTGAAGTGGTCGACTCTGAGCAAGTTATATTCGAACAATGAGCGGTCTTAAGATCGTTGCTCGTCACGTCGAAGTAGCTGATTAACGCTCGGCCATCTTTACCAATAACGATACTAGTACCTCTCCCAACCACACCTAAAGAGTCAATGGAATGGTTAGTGGATTCAGTACAAGCAACATTTAAACAATGAGCAACCCTCAAACTTTGGTTCTTCACATTTTGGTAGCTGATGATTGGGAAACCATCTGCTCCGATAGTCAGAGACGTATATTTCCCACGTTCATGTTCCATACCAATGAACGGGCCATCGGAGCCTGACCCGTCGACTAGTGTGATGTCGGCTGAAGTACAAGCGGTGTTATTGCAGTGTGCAACTTTTAGGTTTTTATTCGTTTTGTCGTAGTAACTGGCAACACCTAGTCCGTCAGTTCCAATAGCAATAGATGTGTATTCACCGACGAAGCCAGTTCCCTCCACTATAGTTTTGGTGCTAGTCTCGCAACCTACCGTCTGGCAATGGGCGATCTTGAAGTCACCTTCGTTGTGGTAGGAAATAAGAGGATTTCCATCGGTTCCGATTATCAATGAAGCATGCAATTCGCTAAACCCAATATTGTCAATGAACATTGACGTTGCCGAAGTGCACGCTACGTCATCGCACTTCGCAAGATATAGCGCGTTGCCTGCTTCGTAAGCAATCACTGGGAAGCCGTCATCACCAATAGTCACCGAGTTCCATTCTCCTGTATCTCCGGGACCTGTTGCGAGCGCAGTGCTTACATGCTTGGCACGCTGGAACGGAACGTTGTCATTCGACGACAACGTGGCGCAAACAAGATTTCCTGTAGCATCGATTCCTGTTGCTATTAAACCGTCAACACAGGATTGGCTAGATATTGCGTAGTCGCCAGTGGATGGTCCAGCATCGCCGCAAACCCAAGTTGAACCATTGAAGATGGCTATCTCGGACGATCCACAGGCCATACCGCCGAGGGTTGTGTTAAGAGTTGCCGGGCGATTGAGAATTTTGTTCCATTCAACGGTCTCTAAGAAGTCGTCTCCATCGTCTAGTCCTGACGGTCTACCTGTGATGTCGTCCCATTGGACTGATGATGCAACACCACCGGAGTTAAGATCACCGGGGACTCCGGTAATAGATGCCCATGCGACATCTGCAGTTCCAGCGGCAAGTTCGAGTGCTGTATAGTAATCCGCATCATGATCGTGGTCGCTTCGAGCTGACGTGTTTGCCTCACCGGTACCGTCGAAATCTACTGAAGCAACGTTGCCTTCAATTCCTCTGGCAGTGGTGAGTCCGGAGCCTATCGCTAGGACTCCTGATTTTCCGTCGTTGCCCGTCGCACCCGTCAAGCCTTTGAGCCCTTGTTCTCCCTCAGAACCGGCTAATCCGGCTGCTCCGTCTGCTCCGTCTGCTCCGTCTGCTCCGTCTGCTCCGTCTGCTCCGGCTGCTCCAGGGAAGCCTCGAAGACCGCTCGATCCAGCTGGACCTGTATCACCAGCCTTGCCTTGCGTACCGGCAGGACCTTGCTTACCGGCAGGGCCTTCTGGCCCAATCTCGCCTTGGCCATACGCAATAACAGCCGCAATAACAGCGATTAAGGCTAATGCGACTGCAAGAATTATGATTCTGAATTTCGAAGGTTGAAATGCTCGATGATCCATGTAGTTCCACACTGAATATCTAGGTTAGTGACGCGATTAAACATTTGCTAGTGTGCTCGTGCTTGCGAAAAGTGATTCCTATTCGTCTGCACGGCGCGACTGTTCGGATTGTACTGTCGCCCAGAAAACAGGTTCAGTTCAAACCTGAGACCAGAACTCGCCGACGAAGCGATCTGAGCTGGGAAATTATCTGAATTTAGAAATGTACAGTTTGGTAAAGATACGAAGGAAGCTGTTCGCGATAACCTTCTTCTCGTTTGAGGCTAGTGGCTATCCTTGTGGCTGACGACTTGGCTTATTCTGTGCGCTTAACGACAAAAGGACTCTCAAAAGAATGGCAACTGTTACTGGCAACCGAATTACGCTGAGCCCTCGTGAAATGCCTTCCCGTTGGTATAACGTTGAGGCTGATCTGCCGTTTAGAGTTCCGCCGATGATGTCGCCTTCGGGATATCCGATTACTGCTAGCGAACTCGCACCGCTATTTCCTAAACAAATTATCGAGCAAGAGCTAAACGCCAAAAACCGTACCTTCAACATCCCTAAAGAAGTTAAACAGGCGTATCAGCAGTGGCGTCCAACTCCAATGTTTCGAGCCGCGGCTCTCGAAAAGGAACTCGGAACTACCGCCAAGCTGTACTACAAAGTAGAAGGCGGGAGCCCGAGCGGGTCGTATGAATCGAATACTGCCATCCCGCAGGCGTATTACACGAAGAAGACCGGAGCCGATGGCATCGTTACAGGCGGAGCCGGTGGTGTTTGGATCAGCGCTATCGGCCATGCCGCTTCCCTGTTTGGTCTAAAGAGTCGCGTTTACAGCGTACGAAAGCTCGGTTCTGATCGGGCGTGGGGTGATTCGTATGGTCGGGTTTGGGGTGTTGATGTACAGGCAAGCCCATCGGAGAACACGCGAGTCGGCAAGCATCAGTACAAGAAGGAAGGCGCCGATTCGGGTTCGATCGCAACTGCGCTGGCAGAAGCCTACGAAGAGGCGACACTGAACCCCAACGTGAAGTTTGCGATTCCTACCTTGATGGGTAACACCCTTATTCACCAGACGATCGTTGGGCTCGAAGCTCAACGACAATTGGCTGCCGTGAATGAAGCCCCCGATCATGTCATTGGTTCTATTGGAGCCGGATCGCATTTTGGTGGTCTTATCGCTCCGTTTATTCCAGCTCGAATCCAAGGTCGTAACACTAGATTCGTAGCAGTTGAAGAATCTTCATCACCAAGCCTTACTCGTGGCGTCTACACCGAAGAATCTGCCGATGCCGCAGGACTTATGCCGCAAGTTCCTATGTACACACTTGGTCGCGAATACGCACCGCCGGGAGTACTAGCGGGTGCAATGCGATATCACGGAGTAGCACCGATCGTTTCTTCTCTTTATCGAGAGAAGTACATCGAAGCAGTGGCTCACGGACAAATCCAGTCGTACAGCGCTGGATTGATGTTTACTCGTGCAGAAGGCATCGTTCTTTCTCCGCATGCTATGTACACCGTGAAGGAAGTTATTGAGCAGGCTTTGCGATCGAAGGAAGCTGGTACCGACGATACGATTTTGTTCACGGTTACTCCAGCGATAAATGCCGAGTCTTCGCCATATGACTCGCTTCTTGACGGCGTGATGCACGACGAGAAGCCCGAAGAAGCTTCGTTGAAGAAATCACTTGGTCGATTTATCGGTCGCGGGTAAATCTCTTAGTTAGTTCCGCTCCGCTCGTCGCTTCTCGATGCTAAAGTTCCACTGTCGTTTTGCTGCCCGTCGATATGTCGGTCGATTTCGACAGAGTTACGATCTGAACTTTGCGCGCACTAGAGGCAATTCCTCGTTGCGGACGCTAATCGAATGCCGGAGGCACTTAAAGATGGATATCTCCAAAGAGAAACTGGAGTGGATATACACGACGATGTATCGAATCCGCCGCTTCGAGGAGACGATGCTCGAACAGACTCTTAAAGGAAACTCGATGGGTGTGGCTCACACATCCGACGGGCAGGAGGCACCACCTACTGGTATATGTGCTCACCTCACCGATAAGGACTGGATCGGCTCTACTCACCGTGGGCACGGTCACTGTATCTCTAAAGGTCTCAAAACCGACAAGATGATGGCTGAAGTTTTCGGTAAGGCGACCGGGCAGTGTGGTGGTAAGGGCGGCTCAATGCACATTGCTGACTTCTCGAAGGGCATGCTTGGGGCCAACGCAATCGTTGGTGCTTCGATTCCATTGGCCGTTGGTGCAGCGTTGACCGCAAAGCTCAAAGGCATTGAAAACGAGTCAGTTGGAGTTTCGTTCTTCGGTGATGGTGCGTCTTCACAAGGTGTACTTCACGAATCCATGAACCTCGCATCTGTCTGGAAGCTTCCAGTAATTTTCGCTTGCGAGAACAACGGCTACGCGGAAGCTACTCCGTCTTGGTACGCCGTTTCTGCTGAAGACATTGCTTCTCGAGCCGAGGGCTACGGGATGCCCGGTGTTGTGGTTGATGGCATGGACGTTTTCGCCGTTTACGACGCAGCTGGTGAAGCTATTGCTCGAGCTCGTGCAGGCGAAGGACCAACGTTCCTCGAACTCAAGACGTACCGATATCACGGTCACTTCCACGCCGACGATACGAGCAAGTACCGAAAGCCAGAAGAAGAAGCGTATTACAAGAACTTGGACTCGATTAAGCACTTCGAGCGCACTGTTCTCAAGCAGAAGGTGATGACCGAAAAGAAATTGAAGAGCATTCGTGATTCTATTGAACAAGAGATGCTCCACGCCGTTGAGTTCGCTCTGAGCAGTCCTATGCCAGATATCTCAACTCTGTACGACGATGTTTACGTTAACTACTCAAACCCAATTTTGGGACTGCGATAACCGCGTATTCCTTTCAACCTGATTTGTTAGTACCCAGAATTCAAGAAAACTAGATACAGATATGACGACCTCACAAGCAAATAACCCGATCGGACCCGGATACGAGGGTGTAGCCGGTTCGGAAAAGCGATTCCGAGATATTTTCCGTGACACTCTCCGGGCCGAAATGCTCAGAGACGAAGATGTGTTCCTTATGGGCGAAGACATCTCAGGCGGATTCGACAAGGACACCAAAGAGCCACTCGATGCGTGGGGTGGACCCTTCGCTGCCACCAAGGGATTGGTTCAGGAATTTGGTGTCGAACGAATTCGTGATGCACCGATTTCCGAAGCTGGATTTGTTGGCGCAGCAGTAGGTTCGGCACTCACTGGCATGCGCCCAGTTGTCGACCTTATGTACTTCGACTTCGTAACTGTGGCATTCGACCAGCTACTTTCAAATGCAGCCAAGAGTCGCTACATGTTCGGTGGTCAGACCAAAGTTCCGCTGACACTTTTCGCACGATCTGGTGCCGGAACGGGTCATGCTGCTCAGCACTCCGAGAGTTTCTACTCGATGCTGGCGCACATTCCTGGTCTCAAGGTTGTGGTTCCTTCCGATCCTTATTCGGTAAAGGGATTGCTCGCTGCTGCAATTCGTGACGACGATCCTGTGTTCGTTGTGAACGACAAGAAACTTATCAACCTCACCGGATTTGTTCCTGATGAGGAGTACGTTATTGAACTCGGGAAAGGCCGCTACATGCGACGTGGTACCGACGTTACGTTGGTAGGAATGTCGTACACATCGGTCGTCTGCCAGAAGGCTGCCGATCAACTTGCTGAGATCGGAATCGATGCTGAAGTGGTCGACATGATGTCGCTCTCGCCGTTCGACGAGGACATTCTTATCGAGTCGGTAACGAAGACGAATAATGTAGTTATCGTCGATGAAGATACCCCACGTGCGTCGATGTCTTCTGAGTTCGCCGCCATTATCGCTGACAAGGCATTCGACCATCTCGATGCTCCGGTGAAGCGTGTAACAGCGCCTCACACCCCGGTTCCGTACAACAGAGACCTGGAGCAGGCATTCATGCCTCAGCCAGACGACGTTGTTGGAACGGTGAAGAATCTGCTCGGACGAGAGTAATCGTTCATAGTCAGATAAGACTTAAATGAAAAGCGGGTAGCTTGTAAGGGCTACCCGCTTTATTTGCTTTGAAAGCGTTTGCTACGCTCAGCCTACGGGCATTTGGCGTTTGGTCATCTTGCGACCAACGGTTGCCTTTTCTTCGCCACCACCGGAGAAGATGTGAGCACCCATGTCGATTAGAACCTGAATGTTCTCACCATCGGTCTTGCTGGGGTCGCTCCATGAGGATAGGAACTTCAAGCCGTTGCGATCGGCAGCGCCCTTGATCTGATTGCGGACCCTGTTCATCTCTTCTGGGTACGGTGCGTCGTGAG
>JAPKFF010000053.1:0-15259 GCA_028821715.1 Dehalococcoidia bacterium
CGTCGGTCGAAGCAAACTCGTTGGCATGCCGTTGACCGCTCTTCTTCTACAGAAGGGCATTGGCGCCAACTCGACCGTAACTGTTTGCCACACCGGAACTAAAGATATGGCAACCGAAACCCGCAGAGCCGATGTTCTGATTGCCGCTGCAGGATTTCCGGGAGCTGTTACTGCTGACATGGTGAAGCCCGGAGCAGTGGTTATCGATGTTGGAGTATCACGTGTCGATGATTCGACTCGTAAACGTGGTTACCGACTAACCGGAGACGTAGATTTCGAGGGAGCGTATGAAGTTGCTTCGGCGATTACCCCCGTACCGGGAGGGGTTGGCCCGATGACGATTGCAATGCTGTTGGTGAATGTGTTGCAGGCCGCAAACTTGGCTGCTACAAACTGAGAGTGCATTAGAGATTACGCAAATTTGCGGTAGAATAACCCTTTATCCGCTGACACCAGCATAACGATCAGGGTAGTTTGTTGGGCGTCGATTATATGTTTGTTCGCATCTGATAATTTATGGCAAGTTCCACGAAATCCAGCGCAAAATCATCTTCGGAAAAAGCGAAGTTATCAAAGAACGGAAAAAGCAGTTCTTTAGGCTTGGATGACGGTGGCGTAGTTGGCGTGGCGGACAACCTCGAGTTGTATCGGCAAATGTACCTCATTCGCCAGTTCGAGTTGGCGTGTGGCGAGAACTACTCCAAGGGTCTGATTCGCGGATTCCTTCACCTCTATATTGGCCAAGAAGCCAGTGGTGTCGGAGCTCTTTCGACACTTCGTGACGATGACTATGTTGTTAGCCACTACCGAGATCACGGACACGCCTTGGCGCGTGGGCTCGACGTGAACCGATCAATGGCTGAACTTTTCGGTAAGGCAACTGGAACGTCCAAAGGCAAGGGCGGGTCGATGCACCTGTTCGACGCTGCCAAGGGTTTCATGGGTGGGCACGCTATCGTTGCAGCGCAGTTGCCTCTCGCTGCAGGTCTTGCACTTGCCCAGCAGTACAACGATACCGACGCATTTACTATTTGCTTCTTCGGCGATGGATCGACAAACCAAGGTTTGTACCACGAGACGATGAACTTGGCAGCTATCTGGAAGCTACCGGTTTTATTCTTCCTCGAAAACAATATGTACGGAATGGGATCGTCGATCGAACGGGTTCGTGCTGGTGGAATCGACTTCTATCCAGGCATGGCGACGTACGGTATTCCAGCTGCCGAAGTAGACGGCATGGATGTGCTTGCTGTCAAAGAAGCGACCGAACTTGCGGTCGCACGAATTCGAAACGGAGATGGTCCTCAGTTCATCGAGGCTAAGACTTTCCGTTTCGTAGGGCATTCACTCGCCGACGGTCAGAAGTACCGTGGGGAGGAAGAGGTCAAGGAATGGGAAGAGCGCGACCCTGTCGCAACGTTCCCAGCCAAGCTGATCGAAATGGGACTGGCGACCGCTGACCAGATCACCCAGATCAAAGCGGGTGTCGACGAAGCTGTAGCAATTGCTGTGAAATTTGCTGAAGATAGCGCCGAACCCGAACTATCTGAAATCCACAACGACGTACTTGCCTAACTCATATGCCAGAAATTGTTCTAAGAGAAGCATTAAAACGAGGACTTGAAGAAGCACTCGATAACGATCCACGTGTGTTCATCATGGGTGAAGACATCGGTGAGTACGGCGGTGCTTATGCTGTTACCGACGGCTTCCTTAAAAAGTTTGGCGAAAAGCGGATCAAAGATACGCCCATTTCCGAACAAGCGTTCTTTGGTGCAGGTATTGGTGCTGCAGTAGCCGGACTTCGACCTATCGTTGAGTTCATGTCAATGTCATTCACGCTGGTTGCCTTCGATCAAATCGTGAACATGGCGGCAAACTTACGATACATGTCGGGCGGCCAAATAAGCGTTCCGATGGTCATTCGAGCACCTACCGGCGCCGGAGTTCAGTTGGGGGCAACTCACTCGCAGAGCTTCGAGACATGGCTAGCTGAAGTACCGGGTATGAAAGTTGTTTGCCCTTCGACTCCATATGATGCACTCGGTCTGATGCGTTCTGCGATCAAGGACGATAACCCGGTGTTGGTCGCCGAGCCCGCTTTGCTCTACGGAGCTAAAGGCGAAGTTCCTGATGAGTACTACGAGATAGAAATCGGAAAAGCCGATATCACTCGTGAGGGTAGCGATATTACTCTTGTATCGTACGGATACGGAATGCGCCCGGTCAACGACGCTGCCGACACTCTTGAGGGTCGAGGCGTTTCGGTTGAAGTGATTGATATGCGATCGCTAAGCCCGATCGACATGGATACGATTGTTGCTTCGGTTCAGAAGACCAATCGTGTTGTGGTTGTCGATAATGCACGCCGCCGAGGTGGAGTTATGGCAGAGGTAACCGCCGATCTTCAGCAAGTCGCTTCCGAGTGGCTCGACGGTCCTGTCATGCGTGTCGGATCAGCTAATGTGCCATGGCCTTACAACCGTGGTCTCGAACAAGAAGTTCTCACTGACGCTAACGACGTGCTTGCCGCAGTCGCCGAAGGCTACGGATTGTAGGGTTTGTTCTTGTGTTCGGACGGTTCGCTCGCTGCCTTTAGTTTCTAAAGCGGTCACTAATTCTTGTGAGTTGATCTGATCTATTATCGGTAACCCTGTAAGCTTCGGTCAGCTAGAGTGATTTTTACTACGACTAGGCCAGTTTATGATTTTGCCGACTGAGCGCACAGGGGAGACTGATTGCAATGAATGTTCATGAATTTGATCTCCAATATGTGGCACTCAGCTTTGAAGCCAAAGCTAACTCAGGCCAGCCGATCGTCTCTCTGATATAGGCATCTATGCTCAAACGTGCGGACGATTCCCCCGAGTGCTTTGTGTGCTTTAAGGAATACCTACGTTGAACACTTTCTCTCAAGAAGACAATCCAGATATTTCTGAATCCTTACCTACTCCCCCAGTTCCCCCTCTAGGTAATATCGACCTCTCAGGCCTGATTCAATTCGGTCTTACCAAAGCAGCGAATGACCAATTCACAGCGATAATTGCTAAAGATTCTGAGCTTGTTCCCGGCAGAGTCACTAGGGTCGATGGCATTTCCACTTTCGTTCAGACCGCTACGGTCGACTATCGAGCAGTCAGTAGATTCGCTCGTATCGCTCATAATGATGAATTTGAAATCGAACCTGCACAGCCGACTGTTGGCGACTGGGTTCTAGTTCGCTTGGGCGAAGATCAGGATCCCGACGATATCGAACTCGTTCTTCCTCGTATATCGCTCCTCAGCAGAAAACGAGTTATGCGTGGGAAAGAGCAGGGCGATGAGCAGGTCCTCGCTTCTAATATCAACACAGTGTTTGTGGTTCAGGCGGCGACGTATTTCAATCCAAGTCGACTTGAACGAGAGATAGCTCTGGTTTGGGGTAGTGGGGCAACACCAGTCGTAGTAATTACGAAAATCGACCTTCTTGAAGAAGGACAAGACCCCACTGGAGTCATCGCACAGGCGAAAGAATCGGCGCCAGGTGTCGAGGTTTTCGCAGCCAGCGGCATAACTGGCGCTGGCACTGAGTCACTTCGGGAATTTACTAAATTCGGAATTACCGTCGTTTTGATCGGTGCTTCAGGAGTCGGGAAATCGACTCTCGTGAATCTACTGATGGGTCAGCAAGCGATGGAGACCGCCGAGATTCGCGAGTCCGACACACGAGGTCGCCACACAACGGTCACTCGCCAACTGTTACGGCTTCCCAACGGCGGAGTGCTAATCGATACTCCCGGTATTCGGACGATTGGGCTCGTGTCTGGCAGCGAAGATGCGTTGGCGAAAACGTTCTCAGATGTCGAAGAATATATGTGGAAATGTAGATTCAGTGACTGCGGTCACAGCAGCGAACCTGGCTGCGCAATCGTTGAGGCGCTTGCGAAAGACAACCTTTCCCAAGCTCGTTTTGATTCGTACATGCGGATGTGGCGCGAACTTCAATTCGAAGAGACCAAGCACGATGCGACGGGCAAAACCGATCATCAGCGAAAGATGAGGATAGTGGCGAAGACGAATCGACAGCGGACTAAAGCGGAAAAACGCAAGAAATCCTGACATTAGAAAACGGCTAGAGACCGCTGAATGATCAGCAGAATTTTTAGCATCTTTGTCTAATTCTTGTGTAACCTCTATCAACGGGTCTTTAAAACCAGTATGGCAAGTGCGCCAAACCAACGATTTTTACGAGCAATCGTTCCCGCAGGAGTCCGAATTTGATCAGCGAAGTTACTATGCCCTCAATGGGTGCCGACATGACCGAGGGCACCATCGCCAAGTGGCTTAAGGCCGAAGGCGATTCGGTTAGCCGTGGAGACAAACTCGCAGAGATCGAAACGGACAAGACAGTTGTCGAGATGGAAGCGTATGCCGAAGGTTTACTTCGCAAGATAGTCGTTTCAGAGGGCACCCTTGTGGAGGTTGGAACGGTTATCGCGTTCATTGGCGACGCCGGCGATGATATTCCTGAAATTGTCGAAGTGGTCCCTGCTGTTGAAGCTGTACTGGCTGCAGTTGCGCAAACACCAGCGCCTGATGAACAGGTAGTGCCGACGCCTGCCCCACTAGATGCAGTACCGGGTGGTCGAGTAAAGGCTTCACCCATCGCTCGCAAGCTTGCCGAAGAAAAAGGTATCGATATCTCCGCAGTTCCAGGAACTGGACCTGGCGGACGAATTTCAAAGACGGACGTAGAAAATTTCACTCCTTCACCTGTGTTCGCTGCTTCTGGCGGTCGGGCTCCGGTGGTAATGGACGGCTCGGACACGCCTCTTTCGTCAATGCGACAGGCTATTGCTCGAGTTACCGTCAAGTCGAAGACAGAGAGCCCTCACTACTACGTGACCCACGAAGTAAATATGGGCCCTGCGATGACCTTCCGAGCGCAGATCAACGAGGTATTGGTCGACGGTGGCGAACGGATTTCTGTAAATGACATGGTTCTGAGAGCGGTAACAATCGCTCTGCTGAAGCACCCGAAGTGGAACTCTTCGTTCGATGGCAACAAACTCATTGGTCACTCCGATATCAACCTTGGTGTAGCGATAGCGCTTGAAGAAGGCCTGATTGTTCCTGCTGTAGTTGGTACCCAGAACATGTCGTTGATTGAGATTTCACGAGCAGTTCGTGATCTTGGTAAACGCGCTCGCGGTGAGGGCGGTTCGCTGACCCAGGCCGAGATGACTTCAGGCACATTCGGTACCTCTAACCTTGGTATGTTTGGAACCGATACTTTCGCAGCGATTATCGTTCCACCAAACGCTGGAATCATCGCTGTTGGCGCGGTAAAAGAGAAACCAATTGTCAAGGATGGGCAGATCGTTGTTGGCAAGACCATGAACGCCACGATCTCGGCAGATCACCGCGTTGGCGATGGTGCAGAGGCTGCGATTCTGATGGGTGAGTTCCAGAAGTCTCTGGAAAATCCTGCTCGTCTTATGCTGTAGGCACTGGCTCGAATTTACGATCATTGTGTGATCGCTGCTTGAGCGGTGATCACGTAGCAACGAACATCTAACTCCCTGCTTACTTGCTGGGCAGTCGATAGGTCACTAACGATGTACGTACGGGAAACATTTAGCACTGAGGAACGAGCGGTACTAAGCCGATTCTTCACGAATATAGATGATCCCGTTTTTGCTCTTATCAACCTTCCCGAGGTTGTAAAAGGTGCACTGTTTGCACGCTACAGCCGTTCGCCTAAGTCGCTACGACGATTGTTTCTCGATGAGTTTTACGATCAACCAGAAGCGCCTATCGAAGAACTGGCAGAAGATTCTGATAGCCAACAACTGGTATCGCTCAATCGTGCCGAAGGTCTTTACGAGCGAGTGTTCTCTCAGTACGGCGATGACTCGGTGGCTCAACTAGGCGGGGCGCACATTGCGTGCGAGCAAGCATCGAACATTCTGACTAAAGTGTTGGAGTGGGGCCGGCTAGCTGCGTACCTTGAACAATCGACTCGGTACATCTATTACGATCAGAAACTCGGCGATCAATATCGCTACACCGGCCCTCCTGAGATCGTAAACGGACCTCTTGCTGACGAATACACGAAAACCATGGACTGGTTATTCGATGAATACTCTGAACTAGTCCACGTTTGTGCGCCGTACTTCGAGAATCAGTTCCCTCGTCAGGACGGCGATTCTAAGTTCATATATACCGCTTCGATTCGCGCCAAAGCGTGCGATTCTGCCCGCGGATTATTGCCAGCTTCGACTACTTCGAACGTCGGTATTTTCGGGTCGGGGCAGGCTTATGAATCGATGCTGATTCGGATGAACAGTCACCCTCTCGAAGAAGTTCGAGACTACGCTCGGATGATGTTGGAAGAGCTTCGTAAAGTAATTCCGTCGTTCTTGAAGCGAGTTGATCTGCCAGACCGCGGCGGTGTGTGGTCGGACTATTTCCAAGAGAACCACGAGGCTATGGAGCGTATCGCTTCAAGCATCGATGCAGAGCCTGACGGAATCGATGAAGTCACTTTGGTGGAGTGGGATCCCGACGCTGAGAACAAAATCGCAGTGGCTGCCTTATACGCCCACTCCGATTTACCCGACACGCAACTGCAAGCCATCGTCAATGCGATGAGTGATGCTAATAAAGCGGAAGTGCTAAATGCGTACGCCGGTGATCGACAAAATCGTAGGCACAAGCCCGGACGAGGGATGGAACGATCGTTCTATCGCTTTGATGTTCTCTCCGATTTCGGTAGCTTTCGAGATTTGCAACGTCACCGAATGATGACTATCGATTGGCAGCGTTTGGGAGTGAAACACGGCTATTCAACGCCTCCTGCGATCGAAGAGGTCGGCTGGACTCAACGTTGGGACGATGCGATGGGGCGCATGAGCGATTTCCATCAGAGCGTTCTCGATGAGCACGGTTCTGACGTATCTCAGTACGTTGTGCCATTCGGATTCAAGCTCCGATATTCGATGCAGTTCAACGTTCGAGAGGCGTTCCACTTGCTGGAGCTTCGGACTGCTCAACAGGGACACACAGACTATCGCCGGGTGTGCCAGATTATGCATAATCTCATTCGTGACAAGGCGGGGCACAAAGCTCTTGCTGACGCGATGACTTACGTCGATCACGGGTCGTACGGACTTGAGCGACTTGAGGCAGAACGTAGCGCCGAGAAGAAGCGAGAAACTTCAGCACCGGCTGACTAGCAGGCCTTATTTCTGGTCATGAACCATGCCGGGACCAACGCCACTGCGGACAAGATGGCTGCATAGAGATAGAAGCGTGTGAACACCGCCACCCCTGCGTCGATGGCACTATTAAAGATCTGCTGCTGCACTTCCGGGTCGAGAGAAAAAGCGGGCACGTCGGCTACCAATTCGTGAAATTGCACTGTACCCAATGCCGTCATCGCCGCGAGACCCGCAGTCATACCGACCATACGGGATACGCTCAATAACGCTGAAGCGGCTCCGCTCTGATCGTCTTGAACGCCAAAGAGCGCGGTCTCGGCGATGGGTGAGACCAACAAACCAAGTCCAAGACCAGTGATTGCCAGATGGATCGTGAGGGCTGGTTCGGCTATATCGATAGTCCAACTAGACAGGAGTAGGAATCCGGCGGTAGTCAGGATCAATCCAGATAACGAAGGTATTCTGGCTCCCCAACGTTGAGTTATCACGCCGCCTATCACCGCACCCACGCCAATTGCCAATGTCATACGTAGGAGTTGAAGGCCACCTTCTAGAGGAGATTTTCCGAAGACCGATGCTGCCATTAGCGGAACAGTCACCATTCCGATAATCAACACACTTCCAACTAGGAAGTGTGTCGTATTGGAAAAATTGAACGATGGTAGTTTGAATAGCGTTGGCGGGAATAACGGATCGTGTGATCGATTGTTCATCACGACCAACAAGATTGCTAGAACCGCAGTGATTGCCAAAGAAGTAGCCATTAGGGGATCTGGATCGCCGATTCTGACTAGTCCGATCGTGAGCGTCGATAACGCTGCGGCAAAAATAATGACTGTCGGGATATCGACTTTTACCTTATTTCGCTTGCCCGGCGGATTTCGCATGATCCAGATCGACGCGACGATAGTCAACGGAATGTTCAACCAGAATGCCCATTCCCACGATAGCCACGTCGTGATACCGCCACCCCAGAGAGGGCCGAAAACCCCTCCTGCTTCTGCACTTGCACCGATTAGTCCGTATGCGATGGCGCGGTGCTTACCGTCGACAAGTTGTCCAGCAGCGGCGATAGAAATCGGAATTACCGCGCCACCTCCGATTGCTTGGAAGACTCTTGTTCCGATGAGCCAGTTGTATTCGGGCGCTCCGCCGTACAGCAGTCGGGGAATGTCGGGTGATATGGCAACGAGTGCTGAACCGAGCGTGAAAACCGCCATCGCCAGTAAGAACGCTGTTCGATAGCCCGTTCTGTCAGATAGACGGCCCATGAGCGGCATCGCGGCTGTGTAGCCGATGAGATAACCAGTGATCGACCATGAAGCACGGTCGAGTTCGCTAACCCCGACTCTTAAGTCGGCAAGCATGTCGGGTAGCAGGGTGACGACCACCGTTTGATCATCGGCAGCGATGAACACACCGAAGCAGAGCGGTAGCAGGAGCTTGTATGGCGAGACTATTTGCCGGAGCCTGGTTAACATAGGTTAGATCGGTGGCTCTATGGTCGATGGCTCGTCGAAATCCGAGAGGGTTATTACTCTAATAGTGCCTGGTTCATCTTCGGATTGAACGACACCGGAAATAATGATCTTTTTAAGTAGATTTGATGACGAATCGATAGTGAGTACTACATTCGGTATTGCATCGGGGTTCACATAACCCACGAGAGCCGCGAGTGATTTTGCTGGGATTTTGCCCGAAATCTCGATGTCACCATTGCTTGCTTGATCGTCTTTGGCATATGTCGCCTGTTGGGTATCGCCAAGAATGTCGGCGACGAGCTTTACGGGATCTAGAAATGCGAATGGGCTGTCTTCAGGGGCGATTTCTGACCATACACCGGTTATCGGGTTAGTCATCCAAGTTTGCTCTTCAATCACGACAGCTTCGACCTTGACGAACAATCGGCCGATACTGGCTTCTGCTTCGAGGTCGAGACCGTCTGTTGCGACGAATCCACCGGCCAGAGTTAGTTGTAGGGCGCCGGAAAGTGTGGTGTGACCTGAATCGTGGGTCAGTTGAAAGCTAAAGCTATCAATGTTTCCCATCGATGTTTTGGACAACTCTACGACTTCGGCGGCTGTGAGTTTTGGTGCTGCAGTAGGTTCTGGCGCCGCTTCGGAATTTGAGCATGCACCCGGTAACAAAACCAACAGCAGTAGAACAGCCATAGCTGCATAAGATTTTGAGAGGATTGAGCGGTAGTGAAGTTGGGCCATATTCGAACTTGCGACTTAGGATCTGGTCTTCACATTACATCTAATTGAAAATTTGGGAGCGTAAAAAGAGTGTGGCTTAAGGATCGCTGCAATCACGCATGAATCCACAGCTATCACATCGCAGTTTGCAATGAAGATCTACTAGCTCCGCGTCACAGCGATCGCACACCCAGATTTTCGTATCTGAATCGGTAGTCATCTAGATCTGCTCACAATCTTCATTAGCCCTGTTGCATCAATCAGCGCAGGAATTATCGAATTGTAAATATTCCCAGCGTTGTTCACAGGAACGATCAGTTGGTTTGTGCAGACAAAACCATGGTGCCCGATGGATCGGTTCCTATTCCGTCCACCTGTTCTTGAGTGACCACTACAGTTGAGAAGAATCGAAGTGGTTCTGGCAACAAGAATGCGATCGTTGCAGATCCGATTCCGCTGACCTCGAACTGAGCTACAGCTCGTGGATCACCGTTGCCCATCAACCAGAGGGTGTAGGCGTATCCGGGTTGGGGCTGAGGAAGTCCATGAACCTGAAATACTGCTTCGTTGCCTACTATTCGGACGGCGATGAGTCCGGATGCTGTAGGTTCTGTCGTGGTGATCTGCTGAGTGTTACCCGCGAGCCAGCTTTCGACTTGGTATCCCTCTTTCGTTGAGACATACGTGAGCCAGTTTTGGTCACTTAGCGCTTGTCGGAGTGCGTTGTTGGCGATACCAAGTTGGGAGACCATTTCTTCTTGGTGGACGACCATTTCAGTGGTTGCAACGAAATCATCTTCCATTACTTTCATCTCAGATTTCATCGTGGCGACTTGGTTTTCAGAGTCGGTCAACGTTGTATAGAGCTCGGTCTGTAGATTAGCAACAGCGACCGATTCAGTGGCGAGGTCAGCCCGAAGGGAGTTGATCTCATGGCCGAGCTGGTTGTTCTGATAAGCGAGAACGCTACCAACTACGATTACAAGAACGGCGGCCGCGGCCGAAACTACTATTCCAGATTGGAAAGCGCGTCGCCACCACCGAGCACCTGTTCGCCCGCCCTGTTTCTCATAAATATTAGGGATCTCTACCAATCGTGACGGAGCACTTTGGCCAGCCATCTCCATGATCCGAGTCTTCAATTTGGCAGGCGGCTCAACCGGAGGAACGGCAATAGCCAATAGATCGGCTGCCTCTGCCAGTTCTTCGAATTCGGCTTGAACCTCGGGATCGCGTTCGATTAGATTTTCTACGGCTGTTCGTTCCTCGGCGTGGTCAAGTGCACCAAGAACGTAACTTGCGAGATTTTGAAACCTAGAGTCCAAATTCTTGTTCGATTCAATACTGTCTTTAGTTTCGGTCATGCTTGCGCACCCATTTCAGTACTAAGTGCCGTGCGTAACTTTTTCAATGCCAACCGCATTCGTGTTTTGACCGTGCCGAGCGGTTGGCCGGTTTTCGTTGAAATTTCTGTTTGGGTTAGCCCTTTGAAATAGGAGAGTTCAACCACACTTTTTTGTTCTACTGGCAGTTTTTCCATGGCTGCACGGATCTTTGCGTACTCAGATTGAGCGACCGCCGCATCCGCTGGCGAAATGTCGCCAGATTTGATGTTCAGATGGTCGTCAATATCAGCGTTTTCTCGGCTTCGATCTCGTCTTCGTTTTCTGAGTTCATCGATCGTCCTGTTGTGGGCAATCGAGAACAGCCAAGTGGTGAACTTGCCTTTCTTCGACGTGTAGGAGGCTCCGCGCCGCCATACGCTCATGAATACATCTTGTGTAACTTCTTCCGAGCCGACAGGGTCGTTGAGCATTCGGACGGCGAGCGCGAATACCCTTCGTCCGTACCTGTCGTACAACGCCGCGAGAGCCTGTCGATCTTGTTCACTGATCTTCGCAAGCAGTTCCAGATCTTCTAGTCCCTGGTAATTCAAGCGGTACACCTCGTCCAATCAGGACCCGACCGACCGTGCATGTATTTGCCGTGCGCGAATACGTCTAGCCGTTCAGGTAACCAATAAACAATACGTCAGGTTTTGCGCAGCGGTTTCGTGGCTGGCAACCAATTATTTAGTCGGACGAATTATCGCTGCCGCGCATTGTAAGCGCCTGTAGTTTGCGGATCGCACTTTCTGCCTGTTCAGTGTTCGATCCAGCAGGCGCTCGTTCAAGGAACTGAGTGAGCGAATCTAAAGCATCGCCGAAGTTACCGACTTTGGTTTGAAGACGGGCGAGTTCACTGAGATTGCGAAGATTTGTGGGGTCGACCATCTGAATGCGCTCGGACGCCGAAAGGGCTAGATCGTACTGTTTATGTTTTTCGTGCGCAACTTTGAGGTTGCTCAACTGTCGGCGCAATATCGCTCGGTTCGAGGCAGGTTTCAGGAACTTGCGTTCAAGATCATCTAAGTCACCATTCTTGAAATTGTCCTTGCCCAGAATGTTGGTGATGCACTCTTTACGTGAAAGAAGCCCGCCGCTGTGGAACGGATCGATATAGATGCGATCTTCACCGGTTCCAACAACAACGACAAAGTGTTTGCGAAGCGATATGCCGCATACCTTCTCTCCGGTAACCCGGGCCACTTCGATGTAGAAGATCGAAAGGGTTACAGGGTTACCTTTTAGGTGGTCGATAACCTCGTTTAGGTGGCTATTGCCTGGGTCGAAATAGTCTTTTGAATCACCAGTAAACCCAGCCTTCCCGACCAGAACTTCGTGCATAGCGTCTACGAAATCGAAGTTTGAGTAGTTAGCTGGGAGTAAGTCCTTGACCGTCTTGCCAAACTGGGCTATTCGCCCTTGATAGGCAATAACATCAAGATCGGGAAATTCGCTCGATGCTGCATACAACGCTGCCGCACCAAGGTTTATCTCATCGTCAGGGCATCTTATTGCTCTGGCGAAGTTTTCTTTTGGAGAGAGCGAACTTGTTCCCAAAACCTAAGGCGACTCCCTGCGTAACTTATTGTGCTTCCGAACTGGATTAGGGGCATTCTAGCTGCCGCTAGGTAAAGCCGCAAACCTATCTCTGTGAGTTAAAACCAGCTGATTTGACATACGGATCATTGGTTGCAAGACTTGGCATAGGTGAGGCATTGCTTCGCTAGTGTTCTGAAATTATTTTAGTGGCACGTGGGGAGCTCGGGTGGCCGGGCTGAGAGGGCAGACATTAACTCTGCCAACCCTTGAACCTGATCTGGGTAATTCCAGCGTAGGAAAACGGCTCGTGTGCCTCATCCAAGCGTCGATTACCCAGTAGAACAATCTAACTGGTAGCGACCAAACAACGATGAGCCCGGCCTCACACCAAACAAAATCTACGAACAACAACATCGCTGGTTCTGAAGACGCGTTACTCGCAGTTTCAGGTATTGGTTTCGATTACAAGAATGCCCCGATACTCGACGACGTGCGGCTTTCTGTTGATTCGGGCGAATTCGTTGCGCTGGTTGGGCCTTCAGGCTGTGGCAAAAGCACACTACTTAATCTAATTTCAGGCGTGCTTGAAGCTCGAGAAGGTTCCATCAATACAAATGGGTTGATTAGACGAACTGAACGACTCGGCAATGTTTCGTACATGCAGCAGAAGGATTTATTGCTGCCATGGCGAACTGTTGCTGAAAACAGTCGTCTTGGGCTCGAACTTAACGGAGTTGGCAAAGCCGAATCTAACGAGCGTGTCGAAAAACTTGCCGAGTTGTTTGGTATCGCAGATGTGCTCGACCAGATGCCTTGGCAGCTCTCGGGTGGAATGCGTCAACGAGTAGCCCTTCTCAGAGCCGTTTTGCCAGATAACCCCGTATTGCTGCTCGATGAACCGTTTGGCGCCCTAGACGCTATCACTCGTAGATCTTTACAGCAGTGGCTGTTGAACGTTCTCGATACTGCCGACAAAGCGGTGGTGTTGGTTACCCACGATGTTGATGAAGCGATTTTGCTTGCCGATCGAATCTTGGTGATGGCTTCCGATCCGGGACGAATCGTTGCTGATATCAAGGTGAATGTAGAAGCGGGAACAGCAGCGACAGATATTTCTATGTCGCCTGGATTCAACCAAATTCGAGCGCGTATCCTCGATCTATTGAGTCACCAGGAGGTTGTTAGATGAACACTTCTGTATCAGTAAAAAAAGCTCTGGTTGAATGGCTTCCTGCCCTTGCTGTGACCCTAGCCCTAATCTTGGCTTGGGAAGTTCTAGTTGATGTTTTGGACGTTCAGCATTGGCTGCTCCCGCCGCCGAGCGTGATCGTTGCTGAAATAGGGGATTCATTCGGATTCTTGATGCAACACGCCCGAGTAACCGCTGCGGAAACCCTACTTGGGTTCGCCATATCGATTTTGCTAGCTGGCGTATTGTCTTCGGGAATTATTTGGTCACGCACGGTTGAACGAACGATCTATCCACTCATCATCACTTCGCAGACGATCCCGATCATCACTCTCGCTCCGTTATTGGTTATTTGGGTTGGGACCGACATCACTTCAAAGGTGATCGTGATCGTGTTGTTCACGTTCTTCCCAATCGTCATCAGCCTTGTTGCAGGTCTGCGTTCCGTCGATCAGGAAATGGTCGACATGTTTCGGACGCTCGGCGCGTCGCCTTGGCAAATATTTCGCAAACTGATGATTCCGTCGGCACTACCAAACTTCTTCGCTGGTCTAAAAGTCGCTGCTGTCGTTTCTGTAATTGGAGCGGTTATCGGCGAGTGGTTTGGATCTAGCGCGGGACTTGGCTGGATGATGAAAATCGCTGGTGGGCAGTTTCAAACGGCGAGAGTTTTCGCCGCAATAGTTGTGCTTTCAATATTGGCGATGGCGCTGTTCGCAGCGGTCGTCGCTATGGAAAAGTGGGTGATTAGAAAGTACCCACCAACTGCGAATAGAGTTATTCGTCTAGGAGATTCATGAAGAAGTTAGTGCTACTGATAGCAATATTTGTGTCGATATCGATCGTCGCTTGTTCGAGCGATGCTGAGCCGACAACTGTCCCTTCGACAGCGACATCGGTGCCGCCAACTGCAATCGCAGACGACGTTGTAGTAACGCTCGACTGGTTCCAGAACGCAAACCACGTAGGAGTTTACGAAGCTGTCAATAAAGGTTTCTTCGCTGACGAAAACCTGAATGTTACGGTTGAGCCACCTGCCGACCCCACCGCAATTTTGGGTCTGGTTGCTACGGGTAAGAGCGATTTTGCATTCTACTACCAACCAGATTTACTCCAGGCTCGCCAAGAAGGTGTTCCCGTGGTTGCAGTTGCAGGAATTGTTCAGCAACCTCTCAACTCGATAATGACTTTGGAATCATCGGGTATCGAGACTCCAGCTCAGCTTGCTGGCAAGAAAATCGGTACTCCGGGTCTCCCTTGGAACGACGCATTGCTCGCAACTATGCTCGAAGCTGACGGCGTGTCGATAGATGACGTTGAAGTTGTCGATCTCGGATGGAACGTTAGTCCTGGATTGATGGCTGGCGAAGTCGATGCCATTATTGGTGTTTACTGGACTTACGAGTCGATCATTATGGGCAACGAAGGCTTTGAGACTAATGTGCTCTACCCGCATGAGTGGGGTGTTCCGAGCTACTACGAGCTGGTTCTCGTAACTTCGGAAGAGAACATTGCGAACAATCCAGAGCTGGTTGAGCGATTCGTTCGAGCGTTCAACAAGGGCTATGGTCAGGCTGCTTCCGATCCTCAGGGGTCGGTCGACACGATGCTTGCTCTAAATCCGGAAGCTGAGATCGATGAACCGACCGACCGTGAAGGTGTCGAGTTATTGGCTCCGCTGTGGAAATCGGAAGGTGCACCGGTTGGTTCGTTCGACGACAGTCGCTGGGAATCGCTTGTTGAATG
>JAPKFF010000160.1:0-3238 GCA_028821715.1 Dehalococcoidia bacterium
CGAAGTGGTTGACCGTTCGGGTTACCTGCGATGACGGGACGTATGGCGTTGGCGAAGGGAATTTCTGGAGCTACGCCGATGCGACTGAGGTGATTACTCACCGAATCGAGGACGACATACGCGGTTTAGATCCGCGGGACGTCGATCGCATTTGGAACGTCGCTTACCGCAAGTACTCGTTTAGGAGTCCGGCGATTACAGCCGTTCTGAGCGCGATCGATGTGGCGCTGTGGGACATCAAGGGGAAGCGATTAGGCGCGCCTGTCTGGGATCTTCTCGGTGGCAAGGTTCGTGATCGTGTTCGAGCTATTCCGCTACTAGGTTCGTCTGCCGCTTCGGGTCCGCTTTCGACCCCGGAGAGCTTCGCCACAGCGGCTCGTTTGACCAAGAATGACGGATACACAGCGTTGAAGATGACTCCATTCCCTGCGAACTGGGGTGAGTTATCACATGGTGACCTGATTCGTCAGAACACAGCGATCGTTGAGGCGGTTCGAGAAGAGGTCGGCTGGGACTTCGACATCGGAATCGAGATTCACCGCAACATGTTCCCTGGATCGTCCGTGGTGTTTGCGCAACAGATAGAAAAGTTCTTGCCTTACTTCTACGAAGATCCCATTGCACCTGACTCGGTGATGTCGATGGGCGGGGTTGGTGACAAGGTCAACATTCCGCTGGCAGTAGGTGAACGTAATAACACGCTCTGGGAGTTCCGAGAGTACTGCACCTTGCCGGGTGTCAGCTTCCTGAAGCCCGACATTGGTTTGGCTGGCGGTTTCACTCACGTTAAGAAAATCGCGGCAGTTGCTGAGAGTTTCCATATCAAGATGGCCCCGCATCACTTTCTGGGTCCGATTGCCAACATGGCAAACACGCACATTGCGACGGCGACACCGAACTGGGATGTGAACGAGTTCATACCAGAGGTGGGTACGTTCAAGGAAGACATCGTTACGAACGTGTCCGAAGTGAAGGATGGTTACTTCATTCCTTCGGATGCGCCTGGATTGGGTATAGATATCAACGAAGAGGAAATGGCCAAGCATCCTTACGATGCAGACATAGGCGAACCTCCACGGCGTCCCGATGGCGGATTAGTGCTGGGATAGGCGATATGGCAACGACTGAACCGAGTGGACGCTTCGAAGGCAAAGTAGGAATTGCCGTTGAGCGTAGTGTCGTTCACCACGACGAAGTGGAAACTCCGCAACGTTTACGTTTGCATCGGGCGGCATCCGGAGCGTTGATACGGCAGGACATTAACACACAACAGATCATTGAGGCACAGTCGATCCTGTCGCAACCCGATACCAAGCACGATACGACTATCTCAACTCAGGCCATGTGCATTCCATCTGCCATGATTCGATGCCAGTAAATTTCGCAGCACCACCCTTGGAGAAAAGTGATACGCCCACGCTATCGTCACGATCCGGGTAGGCTCGAAGCGTCAGGCATTGCCTATCGTTGGCGAACACTTCGATAATGCTGCGGTCAACGAAAATCCTCAGACTAATCGGCTCACCCTCACTCACATCGAATGGTGCAAGTTCCGGTGGACGCGATATCAGATCGGTACGTATCGACGATGAACTACTGTCAATCTGCAAGTGCGCAGATCCCCAGCGCGGATTCCCTTTCGGGAAGAATGAAATTCGTGTGGTCTCTTCAGCATCTGGCGACCGCAACACGTTCAGCCCAACTTCGTGAGCATCACCCGGATCAATCGTCATCGATATTTCAATAGCGTCGCCTTCGATGGTATCGAGCACAATGTGTTGACCAGTCGCGACCTCGACATCATCAGTAGTAGTACGATCGCCTCGAAGTGATTCGATCTCGTCTACTGGTCGAATACTCAACGAATTGTCGTCCCGTAATGAGAGATGAGTTGGCAACGTCATAATGTTGTCCCAGCCCTGCGACTCCCTGCTCTCTTTAACGTTGAATATCGCCAAAAAGCGACCGCTATCGTCGATTGTCGCCGAAGGAGCGTGAAGGCTTCCAATACCCAGGGGCCCGTTGTTCAAACGTCCGTGATAGTCAGGTGTGAACTTGTGAATCGCCTGATCGTAGTCGCCAACAAAGTACTGCCCTCCCCGCTTGTGACTGAAGAACAGCAACATGTGCTTGCCATTGCCAATCGGCCAGAAATTCGGCACTGCGTAGTCTTCGCCCGGCTCGTTTGTGTAGTTAGCTGAAATCAACTCGCCAAGATATTCCCAGTTGGTCAGATCCGTCGAATGAAATAGGTGATCAACTCCTTCGCAATCGATACTGCGCTCACCGTTCTTGAACGTTCCTGATAGCGCGTAGTAGCCATCATCCTCTTTCCAAATGCACGGATCGAACACTCGATACGGATCCCCCGTTTCCTCATCGAATGGCACGATGGGAATCACAGGGTTGTTCGGATTTTTCTTCCAATCGACCAACAAATAATCAGATGCAGTAGCGATGGCATTTCCGGCCTGAGTGCCGTGATACGAAGCAATGACTCGATCATCTTCGACCAGCGTCTGACCGCTGAAGCAGTCGTATTCTTGATCTGGGTACAGCGCGATCGGAAGGTCCTTCCAACGCACCAGATCCTCACTTACCGCGTGTCCCCAATGAACACGATCCACGCCATCACCACGGAACTGGTAGAAAAGGTGATACAAGCCCTTCCACTGGCACAACCCGTTCGGGTCGTTCATAAAATTCTCTGGTGGCGAGAAGTGGAACGTGGGCCGATGCTTGTCCGACGAAAGTCGCTCTCGTGAAGTGCGCCACCTTTTCACTTGCTCAAAAAGCTCCGGTGAGTCTAAGTTCGCTATTCGTTCATCAAGAGTGGTCACAGGCTCGCTCCAGCATCGGTGTTTTCATACCCAAATTTCGACCGCAAGCATAGACGCCAACCAATCGGCCAGCAAGGAAGTTAGCGACGATCTTTCACACAAGCAGAGATATCGCTCATCGACTTCACAACTGGGTCATCCCAAGTATGGCTCGAGCTTTCGAACTTCTGATCTAGATCAAAATTCATCGGTGATTGCTCGAGTACTAGCGAAGCCCATGCCAAATAAAAAGCCCCCGCATTTCTGCAAGGACTTCTCTAGTTTGATTTACGTTTGGAGCGTATGTGGTTATCGAACCCATTACCCTCTTCTGCTTTGTACTACTCACCCTGTTCCAGACGTAACCAGACAGACCATTTCCTGAGTTCATTCCGTACTGGTAGCCGTTGAAACCTGCA
>JAPKFF010000161.1:0-3236 GCA_028821715.1 Dehalococcoidia bacterium
GGCAGGAACCGACGGTGGTGATTACCACGAACTGTTCCTGACCGAATCTGACATCAAAGATCACGTCGTTTGGATCGATGCTGGGAATGCAACAGGGTCGGCTGTGGTGATCGGCGCGGGCGAGCTGTTAACCGCCGAGCACGTGATTACTGGAAAATCGCTTGTTCAGGCTTCGATACCAGGAGTTGGTCTAGTGAATGCGGTAGTCAAAGGCTGGGACAAAACTCGAGATTTGGCTTTGCTGACGTTTTCGTCAACCGGGGCAGAGTCGATATCTGAGATTTCGGAAGGTTCGATCTGGAATGGAAGCGAATGGACGTCGAATGGGTTGGTCGGAAGTCCGGTTATTGCGATCGGATACGTAACGGTGGTTTCGAACACGGTTCCAATGACCAGTTTTGGTCACATTTCAACATGGTGGAGTGTCGTGCCGGGCGATGTTTCGACGCTCGGATTCAATGCAGATGCGACGAACGGGATGAGCGGTGGCGGTCTGTTCGATATGGATGGCGAATTGGTCGGCACTATTGTCCAGAAAAGCAGTGTGATCGGATCGGACAATCGCGCCGTCAGGTACGACGAAATCCAAGAGGTGTTGGCTGATTTGAGAGCAGGCGCACAGAATCCGTAGGCGCGGTTTGGTTGGTGTGGGTGGGGCTTTCGAACTCAGGTGACGCTCCACAGCGAGGCACGTGCTTCCCAAAAATACCGTTATAGGTTCGTAATATGCCTACCATTTCAAACTGCGCTCAAACTCGCATTGCCTTCAGGTTAGATGGTGGGCTTTTCTGTGTTTTCGACACTTTTTTCGACTTGTCGCCTGAAGATATTCGGAATCGTAGATATGCCAAGCACTTTACTTATTGCAAGTCATGCAGCGCTGTGATCGTTGGGTCAGTCGTCAGATTAGTGGCCGAAATTTCGACATCTGAGATTGCACAAGGGGCGATGGCAAGAATAAATCCCGCAATCCCCAAGACCTTTGTTACCCGCCATCTCATAGTTCAACTTTACTGAGTAAATCGACTGCTCGAATATGGTTTTCTTTTATTGTTTGCGTATCGTCGACGAATATCGTCAGTAGTTGCGTGATTAGCCATATATACCGGGTTGCTACTTGAAGAGTGGCGGGTTCGAGCTCCATCTCCCGTTCCAGTGGCAATTACGGCAGCTGATGAGGTTCAGTTTCTGAACGCTTTGGATCGTTTCTTCTTGTTGGTCTGTACAGCGGCAGATTATACTTCGTTCCCGCACGATCTAAAGAATTTATAGGAGAGCTAGCTTGCCAATTAACCGTATTTTCGCGGCGAACAACGAAGGTCGGAAAGCACATTTCTTGCAGATGCACTTCCCTTCTACAGAGCTGGTTGAACTTGCCTATAACGCCGGCATGGATGGCGTTGATCTCGACGGTGAGCAAGGGCATTTCGATCTCTCAGAAATAGACGAGATATGCCGTGTTGCCAACGCGACTGGGATGACTGTCACTGCTCGTGTGCCATCGGTTGATCCCGTTCCCATCAAGCAGTATCTGGCGCGTGGAGTTCAAGGGATTCAGGGACCAGGAGTCGAAAGCGGTGAGCAGGCCCAAACTTTGTCAGATTCTTGCTACTACACACCAGCGGGAAAGCGATCGTGGGGGCCGGGTCGAGGGCACTATTACGATTATTTGCCAATGATGAACGACAAGTTTGGCGGCAACAAGGGTTACATCGCAGATGCGAACGAAAACATGTTCGTCATCGCCCAGGTCGAGAGCCAGAAGAGTATCGACAATCTGGATGCAATCGTTTCAGTGTCGGGAATTCACTGCATCACTTTTGGTCAAAACGACATGGCGTCGTCACTTGGTGTGCCGGGCGAGCCGGGTCATGAGAAGGTCAACGCTGCTCACGCCGATCTCGAACGACGAGCGCGGGCGGCTGGCAAACATCTGCTATCTGATCGGGTGAGCTATGTAAGAGCAACCGTCGCTCTACTCGACACTATGCGGGGTCATTTGGCAGATCACAGAAACGACCCGATTGGTCAGATCGATTAGGCGTTCACGATCTACGGCGTTTTTTGGCGATGAATGTGCGGGTTGACTTCGGGATCGGAGATTGGATTGTCGTTACTGTGATCGTGCTTTTGCCGGTCGTACGTTTCTAGTTCATCGGTCAACCTTACTCCGTAATAAAAAACAGTTTTTACTTCGGTGATTCCACGTTCTTGGTTTTCTGGTGCCGAAAGATCGGGAACCACGTGAACGAGAAATTTTTCTTTCACGCTTGCTTCAACTGACATTTCCGCCGTACCAAGCGTGTCAGTCTGGTCGATATCACCAACCCGGGAGTCGTGATACGGCTCGACGTGCTCTGCGGGCGCAGCTTATATTCCGAAATCGTTCCCGGTACATTTTCTTATCGACCGGCTGAGTCAAGGCTTGCCGAGTTTTTCATGTTGGCATTGAGCCGTGGTGTTCTAGATCAAAAGCGCTTAGACTTTATTCGCATTTTTATTTCTAACACCACGTTAATCGAGTTTCCGTAGGCAGGGCCCGTAAGTGGTAATTCACCTCGATTAATAACACTTTAGGCACCTAGGCTCGTTGATCCAAAAAGTTACACGTAACCGGTGATCCACTTATAGCGATTACAGAACATTCATTGACAACTCATGGCAGAACTGTCTAGCCTATGTGTAAAGCAGATTTAACTTTGGGCTGGAACGGATTGATTCGTTCCAATCAAAACAACTACTAGACGAACTAGGCGGGCGCGTTGATGGGTACTAGATTGAAATCGTCGCGAAGACAAGTATTTCTTGGATTCACGGTTTTCCTCCTCATAGTCGCAGCAGTTGGTTGTTCATCCGAAGTATCAATTATTCCCGAGGCACCGACCGCAAAAGCTGAAACTTCACCTCCGCCAACCGTGGAGAAAATCGAATCAGCAGCGACAACTGATACATCTGATCCTGAACCTCAGGTCGATGAGCCCACTAAAGTTCCTTCACCTGTAAAACAACCCACCAGCGCACCGGCACCAACAGCAGCACCAACAGCAGCACCAACAGCAGCACCAACAGCAGCACCGGCACCAACAGTAGCACCGGCACCAACGGTTGCTCCTACGACGACATCAAAACCAGCCCCGACTGCAACACCGGTCCCGACTGCAACACCGGTCCCGACTGCAACACCAGCCCCGACTGCAACACCAGCCCCGACTGCAACACCGGTCCCGCTTACGAAT
>JAPKFF010000162.1:0-3229 GCA_028821715.1 Dehalococcoidia bacterium
TCCACCAAACTGAAATTGAACTAGAGAAGCCCTCGCAGAAATGCGGGGGCTTTTCTAGTAGTTACAGCGATAGCACCGAATAAATAGCTGTTTCGGTCGTCTGTCGTACCTGCTGACAACACCTACCGCCGATACCGGCAAGCACCATTATTCAAATAGATGGTGGGTGTCAGGGTGCTGAGTCATCTGGTCCGTATCCGACCACTTTGAACTTAGTTACCTCGTGGTTCTGTCCCAGTATGAGACGCAGGTGCGCTTAGATAAAGCCGACAGCGTTTACGCGTACGCACTACGGTCATGTGCTACGTGTTACTTGTCTAGGCAGAGAAAACGACCACAAACGAATTCCCATGGCATGTGTTGTGAAACTTTGCGTATACTGTCGCAATTATGATTTACGACACGATAATCGTTGGCGCTGGGTCTGCCGGTTCGGTCTTGGCTGCACGTTTGACTGAAGATCCTGAAAGGTCTGTTTTATTGCTAGAAGCGGGGCCGGATTATCCTGATCCCGAAACTCTTCCGACAGAACTTAAGCACGGTTACGGTATCGAACCGAAAATCTGGGCAAAGGCATTCGGTGAACTAAGTACCCACAACTGGGGATACGAAGGTCGGGCAACAGCAAAAAACACTAGTATTAGCGTTCCTAGAGGGAAGGTAGTCGGAGGCTCGAGCGCAGTAAATGCCCAGATTTTCCTCCGAGGAGTTCCTGAGGATTACGATGCCTGGGTGAGCGAAGGTGCCGAAGGTTGGGGATACCGTGATTTACTGCCTTACTTTCTTAGAGTTGAAAAAGACCCTGATTTCAAAGGGGACTTCCACAGTGGAGAAGGTGCAGTACCGATAAGACGGTGGAATAAATCTGAGATGCTTCCCGATCAGATAGCATTCTATGAGGCCTGCAAAAGCTACGGTTTCGATGAATCTCCTGATCAAAATAACCCGGACTCAACAGGTATCGGCCCCACACCTTTCAATAATGCCGGTGGCATAAGATGGTCGACCGCTCTGACCTATCTAGATCCTGCAAGACATCGTCTCAATCTCACAATAAGATCCGATACTAAAGTAAGATCCGTGATTTTTGAAAACGAACGCGCCACAGGCATCGTAGCTGAATCAGGTGGCGATCTGTTTGAACTTACCGCGGGTGAGGTAATTCTTGCCGGTGGAGCGTATGCGTCGCCGCAACTATTGATGTTATCGGGAGTGGGACCGGCTGACGAGCTAAAAAAACACGGAATACCTGTATTGTCCGATTTGCCGGGTGTGGGTAAAAACCTTCGGGACCATCCTCAGGTACAACTCACTTTCACCACCAAGCCAGGTTTCGATCAACATCCACTTGATCCTAGAATCCAGAATGCTCTCCGGTACACCGCTAATGGATCACCTCACCGTAATGACATGTTTATCCATCCTGTAGGTCAGGCCTCTGAATTTGATACTTACACTGTTCCGTCGGGTCAAACTATCCGAGGCGACGAAGCCGGCGTTGGGATGATTGCGGTTATATACCTAGCTGATGGATCTGGTAGCGTGACTTTGAGGTCAGCAGATCCGGAAAGTCAGCCAAATATAGACTTTAATTATCTTGCGGAGGAAAACGATCGCACTCGTCTAAGGGAAGCCGTATACATGTGCTTAGGCCTCGCCAAAGAAGACTCGTACAAGGACATAATTGACCAACTGGTAAATCCCGCGCCAGAAGACCTAGAATCTGATACAACGCTCGATGACTGGTTGTTGCGTTATGTCAGGACCAGCCACCATGGATCCGGAACATGCAAGATGGGACCGACAACCGACCCAGAATCAGTAGTTGACAATGCCGGACGCGTATATGGTCTAAGCAATCTGAGGGTGGTAGATGCATCTATCATGCCCGACTGTGTGAGAGCTAACACGAACGTAACGACAATGGTTATTGGTGAGCGTATTGCTGACTTGATCAGGGGTGGATCTTAGCTTGGAATTTATTCTATAAAATCGGCTATTTAATCGTTGATGTTAAGAGTTATTGATTTTTAAGGCTCATGAACATCTTTGAAAATCCTGTGGATGTCCCATCAGTATAGAAACGTACGGATTCTTTCTTCAGGGTGGCAGTGTGAGGGCTGAATCCCTAATTACACTCACGAACTCAAGGAAGACTTCGAGCAAGTACGAGTGGCTATGGCGAAGTTCGCGTAGCAACATGCGTTTGGGTGTTAGAGTGCGGGCATGTCGAAGCTGAGGATAGTTACGCAATCTTGCTGCTACTAGTGGTCGCAGTTGGTTGCTCGTCTTCAGATCAGGCTGCTATCGACAAAGCGGTTAGCCCAACGCTAGCAACTCAACCAGCAACCTCACCTACATCTAGTCCAGCGCGAGTTCCGTCCCCCAGAATGGTGGCTGAGCAAGTCAATATCGATGAACTTGTTGAGTTGGCAACAGGGAATATTTTTGCTGCTGACGAGTACAAAGGTAAGTTGGTAACTGCAGACGGTATTGTGGTCTCAGTAGATGAGAACACGATACTTGTTGCCGGGCTTATTGCTGGAAAAGAAGCGATCGAGTGGGGCCTGATCGAGATGATTCTTGATGGCTCCACGTGTGATTACGCCAAATCCGAGCAAAGCAAGGCAATTCAGCTCAGAGCAGGGAACAAGATAACCGTCACTGGAAAAATCACTGGTGGGAGACTATATTCGGAGCTAATGCCCAGTTACAGGACTGCCAATTTATCAATACACCAGCAATATTCAGCAGACACCAGTTTGCTGAAGAGTCTCGAATGTTGGTGATTTCTTTAACCAAAACAGGGCACCAATATGGTGCCCTGTTTTCAACACAATTGCCCCAGCGAACTGGCTATTCGACCGGAATCAACCATTCTTCGATCTTCTCACAGTTAGTGGAAGGTTCAGTCAAGTTGCGATCGTCGCTCTCGCACATGATCACAAGGTTTCCGATGATCGTGTAGTCGTAGTAGGTTGGGAATCGGTTCGAACATGCGCCACCCACAGCCTGGATATCGTCAGATTCCTCAAGTTCAGGATCAAGATACGAAGCCGAGAATGCCTTCGAGGTGAAGCCCGTATTCGCCTTCACATCCAATCCACCTGCCGCGTCACGGCACGAGATTCGGTCGGTGAAATTACCGTCTCGAGCCTGGCCGTCTTCATCACGCCTGAAGGTCTGCTCTTCAGCAGCGGTAGCTCCGAGAGATTTTGCATCTTCGGCA
>JAPKFF010000163.1:0-3209 GCA_028821715.1 Dehalococcoidia bacterium
CAGGGCGACCCACAGCTGGCAATGGCTCCGTAGCGCAAGCGGCTAAGACAATTAAAACACACACAGCACTCAGTGAGCCTGTTCGGCGATATGAGTATGTACGTAAGTGACTCATGAGGTTCGATACGATAGGCGCTGCCAACTGGTTTGAACAGCTTGATCGCCTACACAGTAAACGTCATCACAGCGTATGTCGCCGAATAATCTAAGTCACTGTGGAAGTCGAAACACCTACACGGAAAGAAGTACGCCGGTACCGTGTAGCGAATTGCAGAAAGTCTAAATCAACGACCGAAACCGTGTAACCGCAATCGAGAACTGTTGCCTATCGTTACCGTGTAGCGCTACTTAGGCGTGCCTGTCTGGCGCTGCGGAATCTCCGCCCGGCTTTCTAATGCGTGAGCAAGAGTTGAATCGTCGGCGTACTCAATATCCGAACCGCTCGGCAACCCGCGAGCAAGCCGAGTTACCTTTACGCCCAGCGGACCTATTAACTGTTGAATGTACATAGCCGTAGCCTCGCCTTCGAGGTTCGGATTCGTCGCTACGATCACTTCAATTACCGTGCCGTCGCGCAGTCGTTCAAGTAATTCTCGTAATTTCAAATCGTTCGGACCAACGCCGTTCACAGGAGAAATTACTCCGTGAAGAACGTGGTATTTACCTGAGTAAACCCTTGCTCGCTCCACGGCTACAACGTCCAAAGGTTCTTCAACTACACATATTCGAGTGCTATCACGCTGAAGATCACCGCAAATCGT
This sequence comes from Dehalococcoidia bacterium, assembly GCA_028821715.1. Lineage (GTDB taxonomy): Bacteria > Chloroflexota > Dehalococcoidia > Lucifugimonadales > Lucifugimonadaceae > Lucifugimonas. The sequence continues at coordinate 762 of JAPKFF010000163.1, forward strand.
GCACTCGGTCGCTTCCGCAATGTTGGCGCAGGTGTCGCAAAGAACGACTCGCTCTTTCACGCCCAAAATAGCCGCTGCAAACTCTTCTGACTCGTCCTGAGGCATTCGAATCAGGTGATACGTCAGCCGCTGTGCACTCTTAGGCCCAATTCCGGGCAGCCTGTGAAACGCCTCGATCAATCGGGCGACTGGAGGGGCAGCGGAAGGTGCAATGTCGGAAGATGGCATTCGTGTGTTTCCTATGAATCAGCCGAAGCTGAAACGCTGGCTACATAAGGCCAGGAATGTTCATGCCGCCGGTGATAGCGCCCATCTTGTCGGAAGCAAGCTTCTGAGCAGTGTCCATCGCTTCGTTTATTGCAGCGAGAATCAAATCCTGAAGCATTTCAACGTCTTCTGGGTCTACTACTTCCGGGTCGATCTCAATCGACTCAACCTTTGATCCGCCAATAACCAAAACCTTGACCATCCCGCCGCCAACTGATGCTTCAGTTCGTGCGACTGCGATCTCTTCCTGCACTGCCGCAAGTCGGGCCTGCATCTGTTGCGCCTGCTTGAGCATGTTCTTGTTCATCATCGAAATAAGTCCTGACCCTTGCCAACAGGGAGCGTCTCACTCCCGATTATCGAGAAACAAGACAACAAAAATTGAATCCGACAATCATACGTCGTTACCAACCGATAGGAGTACTTTGTACGCCGGTTGGTGAAACAGAACCTACTGTAAACTCCCGGCTAGTCTGCTAATACCTAATCAGCGCCATCGTAATTATCGATCAACGAAAATCATCCAAACCCGCACACTGATTCGCCAAAAAGGCAGGAGAAAAGTTTCTCTGAACGTTTCGCCAAGAACGAATTGACGTATTACGGGGCTGCAATCATCATCTACATCCTGCTCCGTCTAATCCTCACAGACAGAGCCCTTAACTTTGTTGTGGTGCCACTTCATAGCGTGGATGTCGATCGTCCCATCACCATTTTTTCTGATGAGCGCGATGTTAGATCAATTCTCTGACAAAGTTTTCAAGGCCGGCCGTAACCGCGATACCCGACTTTGTGAGAAAAGACTTTAGGAGTTAGGATTCCCAATCGCTTTGTATGGTGAATTTAAGCGAATCAAAAAAAGAAATTGCGTCCGACTCACATGAAAAAGATCGAATTGGGACTATCGGTGAAGATCTAGAAACACTGACTGACGCTGTCTATGGTTCGAACACGTTGTTCGTTGCCGAGAAACCTGACATTCAGAACTAGTCTTCCGAGTTTTTAGTTGTCTTCATCTATATCTTCAGCGACAAACTTCGCGCCCATCGCCATCGCAGCCCGAACCATAGCGCTTTCTTGATCAGCCGGCGTTCCCGTCTGCCCGTTGCCCGGGCTAGCCGATCCGCCATTGGCGGCACTGCTGTTGGCCTTCGCTTCTTCGGCAGCCTCGTGAGGTGAACGGACTTCCAGTTCTAGCTCAGAGCCGTACGCATCAAGAATCGCAGCTTTCAGGGCATCTTTTGAACGCTGATCCTGCATCTCCTCCATGAAGTTGTTCTTCAGAGTGTTGCTTTTGAAGCGGAGTGAAATCTTGCCTTCAGCTGGCGTAGGCGTCTCAACGTTGCGAAGAATCGGACCAACCACAAATTTACGGTTCTTAGTTCGACGCATTGCCCAAACAACCTTGTCCCACTGCTGTTCAGTAGGTGTTCGATCTCGACGTGAAGCCGGAGTGGGCTCTTTAGCATTCTCAGAACCACCAGTTTGGTTAGCAGGCTGTTGGGTAGCTGGAGGTCGAGAAGGAGCAGAACCCGAAGAGACCGGAGCTGCCGGTCCTGCTGCCGACGCAGTAACAGGGTTCGTAGTTGCCTTAAGCACCGCCAGTTCGAGCGGAAGTGGCGAAGACGAGTTGTCTTTCATATCAGCCTGACCCAGAGAAGTCAGGATGTGCAAAATTTGGTTCAGACGTGCCGGTCGTGCCGCCGCCGCCATCGTCTCGGCGAACTCTGAACCCTGCGTAATCGAATCCTCAACGCCCGCCTTCATCAGCAATGCCACTCGGAGCGCATCAACAGCCCCCGAACGCAATGCCCGAAGATCGGCACCTCGCTGTGCCTCACGATTAATAACGGTCAAAGCAGCCGCAGCTTCTTTGTCCAGCAATGCTGTCGCAAGTTCGGTGCTGGTAGCGGTATCCCCCAGACCAAGCAATTCGCTTGCCTGTCCCTCGGTTATCTCTGAAGGCTGACCATCAGCGGCTGGCTGTCCGTACGAAACATAAAGCTGCTCAAGCAAGTTCTCGGCGTCACGTAACGATCCCCACGCTGTTCGAGCGATCATCTCCAGAACAGCCGGTTCCGCTTCAATCCTCTCAGCCTCGCACACCTCGATAAGCCGCTCGATCACATCGTCGTTAGAAAGTCGCTTGAAATCGAACCGTTGGCAGCGACTAATAATCGT
>JAPKFF010000001.1:0-51341 GCA_028821715.1 Dehalococcoidia bacterium
TGAGTTCGGCGATCGCAATCCCGCTCTCACCGGCTATCGAGTAGAGAAGGTATTTACGTCCATCTTCCTGATAGATAGCCGGATCTCGCAGCTGATTGACCTGGCCATCTATAAGTCCACGTTTCGAGGGCTCTTGCGGCATTTCTGAGCCCTCCCACAGCAATTCAGGTGAAAGTAGGTCGATCGGATCTGATGCAGTCCAGTTCATCCAATCGTCCGAAAGGTCAACGGTGGAAAGTTTGATCCTCTCGGGTGAATCTCCAACCATAGTGAAAAATATCTGAAGAACGTTCTCATCAACTATCACCGCTGAATGCCGCATGTTTTCTGTGAAAAGGGTAGGACCGTCCTCGAAATTGCTCATTCCGTTTTCGGATCGATAGAACACCCCGGGCATTGCTATTGCGTAGTGGTTGCCATTCCATTGGAATGCGCGCAAATACGGGTTGGCCAGCAGATCCGGGTCTGCATTGAAATTCAGTCCGTCCCTCGAAATCGAAACCCGAGTGAATTGCGCCCCGCCTTTGCCTGTTCCTCCTCCAGTGACAGTGTTCGAGCCATGAAAGTACATTCTGATCCGGGCGCTCTTGTGATCGACATGAACATCGGGTGACGCAATATGCCCCTCGAAATGTGAGTCCTCAAGCGAAAGAACTCCCTCGCTGTGGATTCGCCACGGTCCTTCTAGGTCGTCTGCATAGGCGATCCGGATGTATCGGCCATCGTGATGACCGAAGTACAAGTAGTACTTGCCGAGTCGATCTCTTACCCAATCAGGAACTTGAATAAGCGATGGCCCGTTGATGTTGTCGCCCATACGGTCGTCCATATTCGGGCGGATGATCGGGTTGTTACCAAGACGCTCAACTTTTGGCGTGTAATCGGTCATGTCTATGCGTGGAGCTTTGCGAAATCAGGGTCGAGATGAGCAGTCGTGTAATCAGAGAGAGTGAATCGCCACACTACTATTCTTCAACACCTGCGAAGAGATCGGTTTCGAAAATTCCTGTTTGACCCTCAGGAACCGGCGGGTCGACCAGTATAAAGAAATCCTAGTTCAACAAACCAGCTTCGAGTTCAGGTGTTGGCCTGCGATCGAGCGGCCAATACTGAGTTCTGTGCACTTCAATCGCTTTACGTCGTATATCCGCGTAATGGGCAGTACCAAGCACTGTGCTTAGAGATTCGTCAGGAACTCCCATGTCATTCACATCCAGCTTGGTAAGACCAGAATCAGGGCCTGCTTCAGAAAACACCTCGAACCAAATTTTTCATCATCGATCGTGGAAATACGTGATAGTACAGCTTCGCTGGTTTCCACATATATTTTTAGTCAACAAACAGAAACCGTCGACCAGAAGCAAGCTCCTGTAGCGAAAACGCTGCATCGGGCATACCATCGCCCCCATCAGACCGACGAACAACTCTTTTCACGATCGTAGGAAGCAATTGCCGCCTACAGAAAACGAAGCTCGTATCCATGAAAATAACTAAAGTCACCCCACTGATGCTCGACCGATACCTAGTGGTACAAGTTGAAACTGACGCCGGAATTACTGGTCTCGGCGAATCGGGAGCATGGGGTTTCCTAGAGGCTTCACAGTCGGCTATAGAGAAATTCGGTCGATACCTAGTTGGAGAAGACCCACTCCGTATCGAACATCACTGGCAGTACATGTACCGCTTCTCTCACTTTCGTGGGGCGGCCATCATGGGTGCGCTGAGTGCAATCGATATTGCGCTTTGGGACATCATGGGCAAGCACTTCGACACCCCCGTTCACCAGCTGCTAGGTGGCAAGGTTCGTGACAAAGCGCGCGTTTACTACCACGTATTCGGGGACACTACCGAGGTTCTGACCAGCGGAATCGTAGATGCCAAAGAACAAGGCTTCACTGCCGTTGGTCACCTGACACCCTTCTTGGATGAAGACCGCGACGTTCCTTATTTTAAAACCCACGCCGATAAAATTGGCGACGCCATCGAAACAGTTCGCGGCTACCGAGCAGCCGTAGGCACTGGCGTCGATCTTTGTATCGAAATCCATCGTCGAATGACTCCGACCGAAGCGGTTCAGCTTGGATTGGGTATCGAAGAGTTCCACCCCTACTTCTTCGAGGACCCGGTAACCCCAGACAACTTCGACGAGATGGCGTACGTTGCCGACAAGATCAACATTCCAATCGCAACCGGCGAGAGATTCACGTCGATTTGGGAATTCGAGATGGCACTCTCACGAAACGCCGTGCAGTACATTCGTCCTGACGTATGCCTAGTAGGCGGAATATCTGGCGCTCGAAAGATCGCGGCTCTAGCCGAGGCACGTCACATAGGCGTTGTACCGCACAATCCGCTATCGCCAGTATCGACAGCCGCTTGTCTGCAAATAGCTGCAACCGCACCGAATTTCGCCTTGCAGGAATACCCGATCGGCGAAGATATTGCACCGAAAATAAACATGGTCACGGGGATGGCAGAGCACGACGGCAACGGCTATCTGACAATTTCAGATGCCCCGGGAATCGGACTCGAACTGAAACCGAACGCAGTTGAAATGTGTCCAGAAAAGCCGAGAGAAGTAATTACCCGACTTCACGCCGATGGAAGCGTTATCGATCAATGAACCAAGGGCTCTTTGTCTTCGTGACATCAATCTGATAGAGCTAGATTGGTTTACCGCTATTCGGACTGTCGTCAGGTCAGTCGACCTTATTCGCCAATGGGAGACCGTTCGGCAGTCGACTTCGACTTCCGACATACTTGAAATCTATCTCCTATCAACCCTCTGAAAAATCTAACTTCATGCCAATTCCAACTCAAAATCCTATCGTTGTCGCTCCAAGCCCTACGCCGTTCAAGGATGACGACTCGGTCGACTACGCAGCCATCGAAAGAAATGTAGAGAAGTGGATCAAGACTCCGTTATCGGGATTTGTTTTGAACTCTGAAAACGGTGAAGAGCAGTTTTTGTCAGAGGCTGAACGACTCGAAATTGTTCGCACCGTGAATAACGCTCGAAACGGCGAAAAGTTCATTGTTGGCGGAGTCGATAGTTCATCTGTCACCGACTCAATTCGTTTGGCGGAAGATTTGGTTGAAGCCGGAGCGGAGATGATTCGCATCCGGATCCCACGACTCACGAAGAACGTCACGGGCTACTTCGAGCAGGTTGTGCCACGAGTTCCAGCTCCCGTCGTGATCATTCATCAGATGGCTCCCGGCATGTTTGCCGGCGGAGCAGCACCAGTTGGCGCCGAGCCTGAAGTAATCGGCGAACTTGTAGATATCGATAACGTCTGGGGCTACATCGCTTCGGGTAACGTTCGATTTGAGGCTCGGGTTCGCAACTTCGTAACGGTCGACAAGCCGTTCTGGCTCGGAAACGGTCTTCTGCTGCTTGCCATGACTGCAATTGGAGCGAATGGAGCGTGCCTTATGCTGGGGAACGTCGCACCTGCGGAGTGCCTCCAGATCATCTCAAGCGTGATGAACGGCGAACTCGCTAAGGCTCAGGAAGTACAGAGTCGAATCATCGAAGCCGACCAACAAATCCTCGATCGTGGAGCTGCAGGAATAAAAGCAGCCATGGATATTCTCGGCTACGAAGGTGGCGCACCTCGCCTACCGAACCCGTCAGTCACAGACGCCGACCGCGAGATCATTCGAGTTGCAATGAATAGTGCGGAGCTTATAAAGGGTTTCACAGCGACTCGTGATAGATGCTGAAATGAATTCAGCATGACAGTGGTTTGGAACGAGACTAACAGGGAAAATCTCGTGGGTTTACTAAGCATTAGAAACGCGACTAGTAACATCTCCCCAATCCCAGCCAAACCGTCATCAATCAGAAAAAGACACCTCGTATCACCAGATCGACCAGCCGCCATCTACGCGGAATTCTTGACCTGTAATCCAGGCTCCGGCATCTGATGCCAGTAACGCTGCTGTTCCTTTTAGGTCTTGTGAAAGACCCGTTCGCTGGAGCGGGATCATCTTGCGGAACGTCTCGACCTGATCGGCGTTGGTGTCGGTGCGTGGAATCTGCCCCGGGCTAATGCAGTTCACAGTAATCCCGTGCTCACCGAACTCGGCAGCCATCGCTAGGGTCAGGCTCAACACGCCACCCTTGGCAGCGATGTACGGTGGTCCCGAGCGTTTGAACTCGGAATTGTAAATACGGCTATCCATCGCCAAAGTCGCAGCGATTGACCCCAAAGTAATGATCGATCCACGCTTAGCGGGAATCATCGCTCTGCCAGCCGACTGCGCAGTGATGTACGTGCCTGTTAGGTTCACATCGAGTGTTCGCCTGAACTCCTCGATGTCGCCATTGGGCGGATAGTTCGTCGTGAACGAACCACCTGCGTTGCAAATGGCTATGTCGAGTCGGCCATTATCGTTCATGACTCTGTCGACCAGCGCATCGACTTGAGATTCGTCAGTCACGTCACAACCCATCGCCGTGACGTCCATTCCCCGCCCACGAAGTCGCTCAGCCACATTTTCGCAAAGCTCGGTACGACGAGAAGCGATATAGACCTTCGCACCAAGATCACACAGGGCTTCAGTAAAGGCCGTTCCGAGATGCGTGCCGCCGCCAGTGACTATGGCAGTACGGCCTGTGAGATCGAAGAGTTGTTGAATTGATTTAGTCATTGAATTGGGGCTTCGAAATTATGGCGTAGTTTGATCGTTCGTTCGGATGGCTCGTACCAGCCCTCATCGGCGTATTGGTCGGAATGTAGATAGCACTGCACCCGAACTTCGTCTGATCCCTCGGTGAATGTGAACAACCGGCTCATCGGAATCGAGTTCCGCTGGCCGTGGTAGCGAGTAACCGCAGAAACGTTCACAAAGTTCGCTCCCCATTTCTGTTCCACGTGCGATCGTCCACCGGTTGTATCGTCGGGATGGGTGTGAGTATGAGCGCCCAACCACAAATCAATTGCAGGCTGATTTTCGTCTAAGAAATTCTCGATACGACCCGAATCTTTTTGACCACCCACCCAGTAAATAAACGAAGACCCGGGTGCGCCGCCGTCTGGCATTCGACCGTGATAGCCCTCGTCGCAACCCTCGTTTAACCCTGAGGCTACGGTCGTCTCTTTAATCATGTGGTGATGGGCTGAAATAACGATCTTGTCTTTGTTTTCGGCAACCCTCTGGGTCCACCACTGGAAGGTCTCCTCCGAAATTGCCCCTGCTGGATACCCGCCAAACTCGCCTCGACCAATAGGCGCTCCACCATCGTTTCGATCAGCCATCATCAGAAATACTACGTTGCCTACCTCAAATGAGTAGTTCTCCCATGTACCCGTGGTCTGGTAAGGTCGTGCCGAATTATCGATTCCGGAGTGTTCTGTGCTATCACCAGTCGGGTCGATCCATTTTTGGAACCACCACTGTGTCGGTTCGTCGGCGCCCGAAGCATCGTGATTTCCGATCACATCGTAAAAATGCTCACGACCGTGCTGCTTCGCCGATGCGTACTGCGAAACGACCAGTTCGCCCTCTTCGTCATCTGGAGGGAGCTGCGACCCTGAGAAGTCGCCGAGGTTTACTGCGATATCGAAGCCGCCAGATTCTCCGTCGGTGTTCGGCCAAGCTTCAGCGTGCTGGATCACTTCTTCAAGCGAACGACGCCCAAATTTTATCTCGGTTCCAACATGCGTATCCGACAGCGCCCAAAGGCGAAAAGTTCGAGCCAAAATTTTATATTCTCTCTGAAATAGTTTCTTGATTGGTGGGTATAGTACCGTTGGCATTACAAACGCTGACGGCATCTATTGAGCAAGCCCAAGCGAACCGCATCATAGCCGCAACAGAATCGGGCGTGCTGCCTAGTTCGACCGAATCGACCGTCAACATCGGCTTCAAATCGGCGTATACTCCCGCCGCGAGCGTTGCCATTGAATTGCGATTCACTAGCAGCACGCTCCATAAAATCGAGCGTAGATCCAGATAATAGCCAGTTAAGAGAAAGATATATGGCAGCAATTACCAGTGTTGAATTCCGTAGGTTCACAGCGAACCACCACAACGCACAACGCAACTGGTTGCTGGTAAAACTGAACACAGACGATCCGAATATGTACGGCATCGGCGATGCATCGCCCATGCAAGACGACGCGCTCGTTATGGCCATGATCGAGCAAATGGTGGAGAAGCACCTGATCGGCAAGGACCCTCTCGAAACCGAAGTTCACTGGACGAACTTATACCAGGACTTCCAAGCACGAGGAGGTCGAATAGCATCCACTGCCATCTCAGGCATAGATATCGCACTGTGGGACATGAAAGGTCGTATTCTCGACCAGCCGGTTTGGAAGTTGCTCGGCGGCGCGCATCGCCGCAGCATCAGGGTCTATGCCAACGGCTGGTACTCAAACCCTGGAACGGCTGAACAAAACGCTGAAGAGGCGAAGATAGTCGTCGACATGGGCTACACCGCCCTCAAGTTCGATCCTTTTGGGCAGCACAACTACTACAAGCTATCTCTTAAAGAGGCGCAATTAGCTGAAGACCGCGTCGCCGCCGTTAGACAGGCGGTCGGGCCAAATGTCGATATTCTCGTCGAAGCTCACGCCAAATTCGATGTGATGAACGCGATTCAAATCGGCAAACGACTCGAAGAATATCGACCGCTTTTCTACGAAGAACCGGTCTCTCAAGAACGGGTTTCCGAGTTATTAGAAGTTCGAAACAAAGTTAACATTCCGATTGCAACTGGCGAGCGGCTTTACACAAAATTCCCGTTCGCAGAAATCGTCGATCGACACGCAGCTGACGTACTTCAGCCCGATATAGCCAACGCCGGTGGAATCACTGAGTTAAAGAAAATAGCGATCATCGCCGAGGCAAAACACATCACAATGGCGCCACACAATGTCTGCTCGCCGGTTGGTGCAATGGCTGAGATGCACCTCGATGCTTCGATCATCAACTTCGAGATTCAAGAATATCACGCCGAGTTCTACACAGAACACTACTTCACTGTTCTCGATGGCTTCCCACGTCAAAAAGACGGCTACGTCGAACTGTCCGATACACCGGGGCTCGGACTCGAGCTCAACGAAGCCGAAATCGCTGCACATCCGCCGCTAGCGAAAACCACAACCGCAGGAGGAACCGTTCGAGGCATCTGAGTGGCTCAGGTGGGTAAGCCACGGTTTCTGCTCGACGACGCTCGGATCTCGATTGAATAATTTGGTTCTAGTCACAGATCAACATTTATCTCCAGTAAGTAAGCAATCAACTAATCCCCATCAGGGACAACACATCAAGTTAGAAACCGTTCGAAAATGATTAACAACACAATTTTGGAAGCTAATAAAGAAGGCCGGAAGGCGACCGTGTTCGCATTGGCACATCCTGCGCTATACATGATCGAAATGGCAGCCCACGTTGGCTTCGATGCAATCACAATCGACGGTGAGCATGGTGGATTTCCTGAAGAAGCCATCGACGACATTTGTCGAACTGCAAACGGTTACGGAATGTCGGTTATCGCACGAGTGCCAGATAGCGCTGCGTACCAGATCAACCTGTATCTCGACCGTGGAATTCAGGGCGTGACCGGTCCTCACATCAACTCGGGTGCTGAAGCACAGGCATTCGCCGATGCTTGCCTCTTCCCAACCGAAGGTAAGCGATCGTGGGGGGGTGGACGTGGAACCGAGTTCAACGACCAGACCGTTCTCGACGAAAAGTACGGCGGCAAGCTCGGATTCGCAAAATGGTCAAACGCAAACATGCTTGTTGTTGCACAGATCGAAGACAAGAAGGCCTGGGACAACCTCGACGACATTCTCTCTGTGCCTGGTCTTACGGGCGTAACCGGTGGACCACATGATTTCGCACAATCGCTTGGTCACCCCGGTGAGCCAGATCACCAAGATCGAATTGCCGCAACGCTCGATGTAGAGAAACGCGCACGAGCTGCCGGAAAGACGGCTGGCGGAGATCAGACTTCCGGTATCGGGATCGCTGAACTAATGCTCGGCGAAGCACGTGCATTCGTTGCTGCTCACAAGAGTGACAAGCTGGGCTCTTAGTTCGCAATAGCTTTGTCATAAACTGATGCCGGCGGCGGTTTTCTTATACAACTGGAACTCCTTTACGTTGGCATAGGCCCACTTACCACTTGATATGAGAATGTCACTCGGTCGCATACTAATGGTCTTGATGATCGTGGCGGTTGATGGCTCTCTGGTTCGCTGTTGAAATGGCGCGGCTTGAATCTAATGTTTAGTCGCTGGATAGAAGGGCTGGTCGATTGATTTACGATACGGTGATAGTTGGAGCAGGAGCAGCCGGCTGTGTGCTGGCTGCCAGACTGTCGGAGGATCCAAGTCGACACGTTTTGCTACTCGAACCAGGACCAGACTACCCGAATATCGAGATGCTCCCTGAAGATTTGAAGAACGGAGTTAGTGGGTGGATCGATAAACCCGAGAACCCTCACAACTGGAATTATAGGGCGAAGGGAACTGACATCTCTGATCCAATTATCGTACCGAGGGGCCGTGCTACCGGTGGTTCGACGGCGATCAATTCGCAGGTATTCCTTCGAGGAGTTCCTTCGAGGAGTTCCTGAAGACTACGACGCTTGGGCAGATTCAGGCCTTAATGAGTGGTCGTATACGAAACTGTTATCAGGGTTCAGGAAGTCGGAAAACGACCTTGATTTCGGTGGTGATTTCCATGGAAGAGACGGACACATCACATGTGTTCGACCGCCTCGAGAGGAGTGGCTACCGGCTCAATCAGGGTTCTACGAGGCTTGTCGTGCGATTGGATATCTCGATTGCCCTGATCACAATTTGCCAGACTCTACGGGAGTTGGCCCTCTGGCATTCAATGCAATTAACGACACTCGTATAAGTACTGCGACCGGGTATTTGACAGGTGCGCGTCATCGCTTAAATCTGACGATTAAAGCCGGGTGCCTGGTACACCGCGTCATTATCGAAAACGGACGGGTTGTTGGGCTGATTACGGAGGCTGGAGGCGAGTTGTTCGAGGTGCGGGCGAACGAAGTGATTCTAAGTGCAGGTGCTGTTGTTTCTCCTCAACTACTGATGTTGTCTGGTGTGGGGCCTGCGGATCATCTGAACAGTCATGGGCTCGAAGTTGTCGCTGATGTTCCGGGTGTGGGACAGAATTTGCAGGATCATCCGCTGGTTTTCTTGCTCTGGGATACCGTTCCAGACTACGAATACCGACTCGATGTAAGACGTCTGCAAATCTCGCTGCGCTACACAGCAACTGGCTCAAATGAACGCAACGACATGATCGCCTACATGAACTCGGCATGCTCGGCTGCTCGGGCGGAACGCGGCGGGGATAGGAACAGTCCAATTGGTGTAGGCATACATTTGGTGCTGAACTCGGCAGATAGCCGTGGCGAGATAAGACTAGCATCGACGGATATTGCCGATCAACCGATCATAGATTTCAACTACATGAGCGCACCGCGTGATTTGAAGAGGGTTCGCGATGGCCTACGAAAATTGTCTGAGATTGGTGAACAGCCAGAGTTCCGAAAAAATGTTACGAGGCGAGTAACGCCAACAGATGAGACTCTTGAAGATGATCGTGATCTGGATGAGTGGATACGAACGGAAGTTACAACCGGGCACCACATTTCTTGCTCGAATAAGATGGGCGTCGACTCGGATCCGATGGCGGTTGTTGATCAGTACGGAAGCGTTAGGGGCGTTGAGGGGCTCCGAGTAGTCGATGCATCAATCATGCCTACATGTGTAAGGGCGAACATTAATGCGACCGTTATCGCGATGGCAGAACGAATGGCAGAACTGATCGTCAGCTAAGAGTTCCATATGTAAAAAATACCTACAGCTCAAAATACAGGAACGGAACGACAGTTCATAAAGAATGTCCAGATTGATACATCCAAAGATTCAGTGAACCCGTTACGATTACACACATGGCAGCAGAAACCACCACAGAACGTCTCCGAAGTTCAGCGCAGCCCGAGTCAGAGACTTCAAGTCCTAAAAATGGACTTTTACCCGGAGAGCGAGTCGTATCTCGACTCAAGTCAAACGACGGAGGAAATTTCACCCTGACGCACGCCAGAGTCATTTTCCGAGGTGGCTCTGAATCGGACTCCGTGTATGCGTCGGCTCAACTACGAGACATTAGCTCAGTTGAAATCGCCCGACGTCCACGAGCGCGAAGAAGTGCTGCTTGGGGAACGGTTGGTCTCTTAGCTGCGATTGGTGTCTGGCAAGTAACGCCCAGCTCGAATGTCGGTATAGCGGCAGCCCTCGCCGTAGCGGTGGTTTCACTAATTTTGATGGGCGACTACTGGATTCGACCCGTCGGAGTGCATCTCGAATTTAACACCATAGGCGGCAGCGTAATTGGTGGCGAAGTCGGTGGAAAATCAACTCTCGCAATGCAGTTCACCCGCGAGGTTGAAAATGCAAAGCGACGGTTAGTTCCTAGTCGAACCAAATCGCCGTACCGCAACTATCCGGCAGGCTGAATTCAGCAAAGCCTAAAAAGATGATCACTCTATCTCACATTAAACGAGTGCACTTGTCCCAATTCTTAGGCTCGGGAAAACTTCTAGATCCCAGTCGTCACGTCGACCATTCCGGAAGTTCACCAGCCCGCTCATAGCGATCATTGCTCCGTTATCGGTGCAAAGTTTGAACGGCGGTATTGCGACAGGAAGCGGCGATTTTTCTTTCAGTGTTTGGCGAAGCGGACCGTTCGCAGCGACACCACCAACCAACACGATACCGGCGCAGTTTTCTCGTTTTGCAGCGGAGATCGTTTTCGTAACCAGCACATCGACGACAGAATCTTGAAACGCTTTCGCCAACCCAGCCACAACATCAGGATCGGCTCCACCGTGAGCACCGTTTGGCGGGTAGATACCTAAGTTACGCGCTCGAGTCAGAACCGCTGTCTTTAAACCGCTAAAAGAAAATTCGTCGGTTCCCCGCATCCATGCACGTGGAAGCGGGTCCGTCTCGGGAGCACCTTCAGCGACACGCTGAATCTCAGGACCACCCGGGTATCGCAGTCCCAAAACTCGGGCGGCTTTATCGAATGCTTCCCCTGCAGCATCATCACGAGTCTCGCCAAGCAAACAAAATTTGCCGTGATCTTCGAGCAACACCAACTCGGTGTGCCCGCCCGATACAACTAGGCACATTATTGGCTGTTCGCCAACAAGTTCCTGAAATGGTTCAAGATCATGATCTTCGGTTCGAGCCCAAGCACCATAAACGTGACCATCCATATGGTTCACACCAATCAGCGGAACATCTAGGGCAGCAGATAATCCCTTAGAGAAATTTAGGCCAACGATAAGAGACCCAGCGAGCCCAGGACCGTGCGTCGCAGCGACTGCATTGATATCTCCCCAATCGAGCCCAGCGTCTAGAACTGCCTGTTCACAAACAGGTCGAATATCGAGCACATGCTGCCGAGACGCAACCTCAGGAACAATTCCACCGTATCGAGCATGGATATCTATCTGAGTTGCAATTACGTTGGCACGAACACGCCCATCGCCGTCGACAATGCCGACCGACGTTTCGTCACAACTAGTTTCTATTCCCAAAATATTCATATCAATACGTCCAATGTACCGCTGAATTCAGTGAAAACCCCTACTCTCTTCCAGTACTATCCGTCATGACCGAGTTTAGACTATCGATATTGATCAAGATATTTATTTTTCGCATTTGCCAATTCGCCTGATATGCATAGCAGTGGGCAAATGAACCGGGGGCACAACAATGTCGGAAAACAACAACTGGCCAGAGTGTATGAATTGTGATGAAGGCCACTTGGTACCTCTATCTGACTTCGGAGCACAAGGCGCCGCAGTTCACTACAAGGCCTGGGTATGCACAAACCCAGAGTGTGAATACAACATAAAGATTCGAAACGGCGAAATTCACATCAACGAACCGATCATACACGGCGCCCGGGTCCGATAGCATTTAGCCATAAAATCCGTACCGACCTAAGAGTCGTATATGAGCAAGCATGGCTAATCAAAACGACGATCCGATTGCACAACAGCAACCTGACCTAGCAAAAAAACCGAAAATCACGATTACAACAATCGCAGCCTACTCGGCTGCCTTACTTGGAATCGTATTAATCGCGGTGTCGGGCCTGTACATATACTCTCAGTCACGATCAGGTTCCGATATTGCTGAGTTCGTCTACTCGATTCCCGATGAATCGCTCGAAAGCCATCTAGGCATAGAAGCTAAAGCTCCCCAGAGCCATCTGATTGCCGATGACGAACAGCCGATACCACTCGAACTGAAATCGCCTGATGTAGCGCAGTTCGCCAGTATCTACCCAGGCAATCTTCTCAATCCGAAGTACTGGTCAAAACCAGAGTGGGGAGGAACTGATCCCTTCGGCGGTCCATCGATTCCCGACAATTTCGTACCGATACTATCGACTGATCTCTTCCGTGATTTCGATCCTACGTCAAACGCTACTCACATCAGAATCCCAGCAATCAATGTAAATTCGACTGTGTCCGAGCTAAACATCATTGATCTTGGCGACCAGCGGTCGTATGAAACCCCAAATAACACAGTTGGGCACATTCCTGAAACGTCGCTCCCCGGTCAGCAAGGCGACGGATGGTTCTTCGCGCATCTCGAAAGTTTCGCCGCAGGTGAAGGAAACATATTCCGTCACCTGCCTGAGATCACAGAACTCATTAAGCAAGACCCTGTCGACGTGTATTTAAAAACGTCGGATGCTGAATTCATATACAGAGTTACCAGTACGACCCAGATTCACCAAAACGACCTTCACTTGAGCAGCACCGACGATGCACAGATTACCCTCGTAACCTGCTGGCCTCCACGGGTGTACGACCACCGAGTACTGGTCGATGCCACTCTCATCGCGTACCGCCATATTTAGCCTTCACATCAGATTTCTGAACTTGGTGACTCGAAATAGCACACCCTAATTCACTGCCGATTTGTCGATTTCTGCGCGATAATTAACTTAGGTCAATGTCAGAGTCAAAATTTGGCTTCTCGCAATTCACGAACCTGAAACTGGATAACAATGGATTCGTCTGACCGCTCCACCAAAGAAAACCCAGAAAAATCTCCCATCTGGCAAGATAAATTGCTGCTTACTCTCATGGCAATTACGATCGTTGGCGTAGTGCTCCAAGTCACCCTCGGTGGAGTTGTTCGGGTCACCGGTTCAGGTGATGGCTGCCCTGACTGGCCAACCTGTTTTGGACAGTTATTCCCACCGCTAGACCAAGAAACCATCGACCGGCTCTACGACGGACCTCGCCCGACAACGCCACGAGTTCACAACGTTATTCTCGAATACAGCCACAGAACTGTTGGCACGATTCTTGGTCTAGTGATCATCGCTGCTGTAATTCGAGTGTGGGTGCGTCACAGGGCCAGCAAAGTAGTCGCATGGTTGGCAACAGCTGAACTTGGACTGATTTTTATCGTCGGAATGATTGGCGGTCTTGTCGTATTAAACGACCTCGACCCTGCGATCCGCACCCTTCACCTGTTCCTCGCTGAAATCGTCGCACTCTTGGCGATTCTGGCACTCGTTGCCGCTTCGTACGGCAGACCCAACTCGATCATTGGTACGTCAAAATGGATGTGGGGTAGAGTCAGCGACGATCATCGAAGCGCCCTAATACTTTCCGCCACCGCCGGAATATTTGCTCTGATCGCCCTACTTTCGGGTTCTTACGCGGTTTGGAAAGATGCCGGTGCCGTTTGCCCATCGTGGCCGCTTTGCGGAGGGGATTTCATGCCGCAATCGACGTTCGCTTGGATCCACATGACTCATCGTTTGCTATCGTTCGTTTCGATCATCTTGGTTCTGCTAGCAGGGCACAAAGTTTGGCGACTGCCGAACATATCAGGAGCCCTACGATTCGCAGCACTGGCATCGGCAGTCATCATCTTCAGCCAGATGCTCATGGGTGCAGCTAATCCGTGGACTACATTCGCCGAATGGGCGCGATCCGGTCACCTCAGCCTTGCAACCCTTGTCTGGGTTGACATGGTATTTATAGTCGCACTACTGCTTCGCCCCGTGCCGGGACAAGAACTCGCTGAAGCATCAGAAAGTTCAGCGAAATAAAGCCATACAGGCTACCATTCTCTTATGACCACTAACGAAACAGTACAAAGCGGATCCGTGATGACTGTGTTGGGCGATTTCATCGCACTCACGAAGCCGCGCGTCATGTCGCTGTTGCTGGTATCGGCTATCGCCGGTGCGTTCTTAGGTGCAGGATCAACCCCAACGCTTGAGGTCATCGTCGCAGTGCTAATCGGTGGAGCACTCGCCTCTGGCGGAGCAGCATCGCTGAACATGGCATATGAAGCCGAACTTGACCAACGGATGGGTCGCACGAAAAATCGACCTGTTGCAGAAGGCCGAATTTCAGCCCTTACTGCCGTAATATACGGAATAGCTCTGAACATTATTTCGTTTGTGCTGCTGGCCCTAATGACGAACGTTCTTGCTGCTTCACTCGCTATTGTGGGTACTATCCTCTACTTCGGCCTGTACACGGTAATTCTCAAGCGCACGACCACCCAGAACATTGTTCTCGGTGGAGCCGCCGGAGCAGTACCACCTCTCGTCGGATATGCAGCTGCGACCGGAACGATAGACCTAGCAGCCTGGTACATGTTCGTCATAGTGTTCTTCTGGACTCCGCCACACTTCTGGGCTCTGGCGATCATGATCAAAGACGACTACGCCAAAGCCGACATCCCCATGCTGCCGGTCGTTCGCGGAGTCGAGCACACGACAATTCAGATCATGCTTTACTCCGTGATTTTGTCAGCACTAACTATTATTTTCGGTGTAGTCTCTCCCGCGCTCAGTTGGATATACATGATCGCTGCGGCTGCTCTCTGTCTAGCGTTCTTGTGGTACGCCTTCAAGCTCACAAAAGCGCCCGATCGCCCAGCTGCCGCAAGCCTGTACAAGTACTCGCTGCTGTTCTTGGCTCTGTTCTTCGTTCTGATTATGGTCGATTCGGTAGTCGTATAATCTCGACCGATAGCGCCAACTGAACGCAGTTGTCTGTGCCCCTTCACCGGCCTAGCCCGTGCAGCATTCGTTCTTCCCACTGGAAACCAAGCTTTGACCATATCTGTGCCACAGAGCCGATGCTCGAACTCGTTCGGCGATAACCTGTTGCCATGGGATTCATCAAAACAACATTCACACTTACCGGACTCACTGGCGACATCTACTCAAGTGCATCATCGGCAATGACAGCGAGCCTTACGAAGACCGCGCACGTACGCTCTGAAGAAACTCCGGAATCAGTCGGACTCGATTTTCATGATGTAAATTTCACAAGCCAATGGGACGATCCCCAGCTCTCGGGTTGGGTAATCTCACCGCAAACTTTCCGCCCAACT
This sequence comes from Dehalococcoidia bacterium, assembly GCA_028821715.1. GTDB lineage: Bacteria > Chloroflexota > Dehalococcoidia > Lucifugimonadales > Lucifugimonadaceae > Lucifugimonas. The sequence goes on from JAPKFF010000001.1 coordinate 15,450, forward strand.
CACTTCAACGGACGCCCCTGCAACCACTCGTGGGTATTTTTGGATAATCATGGTTCACGGCGACAACATCAATCGCAGTGACGACAAAACCTTAACTCTAGGCATAGCCAGAGCACTCAAGGGGCGTAGTTTCGGAATCTTCATTTTTGATATGAGCGGACAAGGCCACGGTCCAGCAACGATTTCATCGTCAGGATTTTTCAAACGCCTTGATCTACAGGGGATTTTCGACTATCTCGTCAGTAAGGGCGCCGATCGAACCCGCATCTGGGTTCTAGGCTTTTCGCTAGGAGGTGCGGTCATTGCTGATAGTTCATTCGCAGATTTTTCGTTGGCCCTACGAAATTCCATGACCGGCATAAAACGACCGCTTATACTCAGATTACACAGGATTTAATTCATGGCGAGGTAGATCGACGGAATCGACATCAACAAAATTTCACCCGCACGTTCGATAACCCGCTCCGATGCTGATCATTCACGGTGAAAACGACAATGTCGTCCTGTGGAGCATGATCGGTTGCTCGGGCGAGCGATAGGCGTCAACTTCGACCAGATCAAAAGTGGCGAAAAATCTGTTTGGATAGTTACCGGTACAGGACACATTGGGTCATTCCATACCGAGCCTACGGCCTATATCGAAAGGTTGGTTAAATTCTACGAGGCGCACCTAAATGCGCCTCGTAGTTCATATTAGTCTTCGGTTTTAGGTGGCGATGATTCCGTTGAAACAGAATCGCCGACACTCGAACCAGGCTAGTCAGGAAGTGCTGCTTGAGCCAACTTTACGATTTCAGTGAAGTCGTTTGGCTCACGGATCGCTAGTTCAGCGAGTGACTTTCGGTCAAGCTCAATACCAGCTAGTGTCATGCCGTGAATCAAGCTTGCGTAGTTGATTCCAAGCGCACGTGCAGCAGCGTTGATCCGAACGATCTGCAATGACCGGTTCGTGCGCTTCTTCAAGCGGCGGTGTGCTGTTGAATATGCCTGTGCGTGAGTCAGTGACTCTCGAGCGACGCGGAAGCGGTTACTACGTGATGCTCGATGTCCACGTGTCGCTTTCAGGACAGCTTTATGCCGTCGTCTTGTAGTTTTACCGGCTTTAACCCTGGCCAATGTAAGTCTCCTTGGCGATCAATTGCGGAGCATCCGATGTAGCCCCAACAATGAATTCAGATAATGGTTTGTGATTTGTGCAGTTAGCACCTAGTGAAGCGCGCTAATCGCCTGCTTGATTGTCTTTGAGAACGTCTTCGAGTCGAGAGCAACCTTGCCACCGAACAAACGCTTAACTCGGTTTGCTTTACGTCGGCGAAAGTGACTCTTCGGACCCTTTGACCGCAGCACCTTGCCAGTACCACTTATGTGGAACCGCTTCTTGGCGCCCTTATGGGTCTTCATCTTCGGCATATCAGGTAGTTTCCGTTCTCAATTCTTATGCTCAGGCGTTTATCGCCTAAACCTATTCTTCTACTGCGGCGGCCCCATCTGTTGGGGTGCCTTTTGCTGCCGGAGCAGCGACCGTAACTGGTATTGATTTTTCCTGTCGCTCTCGTTCTTTGGCCACTGCAGATGGAGTCAGAAGAATGCTAAGCACTCGACCTTCCATTCCAGGCGGTTTCTCCAGCTTTGCAACAGTCGCTACACCTTCAGCGACCTTACGCAACACCTTCATCGCAATTTCGGGGTGGGCGCGTTGCCTACCGCGGAATCGAACAAAGACTCTCACCTTCGCACCTTCGCCAAGAAGGTTCTTGGTCATCTTGATCTTCGTTTCGATGTCGTTATCCGACATCACAGGACTGAGCCTTACTTCTTTTTGCTTGCTCGCGCTCCGTGAGACTTTTCGAGCCTCTCGTTGCTTTTTACCTTGTATAAATTTGAAACGACCGTAATCAAGTAATCGGCACACAGGCGGGCTTTGGTTAGGACCAACCTCAACCAGATCTAGACCTTCATCCTCTGCCATCTCCAGTGCGTCACGAATATTCATCACTGTCGAGATCGAAGAATCTTCGCCACGAATTACTCGCACTTCATCGGATCTAATTCGGCGATTCACTCTAAATTCTTTTGCTATGTTCGCGCTCCCTGTGACATTGAACGGATTATTTCCAACAAAATACGCACCTTAAAACAGTTCGGCGGCGCGGATTTCTTCCCAATGTCCAATTGGTCGAACTTTCAATATACCAATCTTGCGCCCGATACTCAATTCAAAATGAGTAGAAATCTCTACATGGTTACCACACGTATTACGGGATAACGCTTACGCTGTGCGGCACCGTCGCTATGCTACGATTATAACCTGTTGGTTTTGCAAGAAATTGCACTCCAAATATTGTCTTGAAAACAGCGGTTGTATCATAGAGGTTGGAATTGAATCCAATCCAAACATTGAGTAAGCAAACTCCATGAGAGAACACCGACTTAGTAGTTATTTATAGGACGGCCAGGACAAATGAGCAATAGTTGGATGAGGAATAGTCTCGTCTACCTCGTGATCATCGTCGCAGTGATCACTATCTTCTTCATGTTCGTCGATCAGCCGGATAACGGCTCACAAGAAATCGGCATTAACGAAGTTGTCGAGTTGGCGAAAACCAGTAGCGGATCCTCGAAACTTGGTATCGAGGTAAAGGGCGATTCGCTTATTATCACCGATGGATTGACCACCTTTACTTCTATGAAAGAAGAGGGGTCTAGTATTGCGGAGCTCTTGAGTGCCGCTGAGGTTCCAAGTGCCAACTACTCCTTAAAAGTCGATCCGGGTGGCGGCTTCGGCAGCATCTTCGGCCTCCTTATAGGGTTCTTACCGCTCATCCTGTTCGGTGGAATTCTGTTGTTCATGATGCGACAGGCACAGGGCAGCAATAACCAACAGATGGGCTTCGGCAAGAGCAAAGCCAAAATGTTTATCGGCACCAAAGCAACCGTCACATTCTTCGACGTTGCAGGTGTGCCAGAGGCTAAAGAAGAACTCGAAGAAGTTGTCGAATTCCTTAAATTCCCAGAACGATTCCAAGCCCTCGGCGCGAAAATCCCATCCGGAGTTCTCCTAGTGGGGCCCCCAGGAACTGGTAAAACACTTTTGGCTCGGGCAGTAGCGGGTGAGGCTGGAGTACCATTCTTTTCTATCTCAGGTTCTGAGTTCGTTGAAATGTTTGTCGGTGTCGGTGCATCTCGGGTACGAGACCTATTCGAGCAAGCTAGACGCCACGCCCCTTGCATCATCTTCGTAGACGAAATCGACGCCGTTGGTCGACACCGTGGCGCCGGTGTAGGTGGCGGTCATGATGAACGTGAGCAGACGCTGAACCAGATGCTTGTCGAAATGGACGGCTTCGATTCAACAACGAACGTTATCGTTATAGCGGCAACAAACCGCCCAGATATTCTCGATCCTGCACTACTTCGACCCGGCCGTTTCGACCGCAGAGTAATGCTCGACAATCCAGACATACGTGGACGTACGGCAATTCTCGATGTGCACGCCAAAGGCAAGCCTTTTGAAAAGGGCGTTGATCTGGCTGACATCGCGAAGCAAACACCCGGATTCTCTGGTGCCGATCTTGCAAACCTGATTAACGAAGGCGCTCTACTTGCAGCCCGTGGTAATCAGAAGCTCATCAACTACGACAATCTGACAGAAGCGATCGATCGTGTTTCGATGGGACCAGCTCGAAAGAGCAAGGTCATCAGCGAAAAGGATCGTAAGATCACTGCTTACCACGAAGCTGGGCATGCTCTTGTAGCGCACCTTATGCCAGGTGGTTCACCAATTGGAAAAATCTCAATCATTGCTCGGGGGCAAGCCGGTGGATTCACCCGTTGGCAGCAGGAAGATAAGTCATACGCCTCGCAAGAGCAGCTCGAAGCCCAAATCGCATCTGCGATGGGTGGCCGAGCAGCTGAAGTTCTCAAAGTTGGCGATGTAACAACTGGTGCGTCGAACGACTTCGAGCAGGCAACCGCAATCGCTCGTGAGATGATTATGCGACTGGGTATGAGCGATAAACTGTCTAAACGATCGTTCGGTAAACGACAGGGTGGCGCAGTTTTCCTTGGCCGTGAGATGTCGGAAGAGAGAGACTACTCGCTTAAGACTGAAAGCATCATCGATGATGAGATCAACCGACTTCTACGTGAAGGTGATGAGCGTGCTAATAGTCTTCTCAGCGAACACGACGATGAACTTGAGAGCATCGCCCAATTCCTATTAGAACACGAGACGATTGACTCTGAACAGTTCGTTGCGATTATTGATGGTAAAAACCCGCTATTGGCAAGCCCGTTGGCGACTGATGACCCTGTGCAACCAAGCGAACCAACATCCCTAACCGATCAGGTTGAGGATGAACTTGGCGGAGCTTCCGACCCAGAACCACAAGCTACTTAATAGAAAGCGTGCGGAATTAAATAGAAACATTGAAACGGCGCTTAGTGCGCCGTTTCTTTTTAGGCAGATTCGTAGAAATATCTAGCAAGGACATTGCGCAGTAAATGATCAACGTGTTCACCGGCAAATTTTGGTCGATAGACCGGTTTGTGTCAGGATTTTCGAATAATGCATTTCTGATCACCTGTGCACGCACGGGTAGTTCAGTGATTATCGACACTCCGGCAGACCCTCACGAATTAATATCGGCAGCGAGCGAAACAAATGTCGAAATGATCCTGATTACACACGGACATAGCGACCACGTCGAAGGCTACGAAGAAGTAGTCGCAGCACTCCCTGCCCCAACCGGCATCGGATCAAGCGATCGAAAGTCGCTCCCTGCATCGGCACAAGTAACAATCGACGTGGCAACCAACGAATCGATCCTGATTGGCGATATCGCCTTGAAGCCACTCCACACGCCTGGTCACACTCCAGGTTCGACGTGCTTCGTACTTGAATCGAAACGATCGCTAACATCTGGCGAGCCATCTCACGTCTTCACCGGCGACACGCTGTTCCCTGGCGGTCCCGGAAGGTCAAAATCTCATAAAGCTCTAAAGCAAATGATCTCTTCACTGGAATCGCACATCTTCGTTCTTACCGAAATCACCATCGTACTTCCGGGTCACGGTGAATTCACGACCATCGGCGACTCAAAACGTGAGTACGCTGTGTTCGCATCTAAGCCGCTGAGCCCAACGCTATCGGCCGACGTAACATGGGCGTAGCATCGCCCCCCTATTAGAACGAACCATTCTTACAACCACTTCAACTTGATTCAGCCTCCAAACCCAGAACATCCGTCGCCGACATCTAACGATCAGTGGCGAAGCATCACAATTCCAACCGTCAGCTGGGACGTGTGGGACGTAGTCGTGGCTGCGACCGTAACAATGCTCGTGGTCGTTTCGATACAGAGCCTCGGTGGAGCGTTCGGCACCGATGCCGGGTTTGATACGACCGTCACGTCATCAGCTGGCTACTACGTTGGACTACTGTCTGCAGCCTTGGCTCTGATATTGCTCAGAATTTTCAAATCCCCCCTCTGGCCGATGATAGCTGCGCTTGGAGTCGGATTCGGCATCACAGCTCTCAGCTATCTACTAGCAACCGATATTGGCGACGGATCGGCGATATTTGTCGGCGTACCTGTTGGGATCATCGCCGCCACAGCGATGTCGGGTGTCTTTGCAGCCACTGGCATTGCCTTCTCTGTAGTTCGATTCCAAGAACCATTTTCATCACTCGGATTCGTCAAAACGTCAGGCTTCAAACCATACCTATTCGCTGTTGCGATGTGGATCGTAGGGCTCAGCGTGTTGATGTTTTGGGTACAAGCCCTCGTCTGGTTCGGTATCGACGTATTAGTCCCGCCAGACACCGCCAAGCAAGCTCTCGACGAAGCCGACGGCAACATCGTCGCTACGATCTTATTGGCGGGGATTATTGGCCCCATGGCTGAGGAGATTTTCTTCAGGGGCTTTGCGCTGCCCGGATTGGTGAAAAAATTCGGAATCATTTGGGCGTTGGTAATCTCATCGGTACTATTTGGACTGTTCCATATAGACCCAGGTGCCATCGTTCCGACTTTCGCATTGGGCCTCGCACTCGGCTGGGTGTACATTAAAACCGGTTCGATTTGGCCAGCAATATTTGCGCACGGACTGCACAATACTGTTGCAGTACTTATTGCAAAGTACGTCACGGTCAGTTGATCGGAAACTCGATCAAGTACCCAAGCCGTTTATCGCTCTCGCAGAATCATCCTGCGATCAAATAAGGAACTACCCAGCCACATGGCAATCGACAGAATTCGAGAAGCATTCGATAAGGCAAAAGCAGAAGGCCGTATTGCCCTAGTTCCTTATGTCACCATTGGATTTCCTGAGCTGGGCCAAACGACTGAGATCGTTCGATCCCTGGTCGATGCCGGCGCAGATGTAGTCGAGCTAGGCGTACCTTTCAGCGACCCGCTTGGCGACGGCCCAACAATTCAAGCCTCAGGACATCGTGCTTTGCAAAACGGAGTAACTCCTGAATTTTGTTTCAATGCTGTCAAAGAAATTCGTGCTGACGGAATCGATGTACCTATCGTCTTCATGGGCTACTACAACACTATCCTCAACATGGGACTCGGCGAGTACTGCGCAGCCGGAGTCGAAGTCGGTCTCGATGGAATTATCGCCGCCGATCTACCTGCGGCTGAGGCCGGACCGCTTCAGGATGCTTGCGACCAATATGGTATTTCGTTAATACCGCTCATCGCCATCACATCCACCGATCACGCAATCGAATACGCGTGCAAACGCGCCAAGGGGTTCGTTTACTGTATTTCCGTACTCGGAGTAACCGGAGCACGGGCGAAAATGTCGTCACGTGTTGAAGGTCTCGTTCTAAATGTTCGAAAGTTCACTGATCTACCAATTGCGATTGGATTCGGGGTTTCGAACGTAGATCACGTCGCAGAAGTGGCAAAAATATCTGATGGAGCAGTTATCGGCAGCCAGGTGATCAATGCCCTATCAGATGGCGATCCGGCAAGGGCAGCCGACCGAGTTGGTGCGTATATCAAGTCGCTCGTACCCGGCACACCACGGAAAGTCGTGGCAAACTAGGTCGCCAGAATCACCAGCAATTCCAAAAATAAGATTGCCGAATTATTTAAACACAAATTCCTAATTCTAAGGGCAGGAAAAAGATTGGCTACGAAGGTTCGAGGCGTCAAAGGCGCTACAACCACCGACGGTACATCGACTGAACACGTTCTTGCAGCAACCGAACAGCTGTTATCGGTACTGATCGAAGCAAACGAAATCGATCAAGACGATGTCGCCGCAGTTCAGTTCACTACTAGCCCCGATCTCGTTGCAGAGTTCCCAGCTGTTGCAGCACGCGAACGATTCGGCTGGAACGATGTTCCGCTTATGTGTGGACACGAGATGGCTCGACCCGGCGCATTAACGCAGTGCATCCGTATACTTATATTCTGGAATACTGACAAGGTTCAGAGCGATATACGGCACGCTTACCTAAACGATGCTGCTAAACTTCGCCCTGATCTTTAAACGGCGACCTCTTAAAAACATGTCAGAACGTAACACACAGACAAACTCATTCTCACGTCCCAGCGGTTTCCGCTCGGCAGGTTTCGTATTCTGGTGTTCAACTTCTTACAGTGCCGAGTATCTTATCTATAGCTATACCGGCGGGCTGTTTACGCACGGACGTTCATATAGCAGCTAGATCTGCCTGACCGTCCGCAGCCCCCTGGATTCACAAAGCTCTCCTTCCCTCAGCATGCAACTGAGCCGGCCTGACCAAGCGAATCACGAACACGGTTATTTCCTTTCACCTTCTAGTTCTATAGAAACCTAATTCGACAATGTCTACGTCAAACATCCGAGTCACCGATCTTCAGCCGCTCAGTTCGCCACGATCGTTCATCGACTCCCAGCCAATCACTCCTGAAATTGCAAAAGTCGTTACCGACGCACGATCATCTATCGAATCCATCGAACAAGGACGAGATGACCGAATGGTCATGCTCGTTGGACCTTGTTCGATTCACGATGAAAAAGCCGGACTCGAATATGCTAAAAAACTCGCAGTTCTAGCTGAAGAAGTAAAAGACAAGATTCTTGTAGTAATGCGGGTGTACTTCGAAAAGCCCCGCACGACTGTCGGTTGGAAAGGCCTCATAAACGACCCTAATCTCGACGGTACGTTCGACATGCAGGTCGGTCTTACTCGCGCACGGGCGTTCCTTCTAGAAGTGCTGAAACTCGGACTGGCAGCAGGAACCGAGTTCCTCGATCCGTTCACTCCTCAGTACCTCGCTGATCTCATTTCGTGGGGCGCCATCGGTGCTCGAACGACTGAAAGCCAGACTCACAGACAGATGGCGAGCGGCCTCTCAATGCCAATTGGATACAAGAACGGCACAGGCGGAAGTTTGCAGATCGCTGTCGACGCAATGATGGCTGCTCGTTCACCACACGCATTTCTCGGTATCGACCTCGACGGTCGAGCCTCCGTGGTCAACACAGCGGGAAACAAGGCACAGCACCTCATTCTTCGTGGTGGCTCAACAGGCCCTAACTACGATCATGAAACCGTAGCAAAGGCATCGAGTCTGCTAGAAGGTGTTGGCCTTCGACCAAACGTTGTTATCGACTGCTCGCACGCTAATAGCAACAAGGATCACAACCGACAGCCGATCGTGTTCCGTGATGCTATTCGCCAGCGCACCGTCGGCAACAAGGGCGTAATCGGCCTCATGCTGGAAAGCCACCTCAACGAGGGCAACCAGTCGCTGGGCGATCCTGCCGATTTGAAGTACGGTGTCTCGATCACTGATGCATGCATCAACTGGGCGACTACCGAAGAGCTGCTTCACGAGGCACACGCCACCCTTAGCTAGAAAGTTGAGATTGGCGGTTCGGTTTCATCGAACCGCTAGTCTCTGCAACGGACGATCATGTCGATTTCTGATCTGTTCACTTCCATAGACGTTATTGAAGGCCCTACAGTTGCGACTATCGGTACCTTCGACGGAGTTCATCTTGGGCATCTTGCACTCCTAAAACGAGTGGAAGATGAAGCGGTTAAGCGCGGCGCAAAATCAGTTGCCTTTGTTTTCCGAGAGCAGCCTCGGGCGTTTATCAAACCGAGTAAACAGGTCACGTACCTAAGTGATTTCGAAACTCGCCGAGATATCTTGAAAGCGATTGGGATCAATCATGTGATCGAACTAAATTTCAGTGCGGCGATTCAACAGCTATCGTCCGATAATTTTATTGGCGCGCTTAAAGAGCGAATCGGCCTCGTATCGCTGATTCTCGGCCCGGGCGCAATGATCGGATCCGACCGTGCAGGTGTCGAGCAGCTTTCTGCCGCAGACACCCACACCGATATCGAATTCATCGGCGTTCCGTCGATTGTTGTCGATGGCGAAGCAGTTTCAAGTTCCGTCATCCGAATCGCAATCGTCAGTGGCAACTGTGAACTTGCTGCAAAAATGCTGGGTCGAAACTACTCGATTCGAGGAGTGGTCGCCGACGGCGAGAAGCGCGGACGTGAAATCGGCTTCCCAACTGCCAACATCGAACCCGAATTCGCAGTCACCGTTCCTGATAACGGCATCTACGCGACGTTAGTCAAGATAGATGACGTGACACATCACGCTGCCACCAGCATCGGCGTACGCCCAACCTTCGAAACAGACGGCGGTCGCACTATCGAGGCATTCCTTCTAGACTTCGACGGTGATCTCTATACCAAGCGACTTCACCTTGAGTTCGTGCAACGACTCAGAGCCGAAGTCGCATTCGAAACAGTCGAACAACTAATCGAACAAATGAACAAAGACGTTGACCAGACCCGAGAAATACTCGCAAATATCTAGCCCAACTTCGCACTTGGATCCTCTAGCCTACCAACGACTCCTAAAAGAACAATCCGATGACAACCAATACAGAATTTCAAAACGTAGCTGAAGACCTAGAATGGCGAGGCGCGCTCTTCGACGCCACCCCGGGCGCAGCGCACACTCTTTCAACTGAAAAAATCACTTGTTACAACGGCTTCGACCCCACAGCGAGTAGCCTCCACATCGGTAACCTCGTCGCCATCATGGGACTCGTCCGACTCCAGCAATACGGTCACACGCCAGTGGCTCTAGTTGGCGGTGGTACGGGTATGATCGGCGACCCTTCAGGTCGGTCCGACGAACGTACGCTTCTGTCAGTCACTGATATCGACTACAACGTCGAAGCCATTCGTGCTCAACTAGAGCCGTTCCTCGATTTCGATGTAAAATCCAATCCAGCCAAGGTCGTTAACAACGCCGACTGGCTTCGCAAGACCGATCTTCTATCGTTCCTTCGTGACGTAGGAAAACACTTCACGGTGAACACGATGATGAGTCGTGACTCCGTGAAAGATCGATTCAGTCGAGACAGCGGAATTTCGTTCACCGAGTTCAGCTACCAACTGCTTCAGGCGTACGATTTCCTGACACTCTACGATCGCGATAACGTCGGCTTTCAGGCCGGTGGCAGCGATCAATGGGGCAACATTCTGGGTGGAGTCGACCTAATTCGTCGAATACACGGAGCCGATTACGAAGGGCGACCACGGGCCCACGGAATCGCCTACCCACTGGTAATGAATGCCAATGGAGAAAAGTTCGGCAAGTCGATTGGTGGAGCGCCAACGCTCGATCCTAACGAGACTTCTCCGTACAAGCTGTACCAATTCTTCTTGAACGTCGCCGATGCCGACGCTGTTCCCTACGTGAAGCTATTCACCATGCTGAACCAAGTTCAAATCGGTGGACTAGCGGAATCCGTAGTCGAAGAACCTCATAAGCGAACCGCTCAAAAGGCACTGGCTCAAGAAGTGACGCGAACGATTCACGGTCAGGGCGGACTCGATCAGGCTCTGAAGGTGACACAGGCGTTCTTCGGCGGAGATATTTCTGGGCTTTCGGCCGATCAAATGGAAGATGTTCTCGAAGATTCTTCAGTAACCGAAGTAACTAGCGACCAACTTTCAGGTAAAGGCATCCGCTTTTCTGAGATGGCTGTATCGGCAGGAGCCGGCAAATCGAGTGGAGACGTAAAACGCACCATCGATCAAGGCGGCATGTACCTCAACGGCGAACAAATCACCGACGCAGGCCGAACGGTTGGAGTGAACGACCTAATTGAAGGCCGCCTTATGATAATACGCCGAGGTCGTAAAACCTACTCCCTAGTGAAGCTAGCTGAGTAGGTTTCAACGTCAGGGCAAAATTTAATTCGTAGCGGCTAGAAATTTCGTGGAGCAAATTGACAATCCGTTCGAGCGGAAAACCGTCGTGGATTTATCTCCAATCGCTACCGAGTTTTGTTAAACAAAGCTAGAGAAGGTTTCGTAATTTCATCCCAAATGGGGGCGAATAAGATCTCACTAGGCCACCTGAGTACTACGATAAATTATACAAATTCATTCTCTCCGTCGGTACAAAACCTCTTCTAACCAATTAGAGATTTTGCCCTATCACCCTCACTAACTCGTCGCGCTGAATTTACAGCAGTTTTACATAGTGAGAGTTAGAATTCTTCCGGGTCGTTCGCCGATCGGTTGCAAAAACAATCACCAGAATGACCACAACTTGAAAAAACTCTTAGAAAAAATCCGTATGAAACGAGCACTCCGGTGAGTAGCCAGAACCAGACAAATCTTCGAATCCCAGGCCCAGTACCGCTTCCCGACGATGTCCTAGCAATCGCCGGATCGCAGATGATTAATCACCGAGGTCCCGAGTACGCCGACATGCTTGATCGCATGACGAAGAATCTGAAGACGGTTTTCATGACGAAGAACGATGTGTACTTCATCACATCGTCGGGAACCGGTGCGATGGAAACTGCCGTGGTGAACACGATTTCACCTGGCGACAAAGTTCTATCGATCATCATCGGTGTCTTTGGGGAACGATTCGCTGAAATCGCCGAGGCATACGGTGCCGAGACCACTCGCATTTCCTTCGATCTCGGCCAAGCTGCCGATCTCGACAAGGTTCGGGAGACCCTCAAAGGTATGAGCGACGTGAAAGCAGTGATCTTCACCCACAACGAAAGCTCTACGGGCGTCTCCAACCCGCTGGAAGACCTATGTAAGGTCATCCACGAAGAATCCGACGCCCTCATCCTTGTCGACGCTGTATCGAGCGCTGGTGGCGTTCCAATCGCTGTCGACGCTTGGGGCATCGACGTTGTTGCCACCGCTTCGCAGAAGAGCTGGATTTCACCTCCAGGAATCTCGATGGTTACTTTCTCGGAGAAGGCTTGGAAGGCTCACGCCACATCGACCACTCCGAAGTACTACCTCGATATACAGCAATACGAGGACTATCTCAAAATCGGCCAGCCGCCGTTTACACCTTGCCTACCAGTGATGTTCACGCTCGAAGTGGCATTGCAGTCGATGGTCGATGAGGGAATAGAAAACGTATTCGGACGTCACCATGAAATAGCGCAGCACACTCGCGACGGTGCGAAGGCACTCGGACTCGAACTACTGCCAGATCCCAAGTACGCGTCGAACACCGTTACCGCAATACGATTGCCGGAAGGTCTCGATGGCAAGGCGTTCTTGGCAAAAGTGAACAAGGACTACAACGTGATTCTCGGTGGCGGCCAAAAGTCGCTTGTCGGGAAGATCTTCCGAGTTGGTCACATGGGTTGGGTCGAAAAGGCTCACATCGATGAGGCTTTGAAGGCTGCAGAAGAAACCCTGAAGGCAATGACTTCGTAGATTTGTATGTGTGGATGCAGCAGCCATATAACTTTTTTGGCAGCAGCCGCATCTAACTGTGAAAAATCGGGAAAGGCGCAGTCGATTCGACTGCGCTTTTCGCTATAAGTAGCTATTCAGACACGTATCTACTGGGACGGATAAAACGGATGAGTTCGGCTCTTCCAGGAACGAGTCGGTCGTTTATCGCAATCTTTATAATCGCAGTGCTCCCTCTTGCTCTCGCTTGCGGCTCCGAATCTCCTGCTGCTACATCGCCGGCGCCTGAAATGACCGCCGAAACTGCCACAACGTCGCCTCCAGTTGCGATGCCCGATCCTACAGAGCCCACACTCGTCAACACGCCCGGTCCTGTCACCAGCACCGCTCGTGATTTCACACTGCCATCGATCCAAGGTGCCGAATACACACTTTCTCAGTTCCGAGGCGAAAAGCCAGTTGTTGTCGTTTTCTACCGAGCTTACTGGTGAACATTTTGCAGAAGGCAACTCGGGAAGTTGCAACGATCTCAGGCTGAACTCGATGCCAGTGGTGTTCAAATACTCGCAATCAGCACCGACAATCTCGATGGACCAGCGGCGCTAGCCGCTGCCCAAGGCTACGAGTTTCCGATCCTATTTTCCGCGCTCGACCCAAGCGTCCCGGAAGAGTTCGGTGTGTTCAACTTGTTCGGCGACGGACTCGCTTCGGCCTCGGTTTTCCTAATCGACACTAACGGCGAGATTGTCTGGCAGAGCGTTGGATTAAACTCCACACACCAAGTAGATGCCGAAGAAATCATCGAGCAGGTCGAAAAGCTCGGCTAGACTCATGAGCGTGAAAATCCGAAGACTCTCGATAATCGTGATGCTAACCGCGCTGTTCTCCTCAGTTGCCTGTTCGAGCGCGCCCGCACCAACGCCTACGGCAGCACCTAGCTCGACTCCAACTGTTACGCCAACGACAGCACATACCGATAGTGATTTACTCCCAATAGCGCCAGTGTTCTCAGTTTCGACTATTGATGGCGAAAATATCCGACTCGAAGACCTCCTTGGCGTCACACCCGTTTATCTGCTGTTCGTTCCAACCACGACCGATGATCTCGACATCTCTCAGATGCGTCTCATTCAATCTCAAATTTCAGAATTCGATGAGTTAGGGGCTGACGTCGTAGTGGTAGTTTCCGATCAGCCGAACAGGGTTATCGAGATGCGTGATGACCTCGTTCTCGGCTTCCCGCTCATCGCGGACCCACTAAACGTTGTCGCAAGTGACTGGCAGGTATTTGATCTTAATGACGATGGAAAGGCCAGCCCTGCCAGCTTCGTATTCGACGCCCACGGCAGCCTGATAGCACGACTCATCGCTAACGAACCGGAAAATCGACCGACCGTCTCCGAAGTACTTTCGGTACTTGAAGAATCGCTCAACGTAGACGCAGCTTAGAGCTGAGCGCCAAACTCTTGGATCACAGCACCGGCAGGTGGCTTCGGGTAGAAGTTCGTAGCCTTAGCAGGCAAACGCCACCCTCGTGTAACGATCGAAACGAACTCATTAAGCGGCACAGGTCGCATGATGAACGCCATTTTTGCAGTTCCACTTTCGATCTGGCGGGCGATGAGTCCAGCGTCGTGATGCGGACTGATTACGCTCTCTTCACGTTCCTCGGCTATTACAGGTCTAATGATGTGTGAATGCAAGTGCGAGTATTCGGAGTTCTCAAGGGCATTCTCAGCAGGAGGTGGCGATTTCATCCGAGCAATATGAAACTTGCCCGGCTCCTTCGAGAACAATCCGAAAGTAACTTCCCTATTTTCACGTTCACCAAGCGCAACCGAAAACTCTTCGATCTGCTCAGCAGTCGAAAGACCCTCGCTAGGAGACCAATCTTCAAGATCACATGTCTTTTCGACTGAACCAATAATCCCTGCTAACTCGTCGTCGGTAGCCGATTCAACAAGGCGATGGTAGCCACGGGTAATGAGTCCCGGCTCATCGAAAGAAACCATCAGCATAATTCTGAAGTTGATCGATTCATCATGATCAACCTCTCGTTCAGCACGAACACTGCCGCGATATCGCAGCGCCGCCTCATAACGGTGATGACCGTCAGCAATAAATATCTCAGCATCTTTAAGAGCAGCCTGAATCACTCCTATAGTACCCATATCAGAAACTCTCCACAGCCTCAACTGCGGCATATCGGGTGGCGTGAAAACTGCAGTAGGTTCTCCACCAGCAATAGCACGAATAATATTTCCGACACTGGAACGAAGGTCGTCTCTGAAAATCGACAGTAGCGGGCTGTAATTCGACTGAGCGGCCGCCATCACGTTCATCCGGTCGGCAACCCACTCAGAGCGAGTCCCTTCATGCGGAAGCACGACTTTCTGATCGTAGTCTTCTAATCGAACGGCAGCTACGAAACCTCGGCGACGTAACGTTTGGCCCTGGTACTTGAACTCCTCTTCGGTCACATAAATAGAAGGAGCCTCTTCGTGCTTCAACACACCAGAGTCAGTCCATGCCTGAGCAGTTTCGGCCGCCTTTTCGTACGGATCTTCCGCAAGCCCACGGCGCGCCAGTTCGAGTCGCACAATGTTGTATGGCGAGCGAGTGTACAGCTCCTTTTGGAGCTGCGGAGTTATCACGTCAAATGGCGGACATACGTTAAGACTCACGTCACCTGCGACTTGTGGGTTGTAGCGAACTGCCCTGAAAGGTTGAATTTCTGCCATAGCTGATTATGAAATGAGACTGCGGATCCGTGATTATCGATGTGTTTAGACGAGAAAGTATAGACCTTGGCACTATCCGATCAGCATGCTCTGCCCGAGTAATGCCGTAAATAGTTAGTAAATTCAAAGCCGAGTTGTCCGTGTGGGGCGTTGTTATACTCGGCACAACACTTTTCGAGTGTGATTCTCACCGAATCACTCAACGCTTTATTTCAAGCCGTGTGCGCTGAACATTCTCCTGTGCCAAATAACGATTATCCCCTACAAATGCCGTTCGGTTCCTATACTTCGTCACCGGAAGAGGCTGTGAACCGCGCCGTGCAATTGCGTGCAGAAATAAATCGGGCGAACCGGCTGTACTACGTC
Organism: Dehalococcoidia bacterium; assembly: GCA_028821715.1. Lineage (GTDB taxonomy): Bacteria > Chloroflexota > Dehalococcoidia > Lucifugimonadales > Lucifugimonadaceae > Lucifugimonas. Next base: position 31,281 of record JAPKFF010000001.1, read on the forward strand.
GAGAACGCTCCCAAACTCGACGACGCAGAGTGGGACGCCCGAATGCAGGAGCTACTTGCACTCGAAGAAGCGCATCCCGACCTAAAGACTCCTGATTCTCCAACCCAACGTGTAGGCGCACCGCCAGCCGCCGGGTTTGATAATGTCATTCACCCGGTTCCAATGCTGAGCCTCGGAAACGTGTTCGATGAAGATGGTTTTAGAGCTTGGTACAAACGAGCTCTCGATTTCCTTGAAATTGAAAGCGCACCGATGGTGTGCGAGCTTAAGATCGACGGGCTTGCCCTTGCGATCACTTATCGTGATGGTGTCATAGAGCGAGCAGCAACTCGGGGCGATGGCGAACGCGGTGAAGATGTCACGGCGAACGTTCGTACGATTCGTAGCGTGCCATTGAAGCTCGAAGGACCGCCAGAAAGCATCCCGCCTGTCATCGAGTTACGTGGGGAGGTATTCCTACCAAACTCGAAATTCTCAACGCTTAATATAGAACGAGAAGCGGCAGGGCTTCCCGCATACGTGAACCCTCGTAACTCGGCTTCAGGATCGCTAAGACAACTCGACTCGACCGAAACGGCAAAACGCCCGCTCGACATGTTCTTCTACGCCTTGGGCTACGTCGAAGGCGTAGAATCCCCGTCAAGCCACTGGGACACTCTCCAAGCTATTAATACATGGGGCGGACGCAAGAACGAATGGACTCGTAAAGCAAATACCGTTGAAGACGTTATGGCAGCGATCGCCAACGCAGGCGAAGTGCGTAATTCGCTCGATTACGGCATCGATGGCGTTGTAATCAAGATCGATTCGCTATCTCATCAAAGTCGACTCGGATTTGTCGGCCGTGATCCCCGTTGGGCCATCGCCTACAAGTTCCCTGCCGAGCAATCTGAAACCACCCTCAAAGCCATTCACGTGAACGTAGGCCGAACGGGCGCTCTGACCCCTTGGGCAGAACTCGAACCGGTCATCGTTGGTGGCGTCACCGTCGGACGCGCAACGCTCCACAACAAAGACGAAATCGCTCGCAAAGATTTACGTGAGGGCGATAGAGTTGTTATTCAGCGAGCCGGCGACGTAATACCTCAGGTTGTAGAAGTTGAGTCAAAAAACCAACGCGCCGCCGATTCTCAGCCTTATAAATTTCCAAATGCCTGCCCTTCCTGTGGTGCTGAAACCGTGCAGGCCGAAGACGAAGCTGTCACTAGATGTGTAAACGGCGCTTGTCCTGCACAATTCGAGAGGTTATTGGAGCATTTCGCTTCACGTGGGGCGCTAGACATCGAAGGTCTTGGAGAACGAGTTTCGCAAGATCTTCCACGCCTTGAGTTTGTATCGAATATTGCCGATATCTACCGCCTCCATGAACGAAGAGAAGACCTGCTCGAACTCGAAAAAATGGGCGAGACTCGGGTCGACAACCTGCTCAAAGCAATAGAGGCATCCCGTTCGCAGCCGCTGTCCAAGCTGCTATTCGCACTCGGCATTCCCGGGATCGGGTCTGAGAGCGCCGAATGGCTGTCACGTCGGTTCCACAATCTGACAGGTGTGAAAGATGCGACCGAAAAAGATTTGTTGTCCATCAATGGAATCGGACCAATCGTTGCCTCGACGCTAATCGACTATTTCTCTGTCGAACAAAACCGCCAGCTCATCGCCGATCTCATCGAACTCGGCGTCAATCCAATCGACGACACTCCCGAACCTTCAGCCGATCACCCCGCCAACGGAGTGACATTCGTAGTTACAGGTCGGATGGATACTATGTCACGATCTGAAGCTCAAAATCGAATTAAGTTGTTGGGTGGAAACGCCACAGGATCGGTAACCAAGAAAACGAACTATCTCGTTGCAGGTGCCGAAGCTGGCTCAAAACTCGAAAAGGCTCAACGTCTCGATGTACACGTGATCGATGAGTCTGAGTTCATCGCGTTTATGGAAAACGGAGAAGTTCCGGTTCGACCGGAGTTTGATTCCTAGCCCCACTTATCGTTATTCCCAGCATTCAACATAGTTTGCTGGAGAATTAAATCGTAGTTACGTTCGCTTACTCATTTACGCAGGTCAACCCCCTGCCATTTTCTTTCGCTGACGACCTCATTGGCGAAACCCGGGGGAGGTAATTGTTGCCTAAGACTGGCGACCCGATTACGGCAAAGACCTACAAAGTGACGCCATGTATCGCCTATTACTACTGCAGTCGAGTTACGTTGCCCAGCAATCGGAGATCATCAACAAACGAATTTGCGTGATAGTTCAGGCTCCGCCCAATAACGATGTTGGCAATATGATTTCCGAGATAGTCAGACTTTTCAACTTATATCGTGAGCGGGTCGCATTGGTTGTCGCAAATTTGGTGATGGATTCACCCGAAACTGACAAACTAGTTAGTCTATTTCGGCTCAATTCCACTGGAGATTTGTCTAACCTAGCAAACGTTCTCGACGATAAGGTCATATCATTTCTAAACGAATTGTTTGTCAAACCAAGTGGATCAAGCGGGAATATCGACGATTGGACGTATCATCACTCTTAGACAAGTTCTTTCCTAGTGGAAACGGCGGTGGATCAGAAGGTTCGCCGTGGCTGGTTGTCGGCTTAGGCAATCCAGGCGCTGAATATAAAAACACCCGTCACAACGTCGGATGGTGGTGTCTCGATGAACTCGTCAAACGCACAAACGCCGAACTGAATCGAAAGCGCAAGGAATTACGGTTCGCCGAAACCGAACTCGGTGGGTCAGCAGTCGTTCTCGCCTATCCAAGAACGTTCATGAACCGCTCGGGAACTGTTCTAAGCTACCTGACGAACCGGTTCGGAACCACTCCTGACAAAATCCTGATTGTCACGGATGACATAACCCTAAAACCGGGTTCTGTGCGTATACGAAAGCAGGGTGGCCCGGGCGGCCACAATGGCCTGAAATCGATCATCACATCACTCGGTACGAACGAGTTTCCGCGAGTCCGTATTGGCGTTGGGAACCCAGAATCGTCGGCGGTGCAGGTTGATCATGTTTTAGGCACTTTCGACCCTGATACACGAGCCATGGTCAAATCCGCGTCCGAACGAGCTGCTGATGCGATTACGATGATCGCCAGCGGTGATTTCGACAATGCAATGAACAAGTTTAACTTGACGAATAATGGCGACAAACCAGCATCAAAGTGATGCATAAAATTTCAGAATTTCGCCTTGTGCGGATCAGCTTGCCAAAATCTCTACACATAGTCGGCATGCTTGCTTTGCTCGCTGTCGTAATTGGTTGTACCACTCCCGTCGTCGATGGCGAACCAGCCGCGGGCGTAACACCCAATTCCCAACCCGCTACCGCTATGCCGGTACCCAAAGCGAAAATTTCAACAGCGACACCGATCCTATCACGCACACCTGAACCAAATCCGACCAGTATGCCTAGCTCCAGCGCTCTGACTCCCCAAGCTTTACGTACCGCAAAACCGGTGGCTATAACGGAACAGATAAATCCTACCCGAACGCCGTTCCCAACCAGAATCCCAACCGCCACCCCTATATACATACCCGCCCAGCCCGAACCGATCATTCCTGCCCCTCCTGACCGCGATCTACAAGAACTAGGTAAGCGACTCGTCCCCGGCTACACCGAGCCGAAAACGGTAGTGGCATCGGAACCTCTCATTGTTGGCGACGACGTAAATTTCTGGGTGTCGCGGGACGTCGGTAGCGTGTTAGTAAGCGGCACAGTTTCTCATGTATCAGAGCACGTTTACTGGGTATTCGAAACCGGTTATGAGCCAGACCCAATCGACATTGCTGAGGTCGCCAGCAATTTTGAATCCGATGTTTGGCCGGCCGTTACTGAAGTTTTTGGAGCGCCACTGACACCGGGCATCGATGGCGATGACCGAATGGTTGTTTATACAGCAGTCTTACGATCAGGAATTGCCGGATATTTCTCAGCTGCCGACTCATACCCGAAAGAGATCCGAACTCAATCGAACCAGCGTGAAGCCCTCTATATGTCGGCTGACAGCGTCGATCTGTCGGGTAACGAATACCTAAGTGTTATCGCTCACGAATTACAGCATGCTACTCACTTTGCAACCGACAATAGTGAAGACTCGTGGGTCAACGAAGGCCTATCGGAAGTTGCTGCTGAGATCGCCGGGTTTACCAGATCGTCAGCAGCAGCATTCGTTCGAGAACCCGCAACTTCTCTCACTGCGTGGGCACAAGACATTTCTGTTTCAGCGGCAAACTACGGAGCTGCAAAACTATTTTTTGGGTTCCTTTCCGTTCACTATGGTGGCAATGAGTTACTGACCGCGTTTGCCCAGCATCAGGCTGACGGTATGGAGTCTGTGGACCTCACTCTCACCGAACGTGGGTTCGATGTAACAGCCGACGACGTGTACGCCGATTGGCTCGTTGCCAACTATCTCAGTGCAAACACGGGACCCTACGCGTATGAGGATAATTTCGTTCCGCCGGTGAGAAATGTCTACAAGCGCGCACCCGACTCGCTCTCAGGATCAGTCAAATCTTACGGCTCTAAGTACGTTGTGACTTCGAGTGGTTCAAGTAGGATGTCTGTCAAATTTCAGGGTGAAGCTACGACATCTTTACTAACCACGGCTCCGCACTCTGGTGACACGTGCTGGTGGTCGAATCACGGTGATTCGATCGATTCAACATTGACTCGAAAAGTCGATCTTCGGTCCGTCAATTCAGCCTCATTAACGTTCTGGGTCAACTACAACATCGAAAAGTTTTGGGACTATGCCTATGTGATGGTATCGAACGACGACGGCAGCACATGGGACATTCTCGACACCGAGCGAGCTATCAATTTCGATCCAAACGGCAACAGCTATGGCCCCGGATTAACGGGCACAAGTCTCGGATGGGTTAAGGATTCGGTAGATCTTTCTTATTACGCCGGTGAACAGGTATTTCTCAGGTTTGAATACATCACCGACGACGCCGTATTCGCACAAGGCGCTTGCTTCGATGATTTCGAAATTCCTGAACTCGGATGGATTGACGATACATCGACATTTGCCGATTGGACCGCAAACGGATTCGTCAGAGTCGAAGAGACAATCCCAACGCAGTATCTCGTTCAGGTGATCCACGAAAAAGACATTGGCGATCCGGTCGTTTATCAGGTTCCTGTCAATTCAATGGGTACGGGAAACCTGACAGTCGAGAACGTCGGCGACGATGATCTCGTAGTGATCATCATTAGCGCAACTAATCGCCATTCGACGCTGCCAACGAACTACACGCTCGACATTCGTCCATAAACACACTCGAACGGCTTCATTCGCTATATGGCGACCTCAGTCCAGTCGCCGAAAATAACTTCTGATATTTCTAGTCCAGTGCTTTTGAGCTTACGGTAATTCACAGATCAATCTTCCGAGGTGAGACAGATTATTTCGTGGGGAAAATGACCAAGCTAGTTCACTTCGATACGATCCCAGCCGGTGTACGGAACCAGCACATCAGGAATAACGATCGAGCCGTCTGCCTGTAGACCATTCTCTATAACTGCAATCCAAATGCGAGGCAGTGCCAATCCTGAACCGTTCAGAGTGTGCGGCAACTTCGTCGAAGCCCCCACTTCTGGACGATATCGAGTTCCGTTTCGCCGGGTCTGGAAATCGGTGCAAGTAGAAATCGAGCTGACTTCAAGCCACTCGGCACAACCCGGCGACCACACTTCGATGTCGTAGGTTTTAGCCGACTGAAAGCCGATATCACCAGCACAAAGCTGTAGCACTCGGTGGGTCAAACCAAGTCGAGCGCACAGAGATTCAGCCTCACAGACCATCTCTTCCAACATTTCGTCAGAAGTGTCTGGTTCGACATATCGGAACATCTCGACTTTTTCGAACTGATGAACCCGCTTGATTCCGCGGACGTCTCTTCCTGCCGACGTATGCTCTTTACGGAAGCTAGGAGTCTGAGCTACGTACTTCAGCGGGAGTCGATCAGGGTCGATAATTTTTCCTTGATGTAATCCGTTCAGTGCGACTTCGGCTGTAGGCACGAGCCACAAATCCGACTCATCGTCGCGATAGAGATTGTCTTTGAACTTGGGCAGGTTTCCTGAACCGGTCATCGTCTCGCCACGAACCAATAGCGGCGGGTCGATTTCGGTGTAGCCGTGGACTTCAGTCTGAATATCAAGCATCCAAGACGCCAATGCCCGTTGGAGCTTGGCGCCCTTTCCCTTCAGCACGTAAAAGCGTGCGCCTGCAATGCTCGCACCGGCTTCGAGATCGAGAATATCTAGCTTGGTAGCAATGTCCCAGTGTGCGTTGCCGTGCAACTCGGCAGGGCCCTCTGAAGTACGGATTACGATGTTCGATTCTTCATCAAGTCCGTCTGGAACATCATCGAGTGGCGTGTTTGGAATCGGCAGAAGAACGGCGTTCAACTCTTCGGTAACACCCGCCAAATCCGCCTCTACATATTTGATCCGCTCACCAGCCGCACGCATTTCTACGATCTCTTCTGGCGTTGGCTTCCGCTTCTCGTCACCAATAGCCTTGCTCACCTTGTTCCGATTCGCACGATCGACGCCGGCTTCCTGAATCAACTCTTTTCGTCGAGAGTCGAGTTCGACAATCCTGTCGATAGGCGGGTCTTCTCCGCGTCGAACCAATGCGGCTCGGAATTTTTCAGGATCTCGGACTATCTGTTCCAGTGAAAGCATTTTTTACTCTAATAATTTGGCAGGCGACGAAATACTAGTTCGATTAGATCACGTGTTACGCATGGCAGGGAATAGCAAAATTTCTCGGATCGACTCTTCTCCGGCGATCAGCATTGTGAGCCGGTCGATTCCCAGTCCAAGCCCGCCCGTTGGCGGCATACCGTGTTCGATAGCAACGAGGAAGTCTTCATCCAAACGATCAGCTTCATCGTCGCCGAACTCCAAACGCATCTTCTCCTGCTGCTCGAATCGATCACGCTGGTCGACCGGATCGTTCAATTCGGTAAATGCGTTGCAAAGTTCGGTTCCCATAACGAAACCTTCAAACCTCTCGACGATTTCGTCTAAGTCTGGCTTACGCTTTGCGAGCGGAGACATTTCGACCGGGTAGTCGACCAAGAAATTAGGCTGCACAAGATGAGGTTCAACTTCCGACGAAATAACCTTGTCGAGCAAACGCCCCCAAGCTGATCCAGCTTCGACGTGAATACCACGCTCCCGCATCGCCGCCGAAAGCGACTCAGTGTCACGGGTCACAACGAAATCTATACCAGTTCGCTTTTTGATCTCTTTACGTAGGTCGAGTCGAGGCCACGGAGGCGTTAGATCGATCTCGGGTCTCATACCCTCAACTTCCGGCAAAACCATCGAGCCGGTCGTTTCTTTGGCGATAGTCGAAACCAAGTTCTCGACCATCTCCATTACATCATTGTAATCGGCGTACGCCTGATAACTCTCGATGGTCGTGAACTCTGGATTGTGATCGTGATCGAGTCCTTCATTTCGGAACAACCGACCGATTTCGAATACTCGTTCGATACCACCGACGATCAATTTTTTTAGATAAAGTTCGGTTGCAATTCGCAGATACAAATCACGGTCAAGCTGGTTGTGATGAGTCTCAAAAGGAGTCGCCTGAGCACCACCAGCGACGGGTACCAGAATCGGAGTTTCGACTTCGATAAATCCGGCACCGTGCATGAAAGCTCGCACAGACTTAACGACATTTGAACGCAACAGAGCGTTCTTCATCGCCTTGTCGTTAGAAATCAGATCAAGATAGCGCTGGCGGAATCGAATTTCTTGATCCTGTAGACCATGCCACTTGTCGGGCAACGGACGAATCGCCTTGGTGAGAACGGTGACTTTGGCAGCCTCAACGCTAATTTCGCCGCGGCGAGTCCGTATTACTGAACCCTCGACGCCGATGATGTCTCCAATATCTAGTAAACCCAACATTTCATACTCGTCATCGCCCATCGTGTTCTGGCGGGCGAACGCCTGAATCGAACCGTAGCCGTCCTTCAGGTCGATGAATGCAGCCTTACCCATACCGCGACGAGCCATAACTCGGCCGGCGATTCGGATGGTTTCGGTTCGTGGGTGCCCGGAATCATCACCGACACCATTGCTCGCCATTACTTCGGCGCATTCGAACAGTTTAGCTGCTTCTTCAGACGTGTGAGTTCGATCAAAACGTGCAGGGTAAGGATCGATACCCTTCGCCCGGATCTGAGCCGTTTTGGCTAGACGATCTTCAATGAGTTTTCGTTCGCCTGCAGCCACATCGGCTTCGTTCAAAGAATCTGGCAACGATTCTGGCTGTTCTTGTTGATCTTGGTTGGTCATATGTTCCGGTGCAGAAATTGCCTGCTGACACTCGTATTGTTCCGCATGTTTTTACGATACGGCACTTCTCTCACCTAATGCTGCTTGGCCAAGCGACTATCCGCATGCCAACTATGCAGCAATTCATTCTAAGCCAGCTATCGAACCGCCTGTGATTCGCACGTAACGGAATGGCCATCGATTAGACAGCCTATGACACCGCATCCGTGTAAAACCGCCAAAACCTGTAACAACTCACGATGGTTAACAATGACGGCTCCATGAATAATCGATTTTGTCCCATTTCGCGTAATAGCTTTACGGACACCCAGAGAAATTCAAGGGTCTAAGGTGCGGATCGAAAGTGCGATGAGCAACAACCGAAGAGGATCTTCACAGTTCCGTCGAAATACTGGTTCCAGCCTCAGGCCGACAACTTCGAAGGTTAGATCCGCTATTTTTTCGATGCTCGGACCTGCCGGACCTCACGGTTTGCGGGTACTTGATATTTACGCAGGAACGGGAGCACTCGGGATCGAAGCTCTACAGCGTGGCGCAACAAACGCAACGTTCATCGAGCAAAACGGTCGTCGGTGCGCAGATATAAAAAAGGCTCTCGAAAAGTACAAATTGGCAATGCAAGGTTCAGTACAAAAAGGTAGCGCACTCAACGCAGTCGGAAGACTGAAGGGTGAGTTTGACCTGATTTTTGCCGACCCCCCCTATGATCTCGTCGAGTTCGAGTCTCTATTCGGGCTTGTCCACAACGCCCATCTAATTGCACCCAACGCCATCGCATTTCTCGAACACTCGAAGATGACTGATCTCCCCGATTCACTTCCCGGACTCTCGTTGTCTACCCACAGACTCTACGGCGACACGGCAATTTCAGTATACAAATCTCAAACCACTCCAACCCAAATAACGAAGCCGGAGGGCGAATAGATGGCACGAGCGATCTATCCCGGCACGTTTGACCCCGTTACCAATGGGCACGTGGATATTGTCGAACGGGCATCACAGACCGTCGAACATTTGACGGTTGGTGTTGTCGACGTCTCATCGAAACGAACCATGTTCAATGTCGATGAGCGGATAAAAATGTTCTCCGAAGCAGTGGCACACCTGCCAAACGTATCGGTAAAGGCGTACTCAGGCCTAACAGTCAACGCTGCCCGCGAAATCGAAGCAACGGTAATCATTCGTGGTTTACGGATCACGAGTGATTTTGAGTACGAAAGTGAAATGGCACTAATGAACCGCAGGATGGCTGAAGACGTCGAAACCGTTTGTCTATTCAGCGCACTGCAATATCAGATCCTGAGTTCATCGAGAGTGAAGGAAGTAGCGGCACTCGGCGCCGATGTGTCGGACCTCGTTCCTAAAAACGTTTGGGTGCCTCTGGTTGAGAGGCTCGAAACCAAACGAAACAAGTAGCAAGTAATAGTTAACAATACGCGTCAGTCAACACGTATGGAGGCAGAAAATGACACTTATGTCACAGCTCGAAGACCTTGAGGCGATGATCGTCAAAGGTCGAGTACCCGGAACAGCTCGAACGCTCGTAAACCTGGACAAAATCACAGCAGTCATCGATGAGATGAAGGGTGAAATGCCAGAACAGTTGAACGAAGCCGAGGGTGTAGTTCGCCAGAAAGACGCGATCATCAAGCAGGCTGAATTAGAAGCCCGCCGAATTCGCGCCTACGCCGATGACGAAGCAACAACGATTCGTCAGCTGGCTGAAGAGCAGTCGAACACGCTGCTTACGACTTCGCAAGAAGAAGCCCGAAAGATGATCCAGAACACTGAGATCACCCGAATGGCTAACGAACAGGCAACCGAGATCGAAGTAGACGCACAGAAGCGCGCTGGTAACTTGATCGATGATGCTGAAAGCCGTGTAAACGGTATCTTGAACGAGGCTGAAACTTCAGCTGACTCACGTCGCAAGGGCGCAGACAACTATGCTCGAGAGGTTTTGTTCACGCTCGAAGAACGAATCGCCGACACCCTTGGTCAGGTTCGAGGTGGTATCGACCTCCTCGATGCCCGCCCAACAGCAAACGCCGCCGACTAGTTCTGGTTCGCTGACCTCCCGTGGTGCCCAAGTGCAAATGCACGCCCGGCACTAACAAAAGAATCAACCACTCAGCCCTGTGCTCGCTCACATTCGCTCAAACGAACCAAGCGAGTCAGGGCTGCGTTGTTTGACCGCCTGGACTAAACCCGAGCGAACTTCTGCAATCGATTGTTTCCACCAACTTCAGCGATGTATATCGACTCTTCACTATCGATATACACGCCGTGTGGTGAGTGCGTGAAGTGACCAGCGCCCTCGCCCTTCTCACCCCAGCGAACCAGCAGTGTGCCGTCCAACGAACGTAACTCAACACCGGCGTGACCAACGATGTGCATCACTCCGTGGCCGTCGATAACCGCATCGTTCGCCCCGGTCACGTCCGACCACTCACGCAAATAGTTTCCTTCCAGATCGAATATCTGACACCGATTGTTCGTTCGATCCATCACATATACATTGTCGTCATCGTCAACCAAAACGTGATGCGGCAGGTTGAATTCACCGGGTCCGGTCGCAGGCGTGCCAGTAACTTCCTCACCGAGCCACCCTTGGAGAAACACCGGATCACCCGATCCGAACGACAGAATGTATTCCCCGTCAGAGCTATAACGATGCACTCTATTTTGACCGTAACCGTCAGAAACGAAAATATCGCCAGAGAGTGATTGCGTTGCACGCGTGCACATGTTGAACGGCTCGCCCGGTGCGCCACGTTCTCCCTTAGCGCCAATAGTCATCAACACTTCACCGGTTGGTGAGTACTTAGTAACCGGGTGGGAACCACAATCGGGTGAAAAATCTCGTCGTCGCTATTGATCCACAGACCGTGTGGCGAAGAAAACTCGTCAGTGAGTCGGGTATCGAGCAACGCCCCGCCTCAATCGAACACAAGCATGTGACCTGTTGCCGGAGTGATGTTGTTGAACGTTCCATTGGCCTTAGGATCGCGAACGACCGTATAAATACGCCCATTAGAATCACCCGCCACGTCGGCGGCCACTCCATTGACGGCCACCTGTGGCCAGTTCTCAACCAGCTCGTATCGATAATCACCAGCACCCCATTGTCGTGCCATATCGGCAATTCCTTTTTACTAAGCGCAAACGCTCACTTGATTACGGATGCAAAATCACCTTTGTGTAGCCGTCTACTCGCTGGTCGAATTTTTTGTAGGCATCAGGCGCTTCGTCTAGCGACACTTCGTGCGATACGACGAAGCTCGGTAGCGCCTTGCCAGAGATGATCAGATCTCGCAAGTTGGCGTTGTATTGCTTTACGTTGCATTGTCCAGTACCCAGACGAATACCTTTCTCGAAAAGCTGCCCAAAGTTGATCGACAGTACACCCTTCTTAGAGCGCTCATCTACTCCTCCAGGGTCGGAAGGTACGTACAAACCAGGAATTCCTAACGCACCGGTCGGAGCAACCACGTCGATTAGCTGATTGAGAACGATGTTCGGTACTTCGTCCTGCTCTCCCCCAACGGCTGACGAACCGGCCGCTGTTGCCTGATAACCCACGGCGTCGATTCCCTTGTCGACGCCCTCTCCACCCAAGTGCACCTTGATCTGCTCGACCGGATTTGCCACGTCGTAGTTGATCGGAATCGCACCGATTTCAGCAGCCTTGTCGAGTCGTTCTTGAACGTGGTCGACCGCGAATACCTGCGATGCGCCTCGTAAAATAGCGCTATATGAAGCCATGAGTCCGACCGGACCACACCCGAACACCGCAACACTTTCGCCCGGTTTCACCCCTGCAAGTTCCGTGCCGTGATAACCGGTCGGGAAGATATCAGCGAGCAACGCGAAATCGGCTTCATGGTCGGTGCCCTCAGGCAGCACAAGACAATTGAAATCGGCAAATGGAACCTGCATTAGTTCGGCCTGACCTCCGACCCACGGTCCCATCGAAACGTATCCGTAGGCACCACCGGCGAACCCGGGATTCACTGTCGTGCAGTATCCGGTGTATCCGCCGAGACAGTTCTTGCAGAATCCGCACGCTACATTGAACGGCATCACCACTCGGTCGCCGACCTTGCGAGTTTTAACAGCTGGTCCAACTTCTACGATCACGCCCATGTTCTCGTGACCAAACACGATCCCGGGCTGTGCCGCCGTACGACCTTCGTACATGTGCAAATCGGATCCGCAAATGCAGGATGACGTGATTTGCACGATTGCGTCGTTGGGGTGAAGGATCTGCGGATCTGGAACCGTCTCCACAGCAACCTTGAACGGCTCTTTGTATACAACGGCTTTCATCACAACATCTCCTGCTGATTGTCAGAACTGGCTTACTTGTTCAACACACTATGGTTCGGTTTTTGCAGTTTGTCTAGAGAGAAAGGTGCCGGTGGCACGTTTTCAGAGATTGGAATGTTTGACGAGAACTCGTGTGTGGCAGCCGTAAGGTCATCTCCGTCTGGGAGGAGGAACGCCGGGGCTGGGATGCCTGGATCGCATATCGATGCCAACAAACGATTTACATGCCCCCTCAACCTAGCCTTCTCCCGCGTGGAGAAAGAACTAAAAGTGAGAACCCTCGGCAAACGTCCTAAACCAAACCCTCAGCCCAATCGCCACCTAGAACCGTCTCGAACATCTCGGCCGATTCGTCGTTCCACCCGAAGCGATTTACGAGATTCAAGCGGTAGATCAACTCCAACGCGCTGAGTCGAGCCGATAGTGCGTCATCGCTCAAATTGCCCTGACATAGTTCCGCGAACGGCTTCATTAGCTCGATATCGAGCGGATCGCCGTAGGTCTCTTCTAGCTGCTCGGGAACAAAATTCCACGGGTATCGCCAGAACCGAAGCAACATATCGAGTTCGTAGTCGGCAGGTGCCAATGCCATTCGATCGAAATCGAGAATTCCCGACAGACTACCGTTGCTGCCGACCAAAATGTTGCCAAACCACAGATCACCGTGACACAGCACCCGAGGTCGATCGGTCAGTGCTTCTGCCCACTGCGCAAATGCAGCCTGCGAAGTTGTAAGCACTCGGCCCGGCACTACGTTATCGACTGCACGAAGCGCCCGATTGAAAGACTTCCTTATGTGCGCCGCCCAGTCCTGAGTTTCAGCATGCAACATACCTTCGTCTGGCTGAAACTGTTGAATATGGCCCAAAGCAGTCACCAGTTGACCGGTCAAATTTCTTCGAGCTTCCTGATCCAATCCCGGCCAAACGTTGTAACCACTCGAACCTTCGAGTCGATTCAGAATCACCCAGGCCCTGCCCTCTAACGCACCCGTTTCAAGCACATGAGGAGTAGCGACTCCCGGTATCTCCATCTGAGTCGCAGCGAGCTCGTGGCTAAAACGCTCAGTGCGTCCAACTTCGGGGTCGATCTTAATGACGGTTTCGTTACCGATGAACACCCATGTGCCGTACCCAAACCCGTAGTCGACGTTGCTGCCAAGCTTGTTCGCAGCCCATTCACGAACGCGACCCAGTGCCGCGTGGTCGTCTTTCTCGTAATTTCGAACCCAGGGGTTAATAAGCATTGCTAGTGACAAGTGTAGTCATGCATCGTCGAGCGTGCGGCTAACGTCTGGTGTGCTTGAGCACCCGTTAGTCGAAGCACCGGCCCTTTATTCGGGAATTGTCGAGCGTGGATAATCGATATGGAACTTCTCCGACGCTTTGTCGTACGAAGCCTCAAGTCCACACTTGCCAGGTCGCTCGGCGACTACGCTTTAGCATTGCTTCACAGCGTTAGTGATGTCCTTCGTATTGCCAGAAAGCATCACTGCTTCTAAATCACAGCAACTCGATCCGCAGAACCCGTTATCGGTAATCTAACTACTGTAATCGGGCGATAAAAAAACGAACTTACGGGCTTCAGCCAACGGCTAATCTCCAGCTTTGCGGAAACAATTATCACCAATCCTACTTGAATGCGCTATCCGAACTACGAATTCGGCTTGGACGCCCGCAAAGTCAAATTGATCAAACTCTGTTCCCAACCGATGGAGTCGGGGCAATTTCGCTCTTCTTTAACAATCTCAATCGCTGAAAAACCTGATGACTCCACAAGTTCCAGATACTCACTAATTACCGCTGCACCGCCAACACAAGCGACCCATTCTACAGCCGACTTCTGCACATCATCAGGCAATGCCTCAGAAGTAACCATGTCGGAAATAACAAAGCGACCACCAGGCTTCAGAATTCGGTAAATCTCCGAGAACACACGGTCTTTTTGCTCAGACAGTGCGATCACACAGTTGGAAATAACGAGATCGACAGTGTTGTCGGCCTGCGGGATCGATTCGATATGCCCTAGCTTGAACACGACGTTCTCGGTGCCAAGATTCTCAGCGTTCTTCTGAGCAAGCTCCAACATCCGTGGTGTCACATCGATACCAATCACATAGCCATCTGGACCGACTTCGTTGGCGGCGAGGAAGCAATCTACACCACCCCCTGAACCTAGATCAAGAACAGTCTCGCCAAGCTGGGCATCCGCGATTCTTACCGGATTTCCGCAACCGGCAGAAGCGCCTGCTACTTCGTCCGGCAGCGAATCTCGCTGATCCTCTGAGTAAAACTTGTCAGTAGCCTTCACCCTTGTACTGTCGGCTGCACGCTCTGCGGCGTTCGATGCGAGCGATCCGTACTGGTGCTGAACTGCAGCAGTGATAGTTTCAAGCTTTTCGTGAGTAATTTCCGACGATCCAGCGTCTCCACAGCAATCATCGCCACAGCATGCAGCTTCTTCGCTGATAGGGGTCAATGTTCCAAAGGGTTTGTTAGTTGTCATCTAATTGTTCTCCAAAAATGCTGGAATCAATACCCGTTATCGTGCAGCAGACCGTCTCTACCCCTGCCTGCTTCATCGCAGTTTCAAGCTGCGGCAGTATGTTCGACCATGCCTGAGCCGAAGCTCGGTAAGCCTTCACACCTAGCATTGATAGCGAATAGTTCTTCCGCTTCCTGCCGTTCACCACAGCCAGTTCCAGCTCTACGTAACCACCAGTCTCTAACTCCTTCAACATCGGGTAGATCATGGCGTCAGTTGGTCGTGCATCGCAACAAAGTGCGATTCGTGTGGCAATCTCATATCCGTGCATCGGCCCCATGCTCAGTTGCTGCAACATGAAAAACCTCAATAGGCTTTTTCGATTGAGAGACTGCCAGTAGTCGATACTAACGAGGTCATTTGTCGGCTTTGTTGATGTGGTCATTTTTCTTCGCAATAACAGCGGATAATTCGCTTTATGGTCAATACCTAGCTACACGATATATTGGCTTGCTAAGTATGTCACTATACGGTTCTATAACCGTTTCGATCAGACGAACGATCGATATCCGATTAAACAAGAACCGATGAGACATAGCTGATTGCGTTGTGATGTTGCGCTGGAAGCTATAATCCGCTCACCTACCAATTCCATCGATTCTCCTGGGCTAATATCAGCTTCACATGACCACTTCTAAGGCTAAATCTGACGACAAACTGTTCCTCATAATCGACGGACACGCGATCGTGTACCGGGCGTGGTTCGCCATGCGCGATCACTTGATTACTGCGTCGGGGCAAAACACAACCGGCGCTAGCGGGTTCATGTCGATGTTGCTGAGGGTAATTCGTGATCATAATCCAACTCACATCGCTGTGACTTTTGACACGAAAGCATCGACGTTCCGCAAGGAAATGTTCCCGGCGTACAAGGCACAGCGCCAAGAAGTTGACCCCGCCCTTCATGAGCAAATCCCTATTCTCAAAGAGATTCTCGAACCGATGGGCGTACCGGTTTACGAATACGACGGATTTGAAGCAGACGATCTGATCGGAACGCTATCAAAGCAGGCGTCTGAGCAGGGAGTCAAAACATTGATTCTCACGGGCGACGCCGACCAATTGCAACTGGTCGATGAGAAGACCTCATTACTGATGTACACGGGTTTCGGCGATATGCGGACGTACGACCCAGCGGGCGTTACCGATAAGTACGATGGCTTGGGCCCCGACTATGTCGCCGAGATCAAAGCCCTCGAAGGCGATCCATCCGACAACATCCCAGGCGTACCGGGCGTCGGCAAGAAATCCGCTCGCGCAGTGCTCACGAAGCTTGGTCACTTCCCTTCCCTATTTAGCCAGCTCGAAGAAGTTGAAAAAATCGAAGGTCTACGCGGTGCAAAACGCACCATGAATCTTCTTGAGGAGCATCGCGAAACAGCCGCTACTGCGCTCGTATTAACAACGATCGTTCGGGATGTACCGGTCGAATTCGACGAAACAAAATCCAAGTTCGGCGACTTCGATCGTGAAGCAGTTAT
Source organism: Dehalococcoidia bacterium (assembly GCA_028821715.1). GTDB lineage: Bacteria > Chloroflexota > Dehalococcoidia > Lucifugimonadales > Lucifugimonadaceae > Lucifugimonas. The sequence goes on from JAPKFF010000001.1 coordinate 47,967, forward strand.
TAAGACGCTAATGAGCTACGAGATGCGTCTCGTAGCGAATCGACTCCCGAAAGCAGGAGTCGAAAGTTCCACTCCTGCGACCACGGCGTCTGATATCGAAACGGCACCTGGATGGGAGCCAAACAAGGCTCCTTCGATCGCAGAAAACGGCCAAATCAACATGATGGGCGAGGCTGCTCCGGTCGAAGCGTTGGCAACGCCAGAACCGTCAAAACCGCTCGGCGACTACGAAATAGTTACCAACATGGCGGGCCTCAACACGATGATCGATGCCCTGCGAGCAAAAGGCGAATTTGCATTCGACACCGAAACTACTGGCCTCAACTCAATGACGTCCGATCTCGTCGGACTGTCGTTCTCAATCAAGTCCAAACACGCCTGGTACGTAGCTATGAACCACAACAAAGGCGACCAGGTACCATTTGCTGAAGGACTCGCAGCACTACGACCTCTCTTCGAGGATGATTCGATAAAAAAGATCGCCCATAACGCCAACTACGACATTATGGTTCTCGCTACAGCCGGGATTACCCTCAACAATTTATTTTTCGACACGATGATCGCAGCAGCTTTGTGCGGTCGGCGCGCTATCGGCCTGAAGCCGCTCGCATTTGAATTGTTCCAATCCGAAATGACTGAGATCAAGACCCTAATCGGTGTCGGTAAAAAACAGATAACTATGGCAGCGGTACCGATCGAACTAGCAGCTCCATACGCCGCAGCCGACGCCGATTTCACGTGGCGTTTATACGAGCTTTTCGAACAAGAAATCGACGAGCACGAAGCTCGCTATGTGAACGAAGAAATCGAATTACCGCTGCTTCCTGTGATTATCGAAATGCAACGGAACGGCATGATGATCGACAAAGCTGCGCTTGCCGAGATGTCGGAGCAACTCGGAGTGGAGGTCGAACTGATCAAACAGGCTGCAACCGCCGTCATTGGCGGACGAGAACTGAATCTGGCATCGAATCAGCAAGTGGCAGCTTTGTTGATTGACGAGCTGGGTGCGCCAAAGACTCGAAAAACCAAAACTGGCTATTCGATGGACGCTAATGCCCTCGAAAAGATCTCTGAAACCGCTGACCTCGACGATCGGATCTACCAAATCGCCGACGCTGTTCTGAAGTACCGCGAACTCAGTAAGCTAAAGTCGACATATGTTGATGCCCTGCCGGAACTCGTAAATAAGCATACAGGTCGAGTTCACACCAGCTTCAATCAGGTCGGTTCGGCGACGGGTCGACTATCGAGCACTGATCCCAACGTGCAGAACATTCCGGTTCGCACTGAGCTCGGACGACGAGTGCGCAAAGCATTTGTCGCCGATTCTGCACACGGCTGGCAGTACCTCGCCGCCGACTACTCGCAGATCGAACTTCGGATTCTGGCGCACCTGTCGCAGGAACCCGGACTTCTCGAATCGTTCCACAAAGGCGAAGATATTCATGCTGCTACCGCCCAAGCGATGTATGGAGTTGAAGACGTAAATCCTGACCAACGCCGAATCGCAAAGATTTTGAACTTTGGTGTGATCTATGGACTGGGACCAGTCGGCGTGGCGCGTCAAACTGATCTCACACGCATGCAGGGTCAAGAATTTATCGACCTCTACTTCGGCAAGTACCCGGGAATTCGTGATTACATTGAGCAGGTGAAGCAATCAGCTCGAGATAGCGGATATGCCCAGACGATCACAGGTCGCCGACGTTACTTGCCCGACATCAATGCGGGTCATCCGGGACACCGCGCCGCAGCCGAGCGGGTGTCGGTAAACATGCCGATTCAGGGAACGGCTGCCGACGTTATCAAGCTGGCAATGGTCAACATTTCAAACGAGATGAAGAGTCAGAAGATGCAGTCGAAGATGTCGATTCAGGTTCATGATGAACTGATCTTCGAGATAGCTCCCGGGGAGCTAATGGAAATGCAGATGATAGTCACAACGATGATGCCCGCCGCCATGGACCTGACAGTACCACTGCTAGTAGAAGTAAAAACCGGTCCAACTTGGGGCGACATGGATTCAGTGGGCTAGACCTCTCAATCGGAAGTCACTATGCCCGAACTACCTGAAGTTGAATCGTTGCGCCGATACCTCGTTCGAGAAGGTATCGGCGGAAAAACGTTCATAAAAGTCGAGCTTGAAGACAAGCCTGAAAGCGCGCACGGCACGGGAACAATCGCTGGATCAAAGCAAGCGATCGATCAAACGGTAACCAGCATCGAACGACGTGGTAAGCATCTTGCGATGGTGCTCGATAATTCGGTATTAAGCCTCCATATGGGCATGACCGGTCAAGTACACGTACTCGATCCTGATGAACCCTCACCCAGATTCACCAGAGCACAATTCGATCTCACTGACGATAACGACAATCTGCGAATCGCACTAGTCGATCCACGTCGCTGGGCAAGAATTCAACATTTAGCCTCTCTCGACCACGCCTTTGCCGGACTCGGACCCGACGCTCTCGATCCCGCATTCACTACCAGTCAGTTCGTCTCACTAATGGCAGGTCGAACGGCTCAAATAAAGCCTCTGCTTCTCAATCAAACTGTGATCGCCGGAATTGGCAACATCTACGCTGACGAATCTCTCCACAGAGTCGAAATTTCACCGGCTAGACGAGTAAGCGAAATATCTGAACCAGAACTAGAAAATTTATTTGAGGCGATTCGAATATCACTCGAACACGCTCTCGGATACATCCTGAGTCACCCTGACGATCGAGGCCGACCTTACATTGTCAATGCCTACGACGATCGAATGCTGCTGCATCGCAAGCCGGGGTCGTTCTGTCCTCGCTGCGAAATCTCGCTAGTCACGCTGAAATTCAGTGGTCGAACTGCCTACTTCTGCTCAAACTGCCAAACGTAACGGCAGGCAAGCGACTCGACCTAATGAAACCCGACGTCATGGAGATCATCGGTTTTTCTAGCACGCAGTTGGTCCCGTATCACCTCCCAGCCAAGCATCGCTACACCGAGTAGTTCTAAAACGCATCCGACTGCATATAGCTACGAAGAACTCTAGGTGGAGAGCTAAACGACAATGCCAACAAGTGCTACAACGATGCCAATGAGCAACGTCACCATTCCAGACATTTCAAGAAGCTGTTTCATGTCCACACACTCAGGCGAGTATTTTTGGCGACGCCCCAGCAGTATTCAGCGCTTTAGTTACAATATTTACCGCCCTAAAACAGCTTTCTAGTTCAGATCACTGAGGAATTTGTAGCGTTTCACCGTTTCAGTTGGCAGGTAGTTGCTATTAAACTTACTTACTGTCTGTGCGGTTTCACTCCGAAACCTTGGAACCCCTGCGGAGGGGTGGCAGAGCGGTTGAATGCGCTTGTCTTGAAAACAAGTATG
>JAPKFF010000054.1:0-15020 GCA_028821715.1 Dehalococcoidia bacterium
TGAGTTTAGTTGCTGACCTGTTATATACAGTCGCTGACCCTAGAATTCGACTGTCATGACAGTTGAAATCGAATCAGTTCCTGTAGTCGGTCCCGACCGGCCCAATTTAACCCTGCTCAATGCTCCAGCTTTCGGGTGGCGTTTCATACGAAGATGGCCTGTAATACCCGTTGCCGTCTTGTCGCTACTGGTGATATTCGCCGTTTTCGCAGAACAGATAGCACCAGCCGATCCGAACGACCAGAACCTTCGCAGTAACCTTGCGCATCCTGCTTGGGACAACGACTATTATGAAAACGACCGATTAGGAAGCAAAATCGAAACACGCCACATTTTAGGTGCCGATAAGTTCGGTCGTGACGTTTTTAGCCGTGTAGTTTTCGGAACCCGTGTATCCCTCGGCGTCGCAATAGTATCGATGATTAGCGGCACAATACTGGGCGCATGGGCAGGAATCCTTACCGGCTTTTATGGCGGAATATTCGACGAGCTGATGACCAGATTCGTCGACGTTTGGAACGCTCTACCGTTCCTGCTAATTGCTCTTGTTGTATCGATCACAGTCGGTCAGGGTGTCATTATTATGATGGTGCTTCTGATAATGCTCACTTGGGTGGGTCTCGTGAGGATTGTCCGCGCTGAAGTTTTAAGTTTAAAAACTCGTGATTATGTCTCGGCTTCAAGAGTCTCGGGAGCTTCCGATCTACGGATCATGTACAAGCACATCATGCCAGGTATCTCGAATCTGCTGCTAGTGCTCGCAACTCTGCGAGTCGGCGGACTCATCCTCACAGAGGCATCCCTAAGTTTCTTAGGGATTGGTATTCCGTCACGAATCCCGTCTTGGGGAGCCATGATTAGCGATGGGCGAGATACCCTCGACGAAGCATGGTGGGTTTCGTTCTTCCCCGGACTCGGAATTTTTCTGACAGTAATGGCAATGAACTTTCTGGGCGACTGGATCCGAGACCGTACCGACCCACGCCTCCGTCAATTACAAGACTAAAAACAAACTCCAACACGGATCACCACTCTGAAGGGACTCTTCTCCAATGGCTAGCTATGACCTGCTTATCAAAGGCGGCCACGTCATCGACGCGGCAAATGGCATCGACGAGATAATGGATGTCGGAATCGCCGGGCGAGTCGTTGCGGGCGTAGCCAAAGACATCCCTGCGTCGCAAGGCAATCGGGTGATCGACGCCACAGGAAAATACGTTACCCCGGGTCTCATCGACATCCATGCTCACACCACAGGTTTCTCAGGAGCGATGTTCCCTGAAGAAATGTGCTTTCCATACGGTGTAACGACCATGGTCGATTGCGGCGGCTCAGGTTGGCGCACGTTCGACCAGTTCAACGACGACGTAATTAAAAAGTCTGCGGTCCGTGTCTTCGCCCTTCTAAACATTGTTGGTCAGGGCATGGAAGGGGATGTTGAGCAGGATATTGAAGATATGGATGCTGAACTCACCGCTGCGAAAATTCGCCAGCGCTCCGACATCATCGTCGGCGTAAAAGTCGCCCATTTTCAAGGCAAAGGTTGGGAATCGATCGACCGCGGTGTCGAAGCCGCCCGACTTTCCAATTCTTTCTGTCTGGTCGACCAAAACGCAAAGCCAACCCGAACATTCGAAGACATGCTAAAACGCCTTCGACCCGGCGATGGCACGACTCACTGCTTCGGCTACGGTAAACCAATGATCGGCAATGACGGCAAGGTGAAAGATCACTACATCGAGGCCCGCAAGCGTGGCATCAAATTCGACGTTGGACACGGAAACAATAGTTTTTCGTTCTCGATGGCAAAGCCAGCCCTAGATCAAGGCTTCCCACCCGACACTATTTCTACAGATATGCACCGTATGAGCCTCCATACCTCACGCGCCACCATGACTGAAGTCATGAGCAAGTTCCTCGCACTGGGCATGCCTATGGCCGAAGTCGTAGCCCGCTCCACCTGGGAACCCGCGAAATGGATCGACCACACTGAGCTAGGAACATTGACTCCGGGTGCTCTCGCCGATGTCACGATTCTCGAATTCCAAGATCGGCCTGCCGGTCTCTCTGACTCCGGCCCCACCGGATACCGAACTATGCAAACCGATGGTCGGCTCATCAACCAGCTAACGATCAAAGACGGCATCGTACGTTTCGACTTCGATGGCATGGCAAAAGACGACTGGGCAGAAACCCCAACAACCGACCTAAACTTGCCTTAGAGGAACTCGATGATCAAAAAAGCCCTCGCGCTTGTGCGAGGGCTTTTTTATCTCTGAATATGTCCGTAACCAACACTTACCGCATTCCCAATACAGGCCCTGCACCTGGATATACATCCGGAATCAATGCGGTGTCCCCTGTTTCGATCTGCCACGCTCGAATCTTACGAGCCAACTCGACAATCCGTTCCGAATAGGCCGGATCATCGTAAAGGTTCACCTGTTCGTAAGGATCAGTGTTCAAATCATATAACTCGCTTTGGTCCCCAACCGACAAGTTCAATTTCCAGCCATCGCCCGTCACAACACAACGATGTGGAATTTCCCTCATCCTCTCAAGCTCCGTTAACGGGAATTTCTGATCGACACTTCGACCGTTCCAATCCAAGAAAATATCGTTATCTTCCAGCGACCTTCCATCTCGTAATCGCCCAGCCTTCGACTCACCCTGAAGATGCTCAGGAATATCAAGCCCCATCGCATCCAGCAACGTAGGAATCGTGTCGATGTGCGAATATCGTCCTGGCACACGGCGGTTGTCGAGCCACGGAATCCGTATCAAGCACGGCACCTTCACCGACTGTTCGTACATAACGATCTTCTGGAAAAAATTGTGATCGCCCATCTGATCCCCATGCTCCGAAGTGAATACGACAATCGTGTCCTCAGTCAAGCCAGCCTCATCAATCGCATCAAGAATCTTGCCGACTGCCCTGTCCATGAGAGTCACGAGACCGTAGTAGTTCGCCTGCGTTCGTCGATATGCTGCTTCAGTGTTGGCAGACGGTCCTTCTCCTGCCTGCTCCTCCGGCGGCAAATCCCGTCCCATCACCTCGTTAGCAGCCAACGATCCGGGTGTGTCACTCTCAAACTGTTGTGCCTCGGCCATCAACCTGTGCATTCCAGCAGCATTATAGGGAGGGTCAACCATAAAAATCGGCGACTGAGGCAACGATGCCGGGTCATACATGCCGTCTGTCGGCCCAACATACGGCGGGTGTGGTTCTAAAAAATTAATACAAATAGCGAATGGATCGTCCTTGCGATCACCGATGAATTCCGACACGCGATCACCCAGATACGTCGCTTTCGTGTGCTCAGCCGGCAACCTAGCAGTAAAAGGGCGCGAAAATACCATCTTCCCGCGAGATTCCTTATCGGGCTCGTAACCCAGCCCTAACAGCCAATGGTGATAGTCGCTCAACACCTCGTCATGCTCAGGCTTTGTATTCCAAATCCGATATTGATCTTCGATCGAATGCCACTCATCCCACCCCTTACGTTTAATCACCTCATCGCCCAAATGCCACTTGCCGTAGTACGCCGTGTGATACTCATCAGGAAAGAACTCCGCAAACGTCTGAACATCATCGGGCAACGGAATATTGTTCTTGATGCAACCGTTTGTGTGCGGCCAAAGACCCGTCATCTGAGTCGATCGAGACGGCGTGCAAATCGGCGAACTCACATAAGCGTTTTCAAACACAAAACTGCTGCCCGAAAGACGATCCAAATTCGGAGTGTCGATCCAATCATTCCCATACGCCGCCATCGTATCGGCGCGCTGCTGATCGGTAAAAATGTAGACAAGATTCGGGCGAGTAGGTTGTGCCATTTACTGCGAGCTCCGGCGAATATCGACGCTAAGGGTGTGTTTGCGCCTATAATCCCCCGGTCTGACCCAAATCGCAACACGAAATGCTTACACAGGCAGGAATTCGTCAGGAACTAAATGAACTACCGCCACCTCGGAAATTCCGGACTCGAAGTCTCAGAAATCGGACTCGGTGCCAACAGCTTTGGCATGCCCGGCAGAAGAGATCGACCTGAATCTGCAGCGATCATTCATTCAGCAATCGACAGCGGCATCAACTTCGTCGACACGTCGAACGTCTACGCATCCGGGCTTTCCGAGGAGTACATCGGGCACGCCCTCAAAGGTCGCCGAGACGAAATGCTCATCGGTACCAAATTCGGATCGATGCGCCGTCAAGGACCCAACAATTTCGGTGGCTCTCGAAATTTTGTAATGCGTTCAGTCGAAGAAAGCCTTCAAAGGCTCCAAACCGACTACATCGACGTCTACATGATCCATCGACCCGATACCCGTATGCCTATCGAAGAAACCTTACGTGCCCTCGACGATCTTGTACGAGACGGCAAGATCCGTTATACCGCCGCGTGCAACTTCGAAGCATGGCGAATCGTCAACGCCCAATGGAAGAATCGAGAGAACGGACTAATCCCACTCGCTGCGTCACAATTCGCTTACTCGATGATGACGCGCTCCGCCGAATCCGAAATGATTCCCGCATGCCGTGAACTCGGAATGAGCGTCATTCCTTATTTACCACTCGCTGCCGGAATGCTCTCAGGAAAAGTGAACGCAACTGGCACAGCACCCGACGGGACTCGGCTCGCAATCGAAAGCAACATGGGCGAACGCTGGATTACTCCAAATAACCTCAGGCTGGTTCGCCTGCTAAACGAATGGGCAAACGGGCGAGGACACACCGTCCTCGAACTCGCATTTGCATGGCTACTCGCAGAGCCGATAGTCGCAACTGTAATAGCCGGCGCCAGTTCGCCTGCCCAAATCGAATCCAACGCTAAAGCTGCCGACTGGCGACTAACTCAAGAAGAACGTGTCGAAGTCACTGCCATCCTCGATGCCAACCCAGCCGAAAACGGTGGCGACTACTACTCCGCTGCAGGTTACTTCAGCCAGCCCACTCTCGAACTACCACGTCCTAAACCCTAAGTCTCCGTAAGAATGAACCCTGGGGGTGCATCGTGCTTGTGACTCATCTCAATCGGCTTGTACCTGCCGCCATCGTAAATATTCCCTGAATACATCACCGTTTCAGGTGAAAACTTCTCGCTAGCTGACCTCGACTCATGAAGCACATCAAGGTAAGTAAATTCGCCCTGCTCTACTGAACTAACAACAACGTCAGCAACAGTTCCCACAGCCAACGAACCCAATTCTTTTTCCTGACTCAAAGCACGAGCCGGAATACGAGTCGACATTTCGATCACCTCGTTTAGCGACAGCCCCAACGCCAACATCTTCGACATCGTGGTCGGCATGTCATATACCGGCCCATCGATGTTCCCAACGTGAACGTCAGTACTTATTGTGTCCGGTTTGAAGCCCTGCGAAATCGCCTGCTCCAATGTCCTAAACGCAAACCCTCTCGCACCGTGACCTATGTCGAGATAAACCCCACGCTCCTTCGCATCCCAAATCTTCGACCACAATTGGCCTCTATGATCAAAAATCGGAAACCTGAACGCAGCATGGAACGTGTGCGTCAAAATGTCTCCCGGATTCATCCAATCCAATAATTGAGGAATCGGCGCGCCATATGCCTCGCACATCAAAATTCCACCACCAAAATCAGCAGCCTCACGTGCCATCGGCAAGGCAGCGAAATGCTGCGAATGGTGGAACTTCACGCCGAGCAGTGTGTCGTACCCGGTGATCAGATCTTTCACCTCGGCGACAGATGAAGGCGAAGGACCGTACGGATCTGGCATTCGAACCAGTGAATACAGTCTTACTTTCGTATTCTGAATATCTGATTCCCAGTAGTGCGGATATTCATCCGGTGTCGCCGTGCCCGCATCGAGGGCCGTCGTGACCCCAAACGCTAGGTTCGTTGTGTCCGAATCCACGCTCGGTCGCCCCCCCCGTGACGTGTAGTTGTGGACGTGTAGATCGATCAGACCTGGCGTTACGATCTTTCCAGTGGCGTCAATAACGTTTTCGGCCTTATCTCGCGGAAGATTCTCGCCTAGCTCGACGATTTTTGCACTGGAGATCGCAACGTCGCGAACAGCATCTATCCCTGAATACGGATCGATTACTCGCCCGCCAACGATCAGATAACTCCACTCCATATCCCAACTACCTTTCGAAATGAATGAACCATTCCAACTACGAAACGAAAACGCCTATGAAACGATTCCTTTGATCCGCTGAATAACAGTCTCAACCTGTTCATCCGTCAACATCTGGACACCAACACCAATTGAGCCACCATCGTCATGCGTACGAGTCCAAATCGGTGGATCGCCCTCTTCAAGCCGCTTAATAACCTCGTGACCATCGAAACCCAACACAGCGGAATCAAAGTGAACAAACACCGTCGTATTAGGACCTAACTGAGGAGTAGTCGGTACAACCACATCAACCCCGGCAATATCACTGAGACCCCGATGGAACGCTGTGCGCTTGGCTTCTTCTACGGCCAATCGTTCTTCGTGATCGATCGAGAACCATCGACGCAACGCAGCAGCAACGCCAATAACCTCGCCTCGATCCGTCTTGTAAGGACGACCATAAGGACGCGCCAGTCCTTCCTGACCCGCCATTTCGTAGCCAATAAAATTCTGTAAGAACGCCGATTCGACGTACTCGGCTTTCCCGGTGCAAATCCCGGTCGAATGCGGCGATCCGATGTACTTTGCGCCGAACGCAACTACATCACCAATCTGAGCCGTCTTTGTAAATTGATCTAACGGATAAATCTGGCCTGCAGCGTCAACAATCAAGCGAATATCGTGCTTATCAGCCAAAGCACGAGCCTCTTCGATGGTTACCCACTCGTCGCCCCACGCCCCACTCTCGTAGAACGCGATTCCAGCAGTCTTCGGACCAATAGCAGCTTCCATCTCTTCGACCGTGCAGCCATCCTTGCGACCGATCTCGACAAGCTTCGCACCAGCCAAAGTAAAGCAACGCTTGTACGTATAGTCCTGGCCTTTTTGGAACACCAACTCGTTTCGATCGAAACTAGAAGTATCAGGAATCAACCCCATCTTCTCTCGATCATTTCCCGCCAACGCAGCAGCAGTTCCGAGCGAAATCGCAGCGGCAGCCCCAGAGGTCACAAACGCCTGTTCAGTACCGAGAGTTCCGGCGATAAAATCACCGGTTTTTCGCAACAAATCTTCGAACACCACATATCCTGAGTTCATAGCCTCGTCCATGGCATCCTGAATCTCTGCTGGGGGAGTCGAACCACCGAGCAGTGTCTGGTTACCTCGGGCGTTAATTCCGGGAGTAACCCCGAATTGTTCATATATTCCGCTCAACACAACCTCCTAAGTCGGTTGCGCCAGCGCACCGTGTGCCATCATGCCAGCGCAACATTAGAATTAGTTCGATTCGGCGTAGTTGTAACACAGTTACCGCCATATAAGGTCACATCAATAATGATCGATCGTCGAATAAACGCTAATTACCAGAGGATTAAGCAAATGACTAGCGTACCGCTCAACAACCCTGTCTACGCACGGTTCGGTGTAACGCCGCTGATCAACGCCGGAGGCACACACACCACCCACGGTGGCTCGATGATGCGGCAAGAAGTGCGAGATGCTATGAATCTCGCCTCAGAGTCTTTCGTCGATCTCGTCGAGCTAAAACGCTCCACCGGTGAATTTGTTGCCGAAATCACCGGCGCTGAGGCTGGACTCATCTGCTCAGGTGCCGCCGGCGGACTAGTCCTTGCGACAGCGGCTGTGATGACCGGAAATAATAAGGCCAAAATCTCTCAACTTCCTGACTCCACGGGACTTAAAAACGAGATCCTTACCCAAACAAACAATCCCGAGGGCTACCTCAAGTGTCATGAGTACGCCGGTGCGATCCTGACATTCGCTGGTGATGAAAACGGTGCTACAGCCGACCAACTCAAAGCAGCGATAACAAATCGAACAGCAGCTATTTTGTACACATATGCCTATGGCTCCGCCCGTGGCGGACTCAGTGCACCGGAAGTTGCCGAAATCGCACACTCCGCTTCCGTCCCCGTTATTGTCGATGGTGCTGCAATGCTCCCACCAAAGTCGAATCTTACTAAGTTTATTTCCGAGGGAGCCGATCTCGTCACATTTTCCGGAGGCAAGTACATCGGTGGACCTCAGTCGACAGGAATCCTCGCCGGACGAGCTGATTTGATTGAGGCATCACTCATGAACAGCGGACCTGACATGGCAATTGGACGTCCTCAAAAGGTCGGACGCGAAGAAATGATCGGCATGGCCACTGCCCTCCAACTATTCGTCGAAACGGACGACACTGCGAGGCTAGCCGAAATGAGAGAACAAGCTGAATACATCCGTTCAGAAATATGCGGACTCCCTGGCGTCAATGCCGAAGTAATTCATGACCACCTTAGCTACCATGTGCCAAACTGCGTCATATCTCTTGATGGCGGGCAAGACGAGAACGACCGAGTCTGGGATGAAATGCACAAAGGAAACCCTCGCATATACATCGCCCGCAACCACGGAGGACTCGCAGCCAACATGGTCAACGTCTCACCTGGTCAAGAAATATCAATCGCCCACCGTCTTAGAGAAATCCTCAGCAAATAAACAAAAGATCAAACTGCATCCCTCTGACAGCGGTAATCACCCGCTCAGATGGACTCGTATTGATGGTCTACAACGCCCGCTATCAAATTCATACCTTCAGAAAGTTGTGCCGAGAACTCATTCCAACTGAACTAGATCACGTCCTCAGCTAGGTCAATACTTATCAACGGGTGGATCGTCCACCTTCCGATCGCAAGTTATGGCTTGGACATTCGGTTTTCCATAGAGGTAATGATCTCGACCAGAACCGTATTCCCTTTCTCGTTTTCGCCCCGTGCTTGTTGAATTGCAGCGCCAACACCGTCAGGCTGCTCAACCCTGATCCCCTTGGCTCCTAACGACTCTGCAAGCGCTGCATAGTTCCCGCTCAGCGCTGAAGCACCGTACTGTTCGTACGCTGTCGGCATTCCCTCTTTGTAACCGCCCATACCAGAGTTATTGATCACAACAATCGTGATCGGAATGTTATTACGCACTGCGGTCTCAACATCCATTCCGCAATGACCGAATGCAGCATCACCCATGAAACTCACACAGAATCGCTCGGGCTTCGCCATCTTGGCACCGATCATCAGACCAAGACCATACCCAAGGTGAGTCGTCTTACCCCAGCCGATGTAGCTATGCGGCACAGTCGCAGTGTAGAACGGCATCATCTGATCCCGAGGATGACCAGCATCATGAGTAACAACGGATGTGTCATGATCGATCACCTGATCCATTTCCCATATAACGCGATACGGATTGATCGGAATTTCATTGGAAGTCAGAACCGACTGCCAACTGTTCATCCATGATTCGCGTGACTCTTTTATCTCAAGCTCGGTCTCTGCTCGACGACCATGCCCTCGCTCCGACACCTTCTCTTTGGCAATGTTGATCATTGCGTCGAGGACAAGTTTTGCATCCCCGGGAAGTGACATATCGATGTCATAGTCACGGTTTATATCAGCCGGATCGGATGAGCAATGGATCAACGTTTTGCCGGCAGACGGACGCAGACCGTAGTGGGTTCCCGACATGCTAGTGCCAATGGCAAAAATAACATCTGACTCATCAAGCCATTTCCTGACCTGACCCGAGTAAGTAAGGTTCGTGGCACCAAGAGACAGTCCATGTGTTTCATTAAATCCACTTTTTCCTGGCATAGTAGTCATAACAGGAATACCAGCGAGTTCGGCAAACTCGGTAAGACTCCCAGATGCCGCTCCCATCAACGTTCCCTGACCAGACCAAATCACCGGTTTTTTGGCGTTCAGCAACGCATCAATCGCACTCTCTATGTCAGCCTGCGGAGGTAAAAACTTACCTGCCTTCGCTGCAATGTAGTTCTGTGCTGCTTCAGGCACATCAGCGGCCATCACATCCCGAGGTAACTCAAGTACCACAGGTCCCGGTCGACCAGTCCGCATTTCATTGAATGCCCGACGGAACATTGCCGAAATTCGCTCTGGAGATCGAATCGTATCGGCCCACTTACTGATATGCCGGAAATTCATTGGCGTTCGGAACGAAACCGTCATGTCCTGGTTGGTCGTCACATCTGAATCGGCAAGGATCAGCACCGGGATTCCATCCCCAAAAGCCTGTGCCACACCACCGAAAGCGTTCTCTGACCCCGGACCACGCTGCATGCAAAATACACCGAACTTTTCACCGTCCATCAAACGAGAATATCCATCTGCAGCATGAATGCCTGCCCGCTCACTTCGGAAGATAACCGGTCGAATCGAACGTTTGGCTACCACCTCGATCAGAGGGTTCGCTGGAAAACAGGCCATCCAATCGATATCTTCTTTACGAAGTATTTCTGCGACCAGCTCGTATCCATTCATAATTATTTATCCCTCTGCTTCATATCGCCGATTTATCGCCCGCAATCACGGCGATTTTCCAGCCGTTTCGGCAAACACTGCCGCCCGACTAACAAAACCAACTACAAGCGATACCCCGGAGATACTCTCATAAACTTGGCGACATATCATTATTTATTTTGTTAATCCATATGCGTACGAATGCCTGATCGGTCTTGGCAAGATTCGGTACCACACCCGATATTGCGCAATTGAAATGCCAGCCATAACTCACTCACCCGGTTTTGTCAGAAATCAGCGCTCGGTCCACGATTAGACCGACCTAAATACATGATCCGAATCGTTTATTTAATCTGACATTTCAGTCATAAGAGTCAACCATTTGTTGGTGAAGATCATTCTTCGAGTTCCTGCTAGAACATGCTCACTACCTACTGGCTGGACTCTCAAGGAATTTCTCAACTCGTCATAAGTGGTGCAGAATTGATTAGCTGATTCGAACTGTTTAAACCCAAGCATTGGATAGTAACGCTGCTTGATTCCTCGATGATTCTGCTCGATACGATTACACGACGTTTCGACCGAAGATTTTCACTGATCAACGGTCGAACCTGAACTCCCAGATGCGTATGGTTTCGTAGATGACTTGGAATCCTCTCTGCAATAGAAGCTCTACAACGTCACGGAATCCGAGCTTGTATCTCAGACGCCACAGAACAGCTAGTAAGACGATGTCGTCGGGAATTGGAGATCGTTGAAGGGTGTACCTGAACGTTCGTTGAAACGGCTGTCGGAGTCCCGGCAATTGAACGTTCGATAGCCAAGCGAAGTTCGATGTTTTCTCTTGGAAGTCGACGTAGACAGGCAGTGTGGGACGGTCATTGTAGATCTCATCAGTAAATGGGGAATGATGCTATTCTGCCCCCAAACTGAGTGCTGCCAGAACCCAATCTACAAGCGAATAGAGCTATCTGGTTATAGTCTATTTAGGTGAATATCATGTTCCAAAGCATAAACCGGTGTGGGTTCTGTCAGAACTCAGCAATAGGTAAGCGACCTGAATAAATACTTTGTCGGCGCACACTTGTCCGTTGGCGCCGTAGTGATTGACCAATTTAGTCATGCTGGGCAACCGTATGCGTGAACCAACGGATCCTCAATCGGTGCAACCAGATTCACTTGTAGAGATAGCGTATCGCCAGAAACTGGCGTTGATTGTGGCTCTAGCGTCGACACTTATTGTCACATCATCAAGTCAGACGGTTGTGGCTACGGCCTCTCAAAACATCGTTGCAGACATTGGTGGATTTGAGCTATTTCCGTGGATGTTTGCAGGTTTTTCATTGACGTCGGCGGTCGCTGTTCCAATTGTTGGCAAGCTTGCCGATATGCACGGAACACGTCCTGTGATGATCGTTTCGCTCACGCTTTTTATCGTTTCTTCTACAGCTGGTGGATTCGTGAATTCAATGGAGCAAATGATAGTGGCGCGAGCATTCCAAGGGCTCGGGTTCGCTGGTGTTCTAAGTAGTGTGTGGGTCACGACTGCAACAATGTGGGCGCCAAAAGACAGGGCGAAATGGTTAGGAGTGCTTGCCGGTGCTTTCACACTGTCCGGAGTAGCGGGACCAATACTAGGTGGTTTTGTTTCGGACGAAATTAGCTGGCGATGGCTGTTCTGGTTTAATCTGCCCTTAGGAACTGTCGCTTTGTGGTTTTTGCTGCGAATCTTTCCGAAAATTGAACGCGAGCATCGATCTCGGCGTCTAGACATCGCCGGTGGACTGACATTTGGCCTGTTCGCCACGTCGGCCCTGTTCGCCGTGTCATTTGGTGGTGACAAATACGCTTGGGATTCACCGATTATTATCGGTCTGTTCCTATTTGCCTTACTGAACATCGGGTTGTTCGTGCGAGCCGAGTTTCGAGCCGAAGATCCAGTATTGCCGCCCGCATTGTTCCGGCATCGCATTTTTGCCGGTGCGATGGCCTCTTCGCTGACAGTGACAATCAGTTTCGTTGTAACAACTGTGTTCGTGCCGCTGCTCGTCATCGGTGCAAAAGGAGAGTCTGCAACAACCTCAGCATTTCCCCTCATGGCAGAAGCTCTGGGCATAGCAATCGGGGCGAACTTTGCTGGTCAGATCTTGTCTAGATTTGGTTACGCCCGAGAGCTTGCGGTAACAGGTCTAACATTAACAGCAGCGATCCTCTGGTCGATTGGGATAATAGGAATCGACATTAGTCTTAATCAACTAGCAATCATGTCACTGGCAATGGGCATCGGCATCGCTCTGGCGTTCACATCATTTACCGTCCAGGTGCAAAACTCTATGCCGGAGAACGTGCTCGGGGTCGTCACTACAAGCATGCAGTTCGCAAGAACGTTCAGTATGGCTACCAGCAGCGCTATTTTAGGAGCAATCTTACTGGCTGGAATAGGCTTCATTAATACTGATGACCCAACACCACAAGATGTGATCAAGAATCCTGAAATAATCGTTGCTGAAAAACGCCTTGCTGATGTGCGATTGGACTATTTAGATGATCCTAATCTTGGTGAATCTGCGTTCGAACAAGATTTGTCTGAGGCAAGGAAGAAAATAGGTCACGCTCTCTCGACGGTATTCCAGGTAGCGGCCATCGGAAGCGCGGTTGGTGTACTACTCGCCTTCTATACGTTCAGTGACATGCGAACAGAAGTAGCTGATTGATGTTTTCATATTTCAGATCGCCATGACTTACGTCAAACCTGACCCCACGCTAGTTGCTCCGATTTACGATTTCATCTCATCAAAACTTCGATTAAACATCCTCTAATATCACGGCTTAGGTTTTATAAGAACTCAGGGCTCACTTGGTGATTTGGTCAACCTGAATACATGATCACCCTCTGTCGAAAGGATGAGGCCTGTTCGCGTCTCACACTATCTTGTGAATGAGTGCTAAAATCAATTGCTAATTATGAATATTTATTCGTTATACATTTACTGTTGTACCGGTCGCTAAGCTGCTCGGTCTTTTTTGTGCGTCAAAATTTCAACCCTGCCAAAGTAATTCGGCAGGGTTTTTTTAGGGAGAAAAACTATGAGTGATTACAGATTTGAGACTCTACAACTGCATGCAGGTCACGATGCAGATTCAGCCACGAACGCACGAGCAGTTCCGATTTACCAGACGTCTTCATTCGTTTTTAACAATGCAGAACATGGTGCTAATCTCTTTGGTTTAGCCGAGTTCGGGAATATCTATACCCGGATAATGAACCCAACCACTGATGTATTCGAAAAACGTGCGGCGGCACTTGAAGGTGGAACGGCAGCATTAGCGACCGCTTCAGGACAGTCAGCTCAGTTCATTGCCATCACAAATATGATGCAGGCCGGCGATAATCTTGTTTCGTCACCTTATCTGTACGGCGGAACATGGAATCAGTTCAAAGTTCAGTTCCCTCGTCTTGGCATAACTGCAAAATTTGCAGCTGACGACACAGCCGAAGAATTTGAAAAACTTATCGATGAAAATACCAAAGCGATCTATCTTGAATCGATGGGTAACCCTCGATTCAACGTTCCAGATTTCGAAAAGGTCGCTGCGGTCGCCAAAAAGCACAATATCCCGTTTGTAGTCGACAATACGCTGGGTGCCTGTGGTGCTTTGATTAGACCTATCGACCACGGTGCCGACGTTGTAGTCCAGAGTGCTACTAAGTGGATCGGTGGACATGGAACTACCATCGGTGGCGTGATCATCGATGCAGGTACATTCGATTGGGGCAACGGTAAATTCCCGCTGTTCTCAGAGCCAAGTGACGCTTATCACGGGCTTGTGCACTGGGGTGCGTTCGGATTTGGTAGTGACATCTGCAACATGCTCGGTGTTCCTGAAGGACGAAACGTAGCATTCGCGATGCGAGCCCGACTCGAAGGTTTACGTGACTGGGGACCATCACAGTCGCCATTCAACTCATTCTTGTTGATACAGGGGATCGAGACCCTCAGTTTGCGTGTCGAACGACACACAGCTAACGCTCTCGAACTAGCCACTTGGCTGGAGTCCCACGCCAATGTCAAATCAGTGAACTATCCGGGTCTGAAGTCCAGCCCGTACAACGAACTCGCCAGCAAATACACGCTGCGGGGTACCGGTGCAATGCTGAATTTTGAACTAAAAGGTGGACATGAAGATGCAGTCACATTCATCGACAGTTTGAAGCTAGCAAGCCACCTAGCCAACGTTGGCGACGCGAAGACGCTTGTGATTCATCCTTCGTCGACCACTCACCAGCAGCTGAGCGAAGAAGACCAATTAGCCTCTGGTGTAACGCCGACAATGGTTCGTGTGTCGGTTGGCCTTGAGCACATAGAAGACATCAAGAATGACTTCCAGTCTGCCTTCGACGTCATCGGCTAGAAAATAGAAACATCAGCGCCGATTACGGACGATTATTTTCGTTCGTGATCGGCGAATTTTCCAATGACTTTAATTCTTCCAACCAATTATCACGCGATTCCTCAGATCGAACAGAATCGCGTGAACTGGGTTCCCGTTCCACAGGCTGAAAAGCAGGATATTCGTCCGCTTCGGATCGGTATCA
>JAPKFF010000164.1:0-3167 GCA_028821715.1 Dehalococcoidia bacterium
CAGGTGCTTCAGTAGCCTCAGGAGCCGCAACTTCAGGAGCTGCAGCATCTGCAGGAGCTTCTTCGGTAGCGGCTTCTACAGCGGGAGCAGTTTCAACAACTTCTGCAGTTGCTTCAGCCGCTGGAGCGGTCTCTTCAGTAGAGTCCTCAATTACGGTCTCTGCAACCGCAGCTTCTTCAGCAACCGCTGGGGCCGCCTCCGCTACAGGTGCTTCAGTAGCCTCAGGAGCCGCAACTTCAGGAGCTGCAGCATCTGCAGGCGTTTCAATATTCTGTTCCACAGGCGTCTCCACTTTTGGAGCCTCTACCTGACTATCTGGGGTGTCTGCTGTCGCCAATACGAAATCCTCGTTCAAAATTTTCTATCCGCTCCTAATGAAGCTGATATTCCATTATATGAACAACACAACTAAACCACAAAGCTAATTACAGAACAAAACTCCAAACATCGAAACCAGTCCTACACGTCACCCGATAATCAACAAGTAAAGCCCGGTAATGCTGCCCCCCAACTTATCGAAAGATCGAAATATCTCCGGTGGTGCTGTCACACATACCCACTAGGTAAGCGCACCGGAGCAGCAAAGTGTTCCTCTCACCCGCTGTATCAACGAAAACTACCGCGCCGAAATCGTCCTAACCATTTGACACAGTTAGCGTTTTCGACACGATTAAATCCGTAATCGTTAAAACATATGTTTCACAAAATGGTGTGAAAGCAAATGGCACAAGGTCGAACTGCCAGAACATTCTCAGAATTCGCATCCCACTAGGCAATAAGCACAATCGATCTCAAACACTTGGCATCTGCAACAGGTGTCGCCACTATCCAAGATTCACCTGAAACCAAAAAATGGATCCAGGTGAACCGACCAGCCCGCATCATCACCGATCACTCCAGCAGCGCTGAAATCGAAGCCGAAGACCGCATTCAGCTACTAGCCCAAATACCACACCTCACCCGGTAACTCGTATCCGCCGACTACGCCACAATAACTATCGCCGACCAAAATGGACGAATCAAAGAAATGATCGTCTCAGGCATATCCGAATCCAAAGCCGAATCGATCGGACAACCACTCACCGGCCACGGCGTCCTCGGAAGCCTCGATAAATCTGACGCACTACTCCGTCTCGCCAATATAAGCAGCCACCCACACTCAACCGGCTTCCCTGATTACCACCCCGTCATGCATGCCATGATCGAATTACTCACCACATTCGTAAAACAAGCCCTTGATCTCGATTCACTACGCAAACAAGAAACTAATAACACACCCCCCCATATCTACCACTAGCAAAACTCCCCCATCAGCACCATAATTAACATTTGATCTAAACTCAGATCACGTTTCCACCAAGAACAATCTGAACAATCAACAAAAAAGGTCATCCTGAGCGAGTCGCCAGGCGAACGACGACACACCTGCTAACCACCTTTCTTCCACCAACAAATCACGACCAAAAAACCAACCAACATGCCAACTCAAAAGGTCTACATCGACGGCTCAGCAGGTACAACCGGTCTCCGCATTCAGGATCGACTGGCAACCCGCGACGACATCGAAGTAACAATCCTCCCGGAAGGCGAGCGCCGTGACCCCAAACTCAGGCGCGATGCAACCGCAAACGCCGACCTCACGATCCTCTGTCTCCCCGACGACGCAGCCATCGAGGCCGCAGTATGGGCAAGTGAAGAAAACACCAAAGTTGTCGACGCCTCAACGGCTCATCGCGTAAACGATGAATGGGCGTTCGGACTACCCGAAATGGCGCCCGACCAACGCGAAAAAATCACAAACGCGCAAAACGTCTCAAACCCCGGCTGCTACCCAACCGGAATGATCCTAAGCATCCGCCCGCTCATCGAAAACGGCATGCTCGGCAATGACGCGCCAATCACAATCCACGCCCTATCCGGCTACACCGGCGGTGGAAAAACACTCATCGCTAAATGGGAAGATGAACGCCCCGATCTCGTCAACCTGCCGTTCGAATCGCCCTACGCACTGCACACCAAACACAAGCACGTACCCGAAATGCACAAGTACACCGGCCTAACCCACGAACCGCAA
Organism: Dehalococcoidia bacterium; assembly: GCA_028821715.1. GTDB lineage: Bacteria > Chloroflexota > Dehalococcoidia > Lucifugimonadales > Lucifugimonadaceae > Lucifugimonas. The sequence continues at coordinate 2,075 of JAPKFF010000164.1, forward strand.
TTCATACCCTCGGTCGGTCCCTTCCCAACCGGTATGCGCCTCGAAATTCCGCTTCACAAAGCGCTAATTTCTGAAAGCGTAACCGCCAAAGAAATCTGGGAAGTTCTCGACCAACGTTATGCGAATGAGCAATTCGTCAAGGTCAACCAAATCGCAGACACCCTCGCCTACAGCGACCCCGCCTTCGACCCCCGCTCCACTAACGGCACCAACCGTTGCGACATCTCGATCATGCCCAACGTCCTCGGTCACGTGATGATCATCATCCAAATCGACAACCTAGGCAAAGGCGCCTCCGGAGCAGCCATCCAAAACATGAACCTCATGCTCGGATTACCCGAAAACGCCGGTCTCGAAGCCTAGAGGGGCTCCTTCCTCCTTAGATAGGGACCCAGATTGCAGCTCATGACTGAGTCGTCAGAAGACTATGTAACCTTACGAAACTGCGACGCGCTACCAAGTCGTTCGACGTCGCCCGAAACCCATAACGCCCTGCAACACACCCGACCAATGCTGCCGCTGTCCCCCTACCTTCGGGAAGGGCTTCGGAAATGGGTTGATTGCAGCGGAGACCAAGTCATCCGATGATGCCCGGAGACAATCAGGTTTAACAGCAAAACGCCCCATCGTTAGATGAGGCGTTTGCTTTAGAAATAATCCCCTGGCGGTGACCTATTTTCCCACACCCTTGCAGGTGCAGTATCGTGAGCGCTATGACGTTTCACTTCCGTGTTCGGGATGGGAACGGGTGGGTCCATCGTGCTCTTACCACCAAGAGAAAAAAATTTAGTCGCAGATGCTTTTTCGTCTCCTCGCCTGAACGGAAAGGCTAGGTTAGAGACTGTAGCGGCGTGACCAAATAATTCAATCACGCCTACGCTTCACACAAACCAGCTTTAGCTGGTAGCGGGGGTAGGATTCGAACCCACGACCTTCGGGTTATGAGCCCGACGAGCTGCCACTGCTCCACCCCGCACCGAAAAAGCGCTAAAGGCGACTAGAACAGTTGTTAGATCTTTTTGTGATCTTGATTCCGCGTTCTCCGAGAACAGGTAAACGTTCCTTAAGGTGAGTCAAGCCCTCGACCAATTAG
>JAPKFF010000055.1:0-14785 GCA_028821715.1 Dehalococcoidia bacterium
CAGCTGCTGAAGCCACTGAGGAATCAGCAGAAGAAACTGCGTCCGAGGAAACCGAGACTGAAGTGTCTGAAGCTACTGCGGTAACTGAAGAAGCTCCAGCTGCTGAAGCCACTGAGGAATCAGCAGAAGAAACTGCGTCCGAGGAAACCGAAGAGGTTATTGAAGACGTTCCATCTGAAGAGGCTCCAGAAGCCGAAGATGTAAGTTCTGACGAAGAAGAGAAGTAACCTTTTCTCGCAGACAATTCAACGTTAGTAAGGTCGAGGCGTCGCTGTTGAAGTGAACCCGACCGCAGCAGTAGCAAGCGCCGAAAATGTCCACAGAAGACTCAATTGAAGATCGTAACGAAGAGCAGCAGGCGGTAGTCGGGGATCCTATTCCCGACTACGAAGCCGGTCGCCGCAGTATTACTGTACGTGGCGGAAAAACCCGCCGCGAGATGGTCAAAGAAAAACGCGAGTTTCAGGTTAAGACTCGACCATTCATGCTCGTTGGTATAGTGGTCTTGATCGGTCTTTTGGCGATTCCTGTCTACGCCTATTTTCAGAATTATGTATTTCCACCGCGTGAGCTTGCTCTCAGAGTCGAAGACACTGAGTACACCCGCGGTGACGTAGTCAACTTCATTCGTTTCAACCAACGGATGAGTGAAAATCTGGGTGTTCCATTTGAAATTGGAAACTCGCTGTTCGAGTCTTTGCAGACCTTGCAAGAGAATGAACTGGCGTTCCAGCTCGCACCTCGCTACGGCATAGCTGTAAGTGCTGAGGATGTTGACGAGCGGCTGAGTTCAATCCTTGGTTTTATAGCCGTTACCGTTGCTGAACGAGAGTCTCAAGAATACAAGAATAATGTTGAAGAAGCCAAGCGGCAGTTCATTCACCGTATTGGTATCGATGAAGCGGTTTTCCGTGATTTCATTCGGAAGAGTATGTTCAAAGAGCAGCTACGCGAAGTTATAGGCGACACGATTCCTCGTGTTCAAGCTCAGGTACACATCTACGAAATCATCACACTCTCGAACGAATCAGAAGATCGTCGGGCTATGGAACGTGATTTAGTTGCGGGAATGCCTATAGAGAACGTGGTGCTCCAGCATTCCTTCGACCCGAACGTCAAGCGAGATTATGGTGATCAGGGATGGAAGCCATTTGGTGTTATTCCAGAACTCGATGCTCTCATGTTTGGTCTCGACGGTGATGGAAAACGGCTATTGCCGGTTCGAACACCGAGCAGTCCGCGTTTTGATGAAGAGAACAACTGGTGGTCTTATCTGGTAGTTGGTGAAGTCAACGATGCTCGAGAAATTGATGCGGAAAACTTCGAGCTACTGACCTCTCGTGGCATGACAATTTTCTTCAACGAAGAAATGCGTAACTTGGAGCTTCATATGGTTTTAGATAGCGCAATCTTTAAGTGGGTGAACGATCAGGTTCGTCTGTCAGCAATTATTCCTACCCCGACTCCGGTACCGTACGGCTTTACTGGATCAGCTCAACAGGCTGGGCCGTAGGTAATGGCAGATTCAGCAATGATGGATAGCCAGCCTATGGGTATTGGCCTTCTAGGCCTTGGCGTAGTCGGTTCGGCAGTGGCGAATGCCATCAGCCAGCGACACCGTTCGGAAGACCCGAGTGTTTCGCTCAATGTAGTTGCAGCCGTGGTTCGAGATGCTTCACATAAACGTGACGTGACTATCGATTCCAGTGCGATTTCAACAAATCTTGCAACTGTAATTGCCAACCCTGAAGTTGGAATTGTCGTCGAACTAATGGGTGGCGTCGATCCGGCGTTCGATTACATAACCAGTGCCCTTAAGGCTGGCCAGCATGTGGTTACGGCGAACAAAGAGGTTATGGCGAAGCACGGTAGCGAACTGCTTGCCACTGCTGCTGAAAATAACGCTTGCTTGTACTACGAAGCTAGTGTTGCAGGCGGCATACCGATCATCGGTCCACTGATGAACGATCTGACGGCAAACAAGATTCAGAGCATCCGCGGAATCATCAACGGAACAACGAATTTTATTCTTACGAAAATGGCCCACGAAGGAGCCGATTTCAACGAGGTTCTGGCAGAAGCGCAGGCGCTCGGTTACGCCGAATCCGACCCGACTGCGGATGTCGATGGGTTCGATGCGCTTTATAAGATTTCTGTTCTCGCTCGGCTTGCGTACCACACCGAAGTGCCGGTTGATGTGATTCATCGAGAGGGCATTCGTAAGGTTCACGCAAAAGATTTCCGATACGCCAGCGAACTTGGCTACACGATCAAACTTCTCGCAGTGGCTCAGGCGAACGCAGATACAGGTCTGCTTGCCAGAGTGCATCCTGCATTGATTCCACTTGATGTTCCAATGGCTTCAGTGAACGGCGTATTGAACGCTGTTGAAGTCGAAGGTGATCTGGTCGGCCCGCTTTGGTTCCAGGGACCTGGAGCAGGACCAAACCCGACAGCTAGCGCTGTTATGGGAGATGTACTTAGAATCGCCAAGGGTGCGGTAAACGATGGTGGATCATCGACGGTGCCTGAATCATTTGCGATAGCATCGATGTCGGATCACGAGTGTCAGTACTACATTCGATTGACGGCTTCTGATCGACCTGGAGTGCTTGCGAATGTTGCAAGAGTTCTGGGTGACGCGGACATTAGCATCAACTCGGTGCTGCAAAAAGATACCGACACAGCGAATGCCCACGCCGACCTAGTGATAATGACTCATCCGGCGCGAGAGTCTAATATGCAGAGTGCTGTGAGTGCTATTAGGAAACTCTACACTGTTCTACAGTTGGACAGTTTGCTACGAGTTGAAACATATGGCGACCGGTCTTAACGTACGGTTTTGAAAGTAGTCGAGCTTTGGCTCGTCTTAATCAGGAGTGTTCTTCTCGTTGACGACGAAGTCTGGATTGATAGACAGGTATCGCGAATTTCTGCCTGTTACGGATGCAACACCGTCAGTCTCGCTGGGAGAAGGAAGCACCCCGCTTGTCAGATCGCAGAGTATCGGAGATTCCCTCGGTTGCAAAGATCTATATTTCAAGCTCGAAGGCTGTAATCCAACAGGCTCGTTCAAAGATCGCGGCATGGTTATGGCGATTGCCAAAGCTCTTGAAGCTGGCAAGAAGCAAATCATATGTGCTTCCACAGGCAACACCAGCGCAGCGGCGGCGGCGTACGGCGCTCGCTACCAGCTAGAGACCATCGTGCTGGTTCCTGCCGGTGAAATAGCACTTGGTAAATTGGCTCAGGCAATGGCGTACGGCGCTCGAATTCTTGCTGTAAATGGAAGCTTCGACGACGCTCTATATGCCGTTCGTAGTATCGTCGAAATTATGAATATAGAGTTGGTCAACTCGGTGAACCCGTATCGAATTGAAGGCCAGAAAACAGGCGCATTCGAGATTGTCGACGAACTTGGTGAAGCACCAGACATGCTTTGCATCCCTGTGGGCAATGCCGGAAATATCACTGCTTATTGGAAGGGCTTTAACGAATACCAGAAGCTTGGTCGATCTGAAACAACTCCCAAAATGATGGGGTTCCAGGCTGCGGGAGCTGCACCGATTGTTCGAGGTGAACCTGTACTGAAGCCAGAGACGATAGCTACCGCTATCCGAATTGGAAACCCGGCAAGTTGGGAAAAAGCGGAAGCTGCCAGAGACGAGTCCGAAGGCATGATCGACATGGTCGACGATAACGAAATTGTCGATGCTTACTTACGATTGGCCCGAGAAGAAGGTATTTTCTGTGAGCCTGCCTCTTCCGCATCAGTAGCTGGGTTGATTAAGCTACCCGAATTGGGTGTCGACCTGACCGGCAAGACCGTAGTCTGTATCTTAACTGGTAACGGACTGAAAGATCCTGGTACAGCTGAGAAGCGAGCTCTCATCGAGCTTGAGTACGTTGAGCCAGACATCGATTCAGTTATGACTCTCCTGAGCAGCGGCAAGTAACTACTGCTGACTTTCTTCAGGGAATTCGCACATTTGTATTCGCTAAGGAACGTCCGCCAAATTGACTTGTTGTAGCGCTGGGATTGAGCAAGGGACTTTTGAAAGTCTCGCAGATCATTGGTTCCAGATTCTTGAAGAAAGTTCCGAACCTACATTCTTCGATTCACAAATATGGCAAAAAACTTGGTGGTCTGAGTTTGGGAATGATTCCAAGCTTCAGCTGCTAATGGTTCGTTCTGAATCAGGTGATTTGAACATGATCGCCCCGTTGATGATCGACGGTTCAGAAATCAGCTTTCTAGGTAGCCCCGACCTAGTCGACTATCATGATTTTCTTTCAAGGGATCGACTTAACTCGTCCTGCATTCAATCACTCGTATCTGCAGTGAGCGAAATGTCAGAGATCGACACGATTCGTCTCCAGTCCCTCCCTGGCAATTCACCAACGATTACTCAGTTCCGTGAAGAAGCAGAAAATGCAGGTTGGCGAGTAGAGCTCGAACAGGAAGACGTCGCTCCTCGCATGGATTTACCTGCCAGCTGGGGTGAATACGTATCCGCTCTCAGGAAGAAAGATCGACACGAACTTCGTCGAAAGTTACGTCGATTAGAAGCTGCTGGTGAAGTTAGACACGTTGAACTATCTGAACCCGACGATATCGATGATTCTATGGCTGAGTTCATGCGGCTTCACCGTATGAGCACACCCGACAAGAATGAGTTTATGACTGCCGAGCGTGAGCAATTTTTCTGCAAAATCGCCATAGAGTTGGCACGTGAAGGTATAACTCGACTCTGCTTCTTGGAAATAGACGGCGTAAGAGAAGCAACCTCATTGTCATTTGTAACTGGTAATGTGCGCTACCTGTATAACAGTGGTTACAATCCGGCTCAGTCCAAACTTTCGGTTGGGTTATTGAATCACGCTTTGACGATAAAATCGTCTATAGAATCAGGGCACAAAGTATTCGACTTTATGCGCGGTAATGAGTCATACAAATATCATCTCGGCGGCGTCGATCGTCAGGTATTTGCGTTAACAGCAACACGAGGAGCAGCTGCTCAGGCGAACTAGCTTCCAACAACTATGAACGTAGCAGTAATGACAGTTCACGGATGTCCCATGCGCCAAGCGGGCAGCAAAGACTCCGGCGGAATGAACATATACATTCTTGAGATGGCAAAACGACTTGCCGCTCGGGGAGTTCAAGTTGACGTGTTTACGCGCCATCATGACTCACTCGATCGTCAGATCGTGATGCTTGCCCCCGGCGCTCGATTAATTCACTTGCCAGCTGGTCCGTACTCGCTCGATAAGAGTGGCGTGTACGAGCTGCTTCCGCAGTTCACTTCTCAGATACGCAGGTTCTGCATTGCTAATAGCCTGAACTACGACATCGTTAGTAGTCACTACTGGCTTTCGGGTCTAGTTGGTATGCGATTGGCTTCAGAGTGGGGTGTGCCGCATACGACAAGCTTCCACACAATGGCCGAGATGAAACGACGCGGTAGACCTGAAGAATCGGAAATCGCTCAGCGTGATAGTTCAGAAACTGATATTGCTTGCTCGGCAGATTCGGTCGTAGTTTGGACCGAACACGAACGTGCGGTAGTGGCTGAATATTGCGACGTTGATCCCTCAAAAATCGACGTGATTCCACCGGGTGTCGACCTCGCTCGATTTCGCCCAATGTCACAGCGACAGTCTCGAGATCACCTCGGCTATGGTGATGAAAAGAACATTTTATTTGTTGGGCGTCTTGAGCCATTGAAAGGTATCGACAATCTATTCCGTGCGGTTGCGAGCCTCGAAGATCCATCGAAGATAACGTTGAACGTTGTTGGCGGTGACGAGATCTCTCAGGAAAAAGGACGCCTTCAATTGTTGGGGAGTCGAATGAAACTTACGCAGTCTCTGAATTTTATTGGTTCGGTAAGTCAGGACGAACTTCCTTATCATTACAACGCAGCCGATGTTTGTGTACTGCCATCTCACTATGAAAGCTTCGGTCTTGCTGCGCTAGAAGCAGCAGCTTGTGGACGACCAGTAGTTGCGTCTGACGTCGGAGGTTTACCTACCGTTGTTAAAAGCGGCGTAACCGGATACCTTGTCCCTGCTAAGCAGAGCGATATAATGGCTGAACGTCTATGTGAACTTCTTCAGGATGACGTACTGAGAACTCGAATGGGAGACGCAGCAAGAATTCACGCTGAATCTCTGAGCTGGGATCGCTCTACCGATGCCTTGCTCAATAGCTATCGAATGCTAGTGTCAGCAGCGCCAGTTGCCGCAGCGCCATTTGCTGGCGGTTAAAGAGCCCGTTCCCACCAGCTTACTTCACTGTCTTCTTCAAATCCTAGCGACGAATAGACATGGATCGCTGGAGCATTTTCCGAATCGACATCGAGCTCTATCGAATCGACGTTTTGGCGAACCAAATGATTAAATCCTACTTCGGCGATTGCTCTTCCAAGGCCTTTCTTACGAGCCGTTGGCAGCACACCTGTCATTCCGATTCGCCCGATTTTTTGATCCTCACGTCCATATATGAGTGTCCAGCAATACGCCACCAGCTGTTCGTAGGAGTCGTGAATCATCACAATATTGTCGGTGCTGGAGTTTCCCGTAAGTAGATGAGCCTTAATTTCATCTTCGGTGTTTGGCGAATATCCAAAGTGTTCTTTAAACGCCTCGTTCTGGATATAGGTTAGTTCCGGTACCTCGTCGAGACCCAACATGGTTCGTACCGTGAATCCATCGGGAACCGCTGCTGTAGCGCTGATGATATTTGATGACGTTGTGAGTTTTATGTATCGGCGTACCTTCGACCAACCAAGCTGCTCGACCAATTTTTCAAGCTCAGTTTCGTTATCACGAGTAGATAGGTGAGCTATCGGTGCTTCTTGCGCGGCTAGATTGGTTGCCCAATCGATTAGCTTTTTGCGGATTGTCAGACCCATGGAGCTGTTGCCAATGCCGATTACTGAACGCCCGATATTTGCTTCAGGCTCGACGATTGCATAGCCGACGATCTGCCCATCATGCTCAGCTAGTACGATGTTCCGTTTAGGACGAACGCGAGGAAATGCTAGTTCGGCACGTAGCTGGTCGGGAAAGGCAGCCCAATCTCTGTGCCCATGTCGACCGATCTCGTTCAGCAATCCCTGAAGAACGTCGATGTCGGACCATTTGAAATTGCGAAGCTGCAGGTTGGCTTGGATGGACAATAACTTTGTACCGAATAGTAAGTAAATAACGGAAGCAGTGTATTCCAGTGGGCGGTGCGCCGGTTTTAGTTGCAGCATCAATACCCGAATAATTGATTTTGGTTATCACATTCTGTATTGAGATGATTGCTTCTCGACGACCGAAACACTTATAATTGTCGTGTATGAAACGCTGTGAACGGGAGTAGTACCGAAAGCAGTACGTAAGAGAGAACCGGTGTTGGTGTGAATCCGGTACGTACTAATTCGAGAACTCGCCCTGGAGCGGTTGGTCTGAACTCTGTAAAATGGGGCTAGGATCAAACGGGATCGGCCACGTTACGGTTCGTTGAGCGGTCAAGTGTTGATCAGAATATGAACACTCGGCAATCGAAGGTGGTACCGCGGGATGCAAGTCTCGTCCTTTGTGAAGGGGCGAGATTTTTTTTTGCCCTGCGTAAGTGTGAATTTGGATATGACGCAAGTTCGCAAAAGTTGTGAATCGATAGTTACGAAATTTTGATAGGAATAAATTGCCGAGTTACATCGGCAATCGTGCCAGGAAAACGATATGTCCAAGCACCTCAGTGGTAGTCAAATAGTCTGCGAAGCGCTCCTCAAAGAGGGCGTAGACGTGGTCTTTGGCATTCCAGGTGGCGCAATTCTTCCGCTCTACGGCGTGCTTTCGCAGTACCCCTATTTGCGACACATTCTGTCGCGGCACGAGCAGGGCGCAGCCCACGCTGCTGACGGTTACGCACGTTCGACCGGCAAAGTCGGTGTAGCTTTCGCTACGTCTGGTCCTGGTGCGACGAACCTCATTACGGGTCTGGCAACTGCCATGATGGACTCGGTTCCAATGGTTGCAATAACCGGTCAGGTCGGTCGCGCTGCGATCGGGACCGACGCGTTCCAAGAGGCGGACATCACAGGCGCAACTCTGCCTGTAACCAAGCATAACTACCTTGTGATGCGTGCCGACGATCTCGGTGCGACAGTCCACGAGGCGTTCCACATTGCACGAACCGGTCGACCTGGGCCAGTGTTGATCGATATTCCTAAAGACGTATTCATGGAGATGGGTGAATACAATCCAAATGCGCCAGTCGACCTTCCCGGATACAAAGTACCCGGGAAGGCTGAAGAATCTCAGGTTGAAGCTGCCGCTAAGCTGATCAACGAATCTGAGCGTCCTGTGATCCTCGCTGGTCATGGCGTTGTACTCTCGAGATCTTGGGATGAACTGAAGGAACTTGCTGAGAAGGCTCAGATTCCTGTAGTTACGACATTGCTAGGAATTTCATCGTTCCCTGAAGATCACGTGCTCAGCACCGGATTTCCCGGAATGCATGGCATGGCTTACGCCTCGCTGGCGGTCGATCAGGCTGACTTGATTATCAACTTCGGTAGCCGGTTTGATGACCGTATCGTAGGGGATGCCAAACGATTCTCGACTGGCTCGAAGAAAATACATGTCGATATAGACCCCGCTGAAATCAACAAGAGTATTCAAGTTGAAGCGCCGGTTGTCGGCAATATCAAAGATGTGTTCACTCAACTGATTCCTAAAGTGAAGCAGACGACTCACGTTGAGTGGTTACAACACATTGAGCATCTGAAAGCAGAGCACCCTTCACTGCGTATTCCTGAGACTGACCGCTTGATGGGCCAGCACGTTGTGAAAGCGCTCTCCGACGTCACCATGGGTGATGCGATTATTACTACCGGGGTTGGTCAGCACCAAATGTGGGCTGCTCAGCACTATCAGTTCAAGAATGCTAATTCATGGCTTTCTTCGGGTGGCGCTGGAACGATGGGCTATGAAGTTCCATCGGCTATCGGTGCTCAGGTTGGAAACCCAGACAAGCTGGTCTGGTCGATCTGCGGCGATGGTGGTTTTCAGATGACCCTCATGGAACTGGCGACGGCTGTCGAAAACAATTTGCCGGTGAAGTACGCTATTTTAAACAACAACCACTTGGGAATGATTACCCAGTGGCAGGATTTCTTCTACGACGGTGACTTTCAGGCCGAAACATACACGGCTAACCCTGATTTCGTGAAGCTTGCAGAAGCCTATGGAATGAAGGGTATTCGTGTGACTAGTCAGGATGAACTCGAGTCTGCTATCGCGGAAGCGAATGCTCACGATGGTCCTGTGATTGTCGATTTCGTTATCGAAAAAGTCGACGATCTTTACCCAATGATTCCTGCAGGTCAAAGCATTCAGGAACTGATAGAGGACCCGAACTAATGGCACCAGAGAACGGGACATTTCAACGAACCATCTCGGCTCTTGTTCAAGATAAGCCGGGTGTACTGGCTCGCATATCTGGTCTTTTCCGACGACGCGGGTTCAACATTGCCAGTTTGGCTGTTGGACGATCAGAACAACCGGGTATGTCTAGAATGACTTTCGTGGTCGAAGGACCTGATGAGGTTGTACGACATGTGGCAGCACAGCTCGATCGGTTGATCGATGTTGTGGAAGTTCACGATATAACTGAACAGAATATCGTCTGGCGAGAACTGGCGCTAATCAAGGTGGCTGCACCAGCTGCAAAACGTGGCGAAGTACTTGAACTGACGAATGTATACCGAGCAAACGTCATTGACATCGGTGTTGAAAGTCTGACACTCGAAATTTCAGGTGGGCGACAGAAAATCGATTCTTTGATCGAACTGATGAAGAAATTCGGATTACTGGAAGTGATTCGGACCGGTAGAGTCGCAACTCTCAGAGGCACTCTTGTAGAGGGCAAAGCAGATGGCCTATATCAGGCCGACGCAAGCCACTCGACCTATGTACTTCCAATTACGATTGGCGAATCTGGAAGCGTCTGAGAACGCTTCCGAAGCATACTGCTAGGACTACTAGCAGGAAACAAAATCACGAGCCCTAAGGCTGACAATTCGAAATGGCTACTCTCACTTACGACAAAGATATTGATGATTCGATACTGCGAGCTAAGACGATCGCAATACTCGGATATGGATCGCAGGGTCACGCCCATGCGCTGAACCTTAAGGACAGCGGTTTCAACGTTATTGTTGGCCTCTACGAAGGCAGCCGCAGTAAGCAAACTGCTGAAGAAGCAGGACTAGAAGTTGTTTCGAACGCTGAAGCAACCAAGCGGGCCGACCTGATTTCATTCTGTCTCCCTGACACTGTTCAGAAGACGGTTTACGAAGAAGACGTTCTGCCAAACCTGGCCAAGGGCAAGACGATTCTCTTTGCCCACGGTTTCACGATTTTGTATGAACAAATCATCGCACCTGAAGGTGTCGATGTGGTCATGATCGCTCCTAAGGCACCAGGGCACCGAGTGCGGGCGGTATTCGAGCGAGGACTTGGTGTTCCATGTCTTATCGCTGTTCACCAGGACGTTTCAGGAACTGCTCACGACCTCGCACTTGCTTACGGCAAGGGCGTCGGTGGTGGACGAGCCGGCATTCTGGAGACTACTTTCAAGGAAGAGACCGAAACCGACTTGTTCGGTGAGCAGGCTGTTCTCTGTGGTGGGGTGAGCGAACTTGTGAAGACAGGATTTGAAGTTCTAGTTGAAGCTGGTTACGAGCCAGAATCTGCTTACTTTGAGGTACTACACGAGCTTAAGCTCATTGTCGATCTCATGTACCAAGGTGGTCTTGGTCACATGCGGTACTCAATCAGCGAAACAGCTGAGTACGGCGATTACACACGTGGTCCAGTCATCATTGACTCAAACGTTAAGAAGAATATGCAAGAAGTTCTCCGCCAGATTCAATCGGGTGAATTCGCCCGAGAGTGGATTGCTGAGAATGATGAAGGTCAGCACAAATTCAAGCAGATGCGTGCCGAAAACGAAGTTCACGGCGTTGAAAAAGTCGGTAAAGAACTTCGCGATATGATGCCTTGGTTGGAGTCGACTACGTAAATAATCCCTCCCTTTTTTTGAAGGGAATGCCGGTTTTTACGAAAAAGGTCGGCATTCAAAATTAATTTTTGGTGGGTGTAGCCCGTCTAAAATGTCGAGCGCTGGAGGTATTCACATGGCGCAGCAGAGCGATACACAAGACAAAGTAATAATTTTCGACACGACACTACGTGACGGCGAACAATCTGCCGGAGCCGGTCTAACGGTCGAGGAAAAACTACGTCTCGCTCACCAGCTAAACAAGCTAGGCGTTGATGTGATCGAAGCAGGTTTCGCAGGTAGTTCGCCTGGTGACTTTGAGGCAGTACGCCGCATCGCCAACGAAGTGAAAGGCCCGATTATTACTTCTTTGGCGCGAGCGGTCAAAGCCGATATTGATGCTGCAGGTAAGGCGCTTGAAGGTGTTAAGAACGCACGTATACATACGTTCCTCTCTGCTTCCGATATCCACCTGATGCACCAGATGCGGAAAGACCGCGAAGCCATTATGGATATGGCTGTGAACGCAGTCACCCACGCGAAAACCTACGTCGATGACGTCGAGTTCTCGCCAATGGATGCCTCACGCACAGAACCAGAATATCTCTATGCTATGGTCGAAGCTGTCATTAAAGCGGGTGCCACCACCGTCAACATTCCAGACACTGTTGGATATTCAACTCCCGAAGAGTTTGGTGCGTTGATTAAAGGCATCAAAGACAACGTTCAGAATATCGATCAGGCGGTGATTAGTGTTCACTGCCACAATGATCTTGGTATGTCGTCTGCCAACTCGCTTGCTGCCATCGAAAACGGTGCTCGGCAGGTTGAAGGCTGTATCAACGGACTCGGAGAGCGTGCGGGCAACGCAGCTCTTGAAGAAGTGATTATGGCTATCGAGACTCGGCCGGATCACTATCAGATCGGTACAAACATAAATACGAAGGAAATCGGTAACTCCAGTCGCATGGTCAGTTCGATTTTTGGTATTCCTGTTCAAGCGAATAAGGCAATCGTCGGTCAGAACGCGTTCAGGCACTCATCCGGTATTCACCAGGATGCGTATCTGAAAGATCGAACGACCTTCGAGATCATGGAGCCCGACATAGTCGGATGGCGTGGTCAGGCAATCGTGCTTGGCAAGCTGTCGGGTAGAGCAGGGCTTAGATCACGTTTGCACGAACTCGGTTACGACTTGTCGGACGACGAGCTTGCGAGCGTGTTCGTTACGTTCAAGGATCTTGCCGATAACAAGCGTGAAATTACTGATGTTGACCTTGAAGCGCTCATGTCAGAGCAGCACCGATACATTGATACCGACCGAACTTACAAAGTTACGTCGGTCCATGTCGTGTGCGGCAACGATGTAGAGCCTGAAGCGAAAATTACGCTTGATTGCCCAGATGGTGAGTTGCGGTCAGTCGAATCGAAGGGCACTGGTCCTGTCGATGCGGTCTGCAAGGCGATCGACTCAGTCGTTGACCTTGATATCGAACTCACTGAGTTCTCTGTATCAGCGGTCACTGAAGGAATCGATTCGCTAGGTGAAGTGACAATCAGGGTTGCGAAGGACGGATCGGTTTACTCCGGTCGTGGTTCCGACTCCGACATCGTTGTAGCTTCGGCCAAGGCGTATGTGAATGCCATCAACCGGCTGATCACAATCGGTGTGCAGGATCGATCTGTATCCACAGGGGCGGTGTAGATCAAAACACGCAAACTGAAACATAGAGAAGCGGCACTCCAAATTATTCGGAGTGCCGCTTTTGCGTTACTATTTCTGTCTACTTTGATTAATTGTAGGCAATCGACTCAAAAAGTCGTCTAGTTATTGGGAGTTACGTGCACATGGCAAAGACCATGTTCGAGAAGATCTGGGAACAGCACATCGTTGCCGAGCCTGAAGGCCAACCAGCTCTTATTTACATCGATCTTCATTTGGTTCACGAAGTCACCTCCCCGCAGGCTTTTGAAGCTCTGCGATTGACCAACCGTAAGGTTCGTCGACCCGATCTCACGATCTCCACGGTCGACCACAATTTACCTACCGACGACACACGAAACGAAGTAATCAAAGACCCTATCGCTCGTATTCAGGTCGACACTCTCCGTAAGAACTGTGAAGAGACTGGTGTCGTTTTGTACGACATCGATTCCGAAGCCCAGGGCATCGTTCACGTCATTGGGCCTGAACAGGGATATACCCAACCCGGAATGACGATCGTTTGTGGCGACTCGCACACTTCAACTCATGGTGCGTTCGGTTCGCTGGCGTTCGGTATCGGCACATCTGAAGTCGAGCACGTTCTTGCTACTCAGACTCTCCGACAGGTGAAGCCAAAGACTATGGAAGTTCGCTTCAACGGCGAGTTGAAAAAGGGCGTAACCGCCAAAGACATGATTCTCGCTGCTATCGGCACAGTCGGAACTGCCGGCTGGACTGGGTATGTTGTTGAGTACACAGGCGACGCCATCAAGAAACTCGACATGGCTGGACGAATGACCGTCTGTAATATGACTATTGAGGGTGGTGCAAGAGCTGGCCTGATCGCTCCAGACGATACTACGTTCGACTGGATGGATGGGCGTAAGTTCGTTCCTAAGGGCGATGCATTCGATGCTGCAGTTACTGAATGGCGAGAACTTGCCACGGACGAAGACGCTGAATACGACGAACTTCTTGAAATTGATTGCGACACTCTCGAGCCGCACGTTAGTTGGGGCACGAACCCTGGTCAGGTCGCTAAGATCACTGACCAAGTTCCTGCGCCTGATGATTTCGAAGACCCGGCCGATGTTTCTTCTGCAGAGCACGCTCTCAAGTACATGGGGCTTACAGGTGGAACGCAGATCGAAAATATCGAAATTGATCGAGTGTTTATTGGCTCATGCACAAATGCACGAATCGAAGATTTACGTTCTGCCTCTGAGATTGTAAAGGGACGCATAGTCGCTTCGACTGTTCGGGCCCAGATCATGCCGGGTTCGACTCTGACAAAAATGCTCGCCGAAAAAGAGGGTCTCGATCAGATCTTCAAGGACGCAGGCTTCGAGTGGCGTGAGTCTGGTTGTTCGATGTGTCTGGGAATGAACCCCGACATTCTCGTACCAGGCGAACGATGTGCATCAACATCTAACCGAAACTTTGAAGGCCGGCAGGGTAAGGGCGGTCGCACACACCTTGTAAGCCCTGAAATGGCAGCAGCAGCAGCCATCGAAGGTCACTTCGTAGATGTTCGAGATTGGGAGACCGAATAGTTAGGTCTTCTGTTTGAACAGAAAGTTCAGTCTGAGAGTAGTACGCATTGCAATCCGGTGATCCAACAGGAAAATACGACCCTCGTCCGCCAAAGGATAGACGGATCGTTGGTGATGACGCGCCTGATTCAGACAAGTCTGGTCGCCGTACGCGTAACTCCAGCAGGCCAGTAGCCGGTGGCGGCGGACTTATGGGGCGCATCACGGGTCGTAATGAAATGGATCGTGCCAAAGCCAAACGATACGAGCCATACAGCTACGAATCAAACAGTACGCAGATCAAATGGGTCGTCGTGGCTCTCACTGCTTGGGTTATTGTCGCTCTGATGCTGGCATGGCAAGATAGTGCAACAGCGAGCTACCTGGGTGATTTACAAAACCAAGGTATGGGCAGCGTGCCTCCGACTCAGCAATCGACCTTGCGTGACGTCAATAAAATTCTCGAATTCGCTGCACTAGAAGGCGTTG
>JAPKFF010000165.1:0-3105 GCA_028821715.1 Dehalococcoidia bacterium
AACTCGTTGGATTCAGTGTAGATCGCTCTGCAATTTCGGTTTGAAATTCACCATGAGGATCCAGTTTTTTTATGATCAGTACTCGATTTCCCTCAATAGTTCATTCTCATTAACGAAGAAAAACTTGCTTGACAGGTGATATCTTCAACGACGAATTACTCGGGAAACCCTCTAATAGTCGAAGGTGTCAATTCCTAACAGCGTGAAGTAACGCTCTTGATAGCCGAGTACCACATCCCCTAAGTTGCAGAACCCTTTCGCACCAAAACCCGGCGACAAAGTCGTACGCAGACCACGGCAATCAGAAATGTCGCCGGTATACGCGCACGTCGAACGACGTGAAGTGCCAGTTCGAGGCCCAACTTCTCCAATGATGCTTGTCTACAGCTTTTTCGCTGTTGCAGTCATCGGTGCCATTCTGCTCTCGTTGCCGATCTCAAATAGATCTGCTGAATTTATTTCGCTGATCACGACGTTCTTCACATCAGTGTCCGCCATGACTGGAACTGGATTAACACTAGTCGACACCAGAGATCACTGGACCGGTTTTGGCCAATTTGTAATTGCAGGATTGATATTTATTGGCGGCCTAGGATTCATGACCGGTGCAGCATTTCTTCTTCTTATCACGGGTCGACGTTCAAGCCTTGAAGGCCGATTAGTAGTAGGAGCTGGCCTCGACGATAACCGTCTGGGAACTATCGCAACGCTGGCGCGGAATATCATCCTGATGGCGATTATCGTGCAGATTATCGGGGCAATATTCATATTCATCCGTTGGTATTTGGTCGCACCAATTTGGGAAGGCATACCATTGAGCCAAGGCGTGTGGCAAAGCGTGTTCACTTCGATATCAGCATTTAACAATGCCGGATTCGAAATCCTGCCAGATGAACTTGTCGGAGGGGCTAGTCTTATTGGACTTGGTAGAGACATCCCAACGCTCTTGATCATTGGTGCGATGATTATTATCGGATCGACTAGCTACGCAACGTTGGGCAATGTGGTAGAAATTCGTGGCTGGCACCGCAGGTCCCTCGGTTCAAAGAACGTACTCGTCGGAACTGGTGCGCTCGCTCTTATCGGACTCGGCGTGTTCATCACGGCAATTGGCTTTAATCGAGATTTACAGTTGCTCCGCATATTTGGGCTTATCGTGCTTACTTTGTCGGCATCCTACTCCGCCCTCGCTTATTTAATCAGAATTCGGAGATGGCGACATCTGACGCTAGATACGAAGCTCGTATTGGTCGGAATCGGAATAATGCTGCTTATTGGGTTCGTTTCGTTCATTTCTCTTGAATGGAACAACGCCGATACCATCGGAAACGAATCTGCCCGAAGCAAAGTCACCCAGAGTGTGTTCCACACAGTCAACCGAACCGCGGGATTCACCACTCTCGATTACAGCAAACTACATACAGCGAACCTAACCGTCACTGAAGGACTCATGTTTGTCGGCGGTGCGTCGGCATCAACAGCGGGCGGAATCAAAGTGAACACGTTTATGGTGATTATTATCGCCTCGTTCGCAATTTTCAGTGGTAAACAACGAACAACAGTCTTCGGACGAGAGATTCCACGCGTCAACATTCACCGAGCTATGGCTGTCGGAGCGACCGCAGCAGCCGCAGTCCTTGTGCTGGTGGTTGCTCTGTTCATCGTTCAACCGGGCCTAGACTTCCGTACAGGCGTCTTTGAGATCATTTCGGCGTTCGGTACGGTGGGCTGGTCTGCAGGCGCTACGTCACATCTGAACGAAGGTGCGCAGATCGTTTTGTCGATCACAATGTTTGCCGGCAGATTTGGTCCAATCACGATCGCACTGTTCATGGCGGGTCGTGAACGCCAAGACTCGATTCGCTACGCCAGCGAACGTATTCGAATCGGATAGATAACATAAAGTTCCAGCGCTCTAAATATGTGGAATTCATACTATTTTTGACGCTATATACGCTACATGACTAACGAGTTAGTTAATTGGAGATTGGATGTCAAGCCCACTCGAACAGCGCTCCTTCGGACTTACGGGTAAGAAAGTCAGCGTTATCGGTCTCGGCGGTGCGGGGTTGTATAAACACTCCTATGAAGAAGGATTAGCAACCGTCAAACATGCGCTTAATCTGGGTGTCACCTATTTCGATACATCACCCGCTTACGGTAAAGCTGGTGCGGATGGCCGTTGGGTTGAGAGATCAGTCACAGCTAATCATGGGTGAAGCGCTGGAAGGAACCAAGAAACCGCATCTACTGGCAACGAAACTGGTTAGCTACACGACTGTAGGTGGGACAAATCCACTGGGCTATCGCACGCTAGATGACTGCCACACACAGTTACAAGACAACCTGCGAGCCCTGCGACGCGATAGGGTCGATGTACTTCAGGGTCACGACATGGAAAAGGCGAAGGCATGGCTACCCGACGCGCGGGATGACGAGGAACTTCTCGACCTTGACAAGGAGCATGCCTACGCAAACACAGCCATTATTCGGGCGCTTAATGAAGCAAAAGGGCTAGGCCTGTGCAGCTACATAGGTCTCAGTTTCAACCGATCTGCAGCTTTGGCTCATGTCCTACGCCGAGTAGAGCTAGATATGTGCTTGTCGGCCGGAGAGTATTCGCTACTGAATCACCGTTCATCGCAGATGGTGCAGCCGGTCGTTCGTGAGCAGCGAATCGCCTATGTCGTAGGAGGGATCTTCGCCAAACAGGATTTGGGCGTACCAAATGAACCCTCTCCGTTTCAATTGGCCCGCAAAGGTCCTCTGGCGCAAACTGGAGCCATATTCTCAGATGAGCGCCTCATCAAATTCGCCAAGGATACCGGCATTTCGATCGCAGCATTGATAGTTCGTTTCTTGATAGCCAATCGAGGACTTCGACTATCCTGGTGGGGGCATCCACACCCGGAGAAATCGAGGAGAGCATCGTGGCTGCGCAGGCAGGTCCGCTACCGCCCGATATTCATCAGACCCTTGAAAAGCTGCATGAGATGAATAATGTTCAAGAAACTTGATTTTAGGGTTGAGAATTATCTCACCATTGGACGAACATCGGCATCACGACGTGCGTGTAGCCTTCATGCTTCTCAGACCTGAATACTC
>JAPKFF010000166.1:0-3089 GCA_028821715.1 Dehalococcoidia bacterium
TGATTCGTCGCTGGCGAGGAATGTTGCAGCCATCGCAATATCTTCCGCCTTACCTTCGGTACCTAGAGGGGCAATGTCGCGTCGGATCTTGCGTTTTTGATCGTCGACGTGTTCGACCATAGAGGTGTAGATCATGCCTGGCGCAATGCAGTTGACTCGGACGTTTTCGCGTCCGTGATGCACTGCCATTGCTCGGGTCGCTGCGATCATTCCACCTTTGGCTGCTGCATATGGAACGTTCTTGGTCATTGCGGCGCGTATACCGTCGACCGAGGCGACGTTGATGATTGAACCACCGCCGGTTTTTATCATTTCGGGGATGGCGTATTTAGAGATGAAGACCATGCTTTTGAGATCGACATCCATTACTCGGTTCCATGAGTCTTGGGTTACGTCGGGTGCTGCACCAGGGCCGCCTATGCCGACGCTGTTCATGAGGATGTCGAGCCTGCCGTAACGCTCTACTGCCGCTTCGACCAGGGCTTTGCATGCTGACTCTTGAACGACATCGGCTATGAACGTAGATGCTTCACCGCCTGCTTCCTTGATCATTTGTTTCGTGGTGTTGGCGGCTTCTTCGTTCATATCAACGATCAGCACCTTCGCCCCGTGAGATGCGAAGAGTTTTGCCGTTGCTACACCTACGCCACTGATGTTGGCGGAGCGGGTTCCTGCGCCAGTGACGATTGCGACCTTGTTTGCGAGTCGAGTAATTTCACACCTCGTGACCGGCTTGCTGTGTCTGATGAGTTATCTGTAATTGCGTTTACTACCGGGTGGCGAGTGATCGCTTTGACCGTGTAGCGTTGCCGCTGGATAATCCGCCAGCCGGGATTGTGGCACAGTTGCGGGAGATTTTCATTACGGTGGTGCTTGAATGTGCCGCTTTGACGAAGCCGGTGGTAGGTTGTTTAGATTACCAGTGATATTCGAAACAAACGTTTGTTAGTAAGGAATCGATGATGAAGGCTGCGGTAATACGTGGGACTCAGAAGATAGTTGTTGAGGATATTCCGACTCCGGAGCCGGGTTCGAATCAGGTGCTGGTCAAAATAAAGTATTCGGCGTTGTGCGGATCGGACGTTCATCGTTTTCAGTACGGAATGGCGAACGACGGGTCGGTATTGGGGCATGAGTACATCGGCGAAGTCGTGCAGACGGGTCGCGATGTGACGATGCTGAGCGAGGGTGATCGGGTGATTAGTGGTGGTGGTGAGCCGCCCGGTGGAACGGGTTCTACGTTGTTTTCAGGAGAGCGGTATAGCGCTCGGACGGTTGGTCTTGAGGCGACTCGTATCGGTGGGTTCGCCGAGTATGTGGCGATGGACGAGTGGCGCCCACTCCTTATTCCAGACGGTGTGAGCGACGAGCTTGCGGTGCTTGCTGAACCGGCGTCGATTGCTGTTCATGCGGTTCGTACTTCGGCATTTAAAATTGGCGATCAGGCAGTCGTTTTGGGGGCGGGTCCGATTGGGTTGCTGGTCATGCAGGTGCTGAAGGCGGCGGGTGCGGCTGCTGTTTATGTTTCGGAACCTGCATCGGCAAGGGCGGAATCGGCACGGGTACTTGGAGCTGATCTGGTTCTGAATCCTATGGAAGAAGACGTTGTTGAGCGCGTGCTTGAGCTATCGGGAGGTCCGGGTGTGCCAGTGGCGTTTGATGCGGCTGCGGCTCGGCCTACGTTCCAGCAGGGTATGGAGATGATTCGTCGTGAGGGGCAGCTTTTGGTCGTTTCGATGGCTTGGGAAGATGTGGATCTTCGAACTGTCGATTGGATCGGGCGCGAGGTTGAGATGAAGGCTGCTTACGGATCGTTGCCCGTCGACTGGCGGACTGTACTTAATTTGATGGAGCGCGGTCAGCTATCGGAAAAGTCGATGGTGACTGACGAGAGCTTTATTGGCTGGGACGAGATGCAGGTGTCGATGGAGCGGCTGATGAAGCCGGAAGAGCACGTGCAGTTGGTTTTGGTGCTGTAGGGCTTCTAGTGCCGTGTCGCGTTGTGTGGCTTGAATTATCGGGCTGGGTCTACATTCCGAGCAGTTTTGCCAGTTCTTCGCCCTGCTCTTTGCAGTAGTCGTACACGATGCGTGTGTCCCATCCGATACAAAAATCTATTACGCCAGCATCCATATACGGCTTGGCTTCTTCGAAGTCGAAAATTTCCACTCGAGGTCGCACACCCATTTTGATGGCGGTTTCGTTGACGTGTTTTTGAACTTTCTGAATTTCAGCATGTTCAGGATCGGTGTATAGCCCTTTAGTTACGGAGTAGTCCGATGGGCCAAACTGGATCATGTCGACGCCGTCGACAGCCAGAATTGCTTCTAGATTTTCGACTGCTTCGGCTTTTTCGATCATGAGAGCCACAACGCCTTGTTGGCGCTGGTTGACTCCTTCTTCAAGCGTGGCGCCGATTCCATAGCCAACATCACGTTTCCAACCCGCACCTGCCACTCCATTCACGCCTGGAGTTTCGTGGCGCGCTGCTGCGACAGCTCCTTGGGCATCATAGGCGGTGCGTGTATCGGCAAATAGAAGATTCTGTATGCCGGATCCGTTGGCTCTGCTTGCCAGCCATTCTTTTGGAACTTGCTCGATTTTCATCATCGAAGTCATGTGGTCGAATAGGTCGATGGCTCTGCCAAAGTTTTCGAGTGAGGCTAGGTCGTATGGTGCGTCTTCACCCGAAAACTCGATGTAGTCCATTATGCCCGTGTAGCCGATGATTTCGACCATAGCCGGCCAAACCGACATCAGGTGTGTACCGATGGTAGGTTTGCCGTCATGCAATCGTTCACGCAGCACGTTGTGTGTCGATTTTCTTAGACTTTTTTGGTCTATTGGTTCGGACACGTTCTGATTTTGATTGCTGCTGTCATTTGATTTGGGCATTGGGCTTCGGGTGAGCCAGGTTAGTACCGGCTGAACACTTCGGTTTTTGGAGTGAATATGGCATCCAACTCTAGTGGGTAGATGGGTCGGGCGCAGACGGTGTGTCCGAGGTTTTTCAGGTTTGCTGAAGTAGCGCCGGGGGCATCGACGTTGAAGTTGGCCGAGGTGCGGTTCACGATCTGCGTGATCTGATA
>JAPKFF010000167.1:0-3088 GCA_028821715.1 Dehalococcoidia bacterium
AATACTCTCTAACACACTGCCAACTCGAAAAAGCAGGTTTTGGCAAACGGGCTTAACTAAAAACACCGTCTGAGTAAATGCACCCAGGCGGTGTTTTTAGTTATTACGTAATCGGGGAATAGGCCACTTATACAACTCCGTATGTGACCAGACCGAATATTTGGATGGCTTACCTGCCGAAGAAGGACTTGCGTGACTCGTAGTTCGACTTCACGTCGATCAACACAGTCTTACCTTCATCATTCAACTGGCGCGCTTTCATGATTGCAGGCCCTAGTTCCTCTGGCTTCGAAACAGGCAGTCCAACGCCGCCCATGCCTTCAGTGATCTTTGCGTAATCACCTTCCATGAAGGAAACGTCGTGCTGCTCACGAGCAGTAGGGAACCCGCCTGGGTAAGTAGCCATGCCACCGTTGTTTAGAAGAACTGTGGTGATAGGCAGACCCATTCGAGCTGCAGCAGCTGTGTCGGTACCCGACATGCCCCATGCACCGTCTCCCATGTAGTTCAGGCAGAACTTGCTAGGGTCGGCGAGCTTCGCACCGATCATTAGCGGGATACCGAAACCGAGGTGAGTCGTTTTACCCCAGCCGATGTAGCTGTTAGGAGAAGTGGCTGTGTAGAACGGAACCATGCAGTCACGAGGCCCACCAGCGTCGTGTGTTACGACACTGTTATCGTGATCGAGGTTCTTGTTGATCTCGTTGATTACTCGGTATGGGTTCAGAGGAGCTTCATCGGAATTGAGAATTGGTGACCATTCAGCCATCCACTTCTCTCTAACAGCGGCGATGTGTGATGCAACTCCCGTGTCACGTCCACCCTCGCCGATCTGAGCCTTTACCTCTTCTATCAGTGCCTGAAGAGTCAGCTTAGCGTCACCGATCAGACCAATGTCTGACGGAGTTCCCTTGTTCACGTCTTCGTTATTGATCGTGTTGTGGATGATCTTCTTGCCAGCCGGAACCTTGCGTGTGTAGCTGTTATTCGAAAGGCTTGTACCGATACCGATGATTACATCGCTCTCAGTGATCCATTCGTACGCCGGACCAGTTGTTGCGCCACTACCAGCGCCAAGCGCGAGCGGGAGTCGCTCATCGTATCCCGACTTACCTTCCATAGTGGTGAACACTGGAATGTCGGTAAGTGTTGCGAACTCAGTGAGTTCAGGAGAAGCCTGAGACATTAGAACACCGCTGCCTGCCCAGATCATAGGGCGATCGGCTGCGAGCAACATCTTGACGGCATCTTGAATATCGGTCTTTGACGGAACTGACTTGCTGGCAATCGGCGACTTATAGTCGAGAGCGTCAGCAGGTACTTCCATTGCACAAATATCGAGAGTCATTTCGACAACTACGGGACCACCGTTACCGTTACGGAGCGCCTGGAACGCTCGTCGCATCACATCTTTGATCTGTGATGGCGTATCGATGGTTTGAACTGACTTAGTCACACCAGACCAATTGTCTCTTGCCGAGAAGTTTGGGCGCACGTGTCGTTGTTCGAGCGGGTATCCGCCTGGCAGTACAAGGATTGGAACATTGTCGCCGAATGCCTGCGACAGACCACCCATAGAGTTTTCAGATCCTGCTGCGTGCTGCATAGCAACAACACCGAATTTATTGCCATTGTGCATTCGGCTGTAGCCGTCGGCAGCCATGACGGCGCCGCGCTCATGCCTGAACATCACAGGTCTGATTCCTGCTTTCGACGCTTCTTCGATCAATGCATTGCTAGGGAAGCAAGTCATTTCTGTTACGCCCTCTTGTTTGAGGATCTGGGCGATGAACTCTGTTCCGTTCATTCAAAATCTCCGTATTTACCCCGGTTAATCCACATTGGGATCCGGCTTGACCACGAATCTTTGTTGTCCGAGGTGTGGCGATTCTAGTCCTGTCGGCGGACTACTACAAAACTCTGTGTAGGAATTTTTGATGAACATGGGATGCTGAATGTGGGCATATTTCGGCGTGAAACTACTGAGTTGTACTGGATTGAGACCAATGGCTCGAAATCGGTGAGGTTTCTTACTCAGTCAATCATAAGGAATTTGCGCGCCGGGTATAACTGGATAACGAACCTGAGGAGGGGAGACGATACCTAATGTTGGGAGCACGGTTTGGGCGAACATCAATAGTAGTAACAGACCGATAACTCCTAACAGTTCGAAAAGATGACAAATGCTTCATCAAAAACCTTTATCTGTAGATCGAGATCAAATCCGATCTTTTCAAGCTATTCAAGCGGTGAAAACGGATTTAATCGGTCTGCTCAGCGAAAGGCAACGTAGATGGTGCAGAACTCAAAACGTGTTGAGCGAGGACTGAAAGCTACTTAAGCATTGGCTAAGAGTCACCACACAGTTGGCCGGAACCTAACCAATACTTACTAGGACATACAGTGAAATAACCGTTTGGTTTTGAGCGAGATGAGATCAGTTGATTCAACAGGCTTTTTTTCTTAGCCAAATCCAAATAATGATGCGTTCTTGGTTCTTCAGAGAGACCTTACGCAGGTAGTATGCTTTCCGAAACAAAACCATTTGTTCCTTATATTTTAAACCTTCAAGGGAGCCTGACTATGGGTGCCACGACTGGCCCACTGTCTGAAGAGCTGCTTGCTCAGCTTAGGAAGATCGACACTCCAACTATTGCCAACGCACTTGAGTTGATGGACATCCGGCCGCGTACTGAAGGATTTCTACGACCAGAAATCAAGTCGCAATCGCCCGTAACCGAAACATTTGTCGGCTACGCAGTTACCGGAGTCATCTCCGCACGACAAAAATCTCCGAATGCCCTTGAGCGTAGTGATTACTATCAGGCAATTTTGGATATCCCTTCACCGAGGATGATCGTCTTCCACGATTTGGATTATCCAGACACGATTGGATCTTACTGGGGCGAAATTCAGGGCAACATAGCTCTTGGATTGGACTGTGTAGGGGTCATCACCGATGGTGGAGTACGTGATATCAAAGAAGCCGAAGAAATGGGATTTCCGTTTTGGGCGAAAGAAGTACTTGTTTCGCACGGTTACGTTCATGGTGTGGCATACAACGTGCCAGTTGACGTCGGTGGGGTTT
>JAPKFF010000056.1:0-14562 GCA_028821715.1 Dehalococcoidia bacterium
GAGATCGTCTTACTGCCAGCTTCGGATCGATGTTGGCGTATTGGTATCGATTTCATTCTCGCAATGAACGAATCGAAACGGCGTCGGACGAGGATACCGTCGCTGGTCACTTCCTCAGTCTAATGTCGGGTAAACCGGCAGACCCGCTGAAGCGAAAAGCACTCGACACGACGTTGATTTTGTACGCCGAGCACGAGTTCAATGCATCTACGTTTACTGCGCGAGTAATCACCTCTACATTGAGTGATACATACTCGGCGATCGCCGGTGCAATTGGTGCTTTACGAGGTCCTCTTCACGGCGGCGCCAATGAGGCTGCAATGAAACTGGTTTCATCTTTTGATTCACCGCAAGACGCTGAAAAATCGATGACTCACATGCTGGCAGCAAAACGACTTGTGATGGGATTTGGTCACCGGGTCTACAAAAACGGCGATCCTCGATCTCCAATTGTAAAACAGCTTGCAAAAGAACTGTCCGAAGTGGCTGGAAATACGTCTTACTTCGACATTTCTGAAAAGATCGAAACCGTGATGATGCGAGAAAAAGGCATGCACCCGAATCTGGATTTCTACGCAGCGACTGCCTACCACATGTGCGGCATTCCGACTGCAATGTTCACGCCGGTCTTTGTGATCGCCCGAACATCAGGTTGGATCGCTCACGTGATTGAGCAGCGGGCAGACAACAAGCTGATTCGTCCATTATCCGACTACACCGGCCCCGAGCCGAGAGCGTACGTGACTGTCGAGGAGCGGGGATAGTGGCAGAGGTTCGACAAACCGATTCTGTTATCGCCGTGATAGCTGACTATGCGGTTAACTACAAGCCAGAGTCGGCTCTTGCACTCGATACTGCTCGACTCACGCTGATGGATTCGATCGGCTGTGCGTTGCTTGCGATGGATTACCCTGCTTGCACGAAGTTGCTGGGTCCCGAGGTTGAAGGGACGACTGTTCCGAACGGTGCCCGGGTGATGGGCACAAGATTTCAACTCGACCCAGTGAAAGCTGCGTTCGATACCGGAGCGGCAATCCGTTGGCTCGATTTCAACGACACTTGGCTTGCTGCTGAGTGGGGTCATCCGTCAGATAATTTAGGTGCGATTTTGACTATGGCCGACCATCTGAGTCGAGTTGCTAAGTCGGAATCTAAGCGTCCGATGTCCGTATTAGAGGTTCTCGAATACGCGGTCAAGGCGTATGAAATTCAAGGGGTTTTGGCTCTTAAGAATTCATTTAATCGAGTTGGTATCGATCACGTGCTGTTGGTGAAGGTTGCTTCTACGGCCGTGATTACTGCGATGTTGGGCGGCGACGTTAATCAGGTTGAGAACGCAGTATCTAACGCGTGGCTCGATGCTACTTTACGGACATATCGACATGCACCGAACGCTGGCTCACGCAAGTCGTGGGCTGCTGGCGATGCGCTTGGTAGGGCGATTCGATTTAGCTTGAACGCTATGAGCGGTGAGATGGGTTA
This sequence comes from Dehalococcoidia bacterium, assembly GCA_028821715.1. Taxonomy (GTDB): domain Bacteria; phylum Chloroflexota; class Dehalococcoidia; order Lucifugimonadales; family Lucifugimonadaceae; genus Lucifugimonas. The sequence goes on from JAPKFF010000056.1 coordinate 1,483, forward strand.
TCCGTCGGCGCTAACAGCTCCCGGTTGGGGATTTCAAGATGTTTGGTTTAAGGGGCAGGAGATCACGCTCGAACGCGATCTCGATGCGTACGTGATGGAGAACATTCTGTTCAAAGTCTCGTTCCCGGCTGAATTCCATGCCCAGACGGCGGTCGAAGCTGCTTTTGAACTTCATTCGGATATTGCTTCCCGTCTGGACGATATTGAAGAAATAGTGATCACGACGCAAGAATCTGCTCTTCGTATTATCGACAAGACTGGGTCTCTGAATAATCCTGCGGACCGGGATCATTGTATTCAGTACATGACCGCGATTGGGTTGTTGAAGGGATCGCTTACCGCTGAGGACTACGAGGACGAAATGGCGGTAGATCCACGGGTAGATCAACTGCGTGACAAGATGGTGATGAAGCACGACCAGCGATTTACTGATGAGTATCTAGATTCTGACAAGCGTTCTATCGCCAATGCCGTGCAAGTTCGGTTCAAGGATGGATCGACGACAGAAAACGTGGTGGTCGAATATCCAATTGGTCATCGTCGCCGTCGTGATGACTCCAAGCCGCTATTGCTCAACAAGTTCCGTTCCAATGTGGCGACCCAGTTAGACACTCCCACAGTTGAGAGGTTGGTAGGGCTATTCACAGATCAACAGGCACTCGAGTCGTTGTCTGTCGACGAGCTAATGGATTTGTTGGTTCCGTCGGACGATTAGTTACACCACAAACCGTTCGATCTGGTGCTAATCTTTTTAACTGTTTGTGACTTCTGGATTCAACCGGCTATCAGCTATGTGATAGCGGCTCCGCGTGGCAAACGATGACCTGCCCTCAAGAAACGAAAACACTCGAGAAATATGGCTAAGACTACCGGTAGTGATCTTTTAATTCGCGCACTACGATCTGAAGGCGTTGATACCGTCTTTGGTATCGCAGGCGATCATATTCTGCACATGCTCGACACGATGTTCGACGCACCGTTGCGGATGGTCGATTTCCGACACGAGTCAGGTGCTGCCCACGCGGCTGATTCCTATTCAAGGATTCTTAAAAAGGGTGGAGTTATGCTTTCGACCACCCCTGGTCACGCCAATGCTTTGCCTGCGCTCGCTAATGCCATGCACTCCGAGGCTCCGCTGATCAACATCGCGGGCTCTGCCGAATCTGCAAACATGGGCCGTGGTGCGATGCAAGAGTTCGATCAGATCGGTGCTGCACGACATATCACCAAGGGCGCCTGGGATGTGCCTACTGCTGCCCGAATTCCCGAATATGTTGCGCTGGCGTTTAGAACCGCTTTGAGTGGTCGGCAGGGGCCAGTCCATCTGACGATTCCGCACGATTTCCAGATGGCGGAAGTCGACGATGCTGAAACAGCCCGATACGAACCGAACGAGTACGGAACTCCCGTAAATGTTCTTGGTGATCCTGCCCAGATCGAACGTGCACTTGATGTTATAAATTCGGCAGAGCGGCCCGTCATTTTTGCTGGGTCATCAGCCGGGGCTACGGTTTTGCCTGCCGAAGTTCAACGACTTGTCGAGACGTTGCGTATTCCGTTCTTCTCAGAAGATTCTGCGAGAGCGTTGATTCCAGATTCGCACGAGTATTCTGTGGGACTCGGGTACCAGCCGCTGAACCTGACTGTGAAGAACGTTGGGGATGCTGACGTGGTGGTGCTGCTCGGGAAGAAGCTCGACTACACGAACGGATTTGGCGGAAACCCACCGTTTGCCGCGGATGTGAAGTTTATCGTTGTCGATCCTTCACCGGCTCAGGTGGCTCGCGCTCGAACTGCTGCTGTAGGAATCGTTGGTGATGTTGGCCCCGTCGTTACTCAAATGGCAGATGCAGCTGAAAAGCGAACTTGGACAGAACGAACCGAGTGGGTAACACGACTGCGAACGGCATTCGATGAGTGGCATGAAAGCTTATCCGAGCTTGGCAAGGCCGAGAATCCGATGCACCCGATGCACATTTCGAACACACTTCAAAAATTTATCGATGATGATACTCATGTGACGTTCGATGGCGGCGACTATTGCCACTTTTTGCGGGCTTCGATCAAGCGTGATGATCCGTATCGATTTCATAACGTGTCGAGCTTCGGCATGATCGGTGTCGCTTTGCCTTACGCACTAGGCGCTCAGGTTGCCCTTCCACACAGCAAGACGGTTCTGGTGAATGGTGACGGATCGCTTGGGTTTAATGGCATGGAGATCGATACGATGGTCCGGCACAACCTGCCGGTTAAGATGATGGTTGGTAATAACTCTATCTGGGGCATCGATTGGCAGATTCAGAAGGGTCTGTACGGTCGACCTGTTTGGACCGATTTGCTGCCGACTCGTTACGACATCATGGCCCAGGGTCTTGGCGCTTACGGTGAGCACATCACGAAGGCTGAAGACCTCGAAAGTGCTATGAAGCGTGCGTTCGATCACAATGGTCCTGCGTTGTTGAATATTGATATAGACCAGGTGATTAGTCCGGTTGCCGAGGCTGCTATTAGTCGGAAGACTGGATCACACGGATAGGTCTTCGTAGAGTCGATGAGGTAACGAAATGCTTCCAGAAAAGTACTTCTATAGTGAGAATGATGTTGAGAAGCGGGAGCTTCTTCCCGGTGTTTACGCCCGGCTAATGTGGGGAGAGAAGATCATGATGGGCATTATCGACATTGCTGCCGACACTGAAGTTCCTAAGCATTCACACCCGCACGAACAGTGCGGCAGGGTGCTATCGGGGGCAGCGTGGTTCTACGTCGGGGACTCGAAGCAGTTGTTGGAAACTGGTGATCACTACGTCATTCCAGGCGATGTTTCACATCGAGTGGTTGCGACAGAGACCGGGTGCGTTGCGCTCGATATCTGGTCGCCTGTTCGTGAAGACTACATATCCGACGATATTGGATTTTTTGGCGGGTAGATTACGTTCTCAGGTCAACTCTGCCCATCGGACTCGTGAGACGTCTTATTAAGTCATATACTTGAACGCTGTTTGACTCACAAATCCACGCCGTCGCACGGCAGTTTCAATATCCCCTATCATGACCAAATCACCTTCAATTATCTACACGTGGACCGACGAAGCACCTGCACTTGCGACTTATGCATTCCTCAAAGTAATTCGTGCGTTTGTGCAGACCGCCGGAGTAGAGATTGAAACCCGTGACATATCGCTAGCAGCAAGGGTTTTGGCGCAGTTCCCTGATGTGCTGGGTAACAATGCAGTAGAAGACGATCTAGCATATTTGGGTCGATTGGTTGAACTTCCTGAAGCGAACATCATCAAGCTCCCAAATATTTCAGCTTCGACGCCGCAAATGAAGGCATGTATCGCTGAACTGCAGACCCTTGGATTCGTAATTCCTGATTACCCGGACGATCCCGGTACCGACGCTGAACGTGACGCCAAAGCGCGATACGGCAAGGCAATGGGAAGTGCAGTGAACCCTGTGCTTCGACAGGGAAATTCAGATCGACGTGCTCCGAAGGCAGTAAAGGACTTCGCTCAGGCAAATCCGCCTCGCGCAAGCGAATGGCGAGGTGACTCGAAGACCCACGTTGCGACTATGTCGGACGGCGACTTCTTCCACAACGAAAAGTCGATCACAATTGCTGCCGAAACTACTGCGACAATCGAACATATTTCCAAGAGCGGCAGGGTGACGACCTTGATGGAATCATTGCCATTGCTGGCGGACGAAGTGCTCGACGCTACGTTCATGAGCAAGCAATCACTGTTGAATTTTTTCAGAGAGCAGGTCAAAGATGCTAAAGAGCAGAACGTGCTCTACTCGCTTCACCTCAAAGCGACCATGATGAAGGTTTCTGATCCGATCATTTTCGGTCACGGTGTGCGTACATATTTCTCAACTCTGTTCGCCAATCACGAGCCTGAAATTATCGAACTCGGAGCCAACCCTAACAACGGTCTTGGTGATGTATTGAACAAACTTTCAGGCCTGCTTCGAGATCCCGAAGGCACGATTCTTTCTGATCTCGAACACGACTTTGCCAACGGCCCAGGTATTGCAATGGTCGATTCGGGCAAGGGAATCACAAACTTGCACGTGCCGAGTGATGTGATCATCGATGCTTCCATGCCTCCGATGATTCGAGATTCAGGCAAAATGTGGAATGCAGACAACGAACTGCAAGACGTGAAAGCGGTCATTCCAGATTCCACGTACGCAGGTATTTACGATGTGACCGTTAGGGATTGTCAGACTCATGGCAAGCTCGATCCTGCAATTATGGGCAGTGTCCCGAACGTTGGGCTCATGGCCCAGAAGGCCGAAGAATACGGTTCCCACGACAAGACGTTTGAAATGGCTTCTGCTGGAATCGTCCGAATCGTTGATGTCTCGGGTGCAGTGCTTCTGTCTCATGAGGTTGAGCAGGGCGACATCTGGCGTGCTTGCCAGACTAAAGATATTGCTGTTAGAGACTGGGTCAAACTCGCGGTTCGTCGAGGTCGTGCAACAGGGGTGACGGTCATCTTCTGGCTCGACAGCACACGCGGACATGATGCCGAAGTTATCGCCAAGGTCGAAAAATATCTTGTAGATGAAAACACCGACGGACTCGATATTCAAATTCTATCGCCTGAAGACGCAATGCAGCTATCTCTCGACCGAATTCGAAAGGGCGATGATACGATTTCGGTAACCGGAAACGTGCTGAGAGATTATCTAACCGACTTGTTCCCAATTCTTGAAATTGGGACCAGCGCTCGAATGCTTTCTGTAGTGCCTCTTTTGAACGGCGGTGGCTTGTTCGAAACCGGTGCTGGGGGTTCAGCACCGAAGCATGTTCAGCAATTTCAAGAAGAGGGACACCTCCGGTGGGATTCACTTGGTGAGTACATGGCTCTAGCAGCGTCTCTGCAACACTTGGGCGACCAGTTCGAAAATGTGGGTGCCGGCGTACTTGGAGATGCTCTGGATGCTGCTACGGGTCAATATCTGCAGAACGGTCGACTTCCCTTACGAAAGGTTGGTGAACTCGACAACCGTGGTGCAACGTTCTACCTGACTTTATATTGGGCGCAGGCGCTTGCTTTGCAGTCAGACGACGCTGATATAGCAAAGCGTTTCGGTGTCGTTGCGTCGACGATGGTCGAGAATGAAGAGAAGATCATCGCTGAGCTTGATGCGTCGCAGGGCTTGGTGAAGGATCTAGGTGGTTACTACAGGGGCGATGTCGATCTGCTGACCGCTGCGATGTGCCCGAGCGAAACGCTCAATTCGATTCTCGAAGGCGTCTAGGGTACTGGCGGTTGGATCTTTTTGGTTATCCGAATTTTCAACGCAGATATTGACGTCCACTATGATGGCGTCGATTCAATACGGCATCCTGAACATTTCTTTTGCAAGTAGGAGGTAGAGGGTCCGAGTCCCTCAAGCTCCACCAAACTGCTAATGAACTAGAGATTCCTTCGCATTTCTGTGAGGGCATCTCTAGTTGTTGTTTAAATGTTGACCTAATAGCATCAAATGAAAATCTGGGTTGATAAATAAGTTGTCTACTTTTTTACGGAGTTTGCGTTGGTGAGAAATTGGCTAAAGCCGCCTGCGATCCATGGCCCGGCTTCTGTCATGAAAAACCGGGGAGAACGATTCGACGAGTTCTGGGAATTCATCACAACCTGTTAATCAGTAGTCATTTGCTTTGTAAGTAGACGGGTAATACGTTAACCAAAAAGGGTCGAGCATTGCGCTCGACCCTTTTCTTTTGTTCCAAATACTTTAGATCCTAAGTGCGAATGCACGATAGGATCTAAACGGAGTTACTTCTTGGTTTCTGTGAATGCTGCGCCGATTTCTTCAATAGCTGCTTTGAAGGCAACTGCTGCTTCCATGTCGACGTGTTGCTTTACCTGCGAACCTAGCTTGCAAGCTTCCCATACCTTGGTGTGAAGGTTAGGGTGTGCTGCAAGATGTTCTGGCTTGAAGTAGTCAGTCCAGATAATCACGATGTCGTTCTTGGCCTTGGTTGCGTGCTCTTCTTTGACAGCAACGTATCGGTTGAACGAGTTGTGATCTTGAACGTTCGTCGGTACACCCATCGCTTCGATCAGTTCGGTCATCCGAATTACTGTCTGTGCTGCCTGAATGGCGTCACCTGGGTCGTAAATGCCGCAAGGGATGTCACAGTGTGCATCGGCTGAACCGACGGGGAGTAGCCGGTCGGCAATTCTTGAAATTGTTCGGAACATAAGTTTTCTCCTCGAAAAAAGCACTGCTAATTGTGCAACTCTGGCGGAAAATACAAGCTGCCACAAGTCGTGCCAAAGTTTCCGCTGTCGATATGCCAGACAAATCTAACACGTAGAACCGATATTCTCAGTTGAATTACCTAATAAACCTACTAATTGAGTTGCTTTCAGTTCAATTGGTTAAAGTTAACGGAGAGAGCATGGAGCCTGCTATAGGCGATGGCAGTTGGGTGGTTTCAGCGCGTGCTGGCTTTCGTCGACGAGAACCCCGACGGTTCGATGTGGTCCGACTGGAAGAACCAGGATCATCTGGGCATTGGATTCTAAAAAGAATCGTTGGGCTGCCAGGCGAAGAGGTGGCGATTCGGCAAGGCGATTTGTATGTGGACGATCTGGCAGTCGCCGATTCTTTCGCCTATTGTCCTGATGCAGCGAGAGACAATTTCTCGTGGTGGCCACGAGATGATGAGTATGTGGTCTTGGGCGATAATCGTCAGGCTTCTACCGATAGCCGCAAGTTCGGCGTCGTATCTAGGTCTAGTCTACGCGGGCGCATTTACAAGGTAGTTAAACGAAAAACAGGAAGTACTACCAAGTAGTACTTCCTGTTCTAGATTTCGTACTAGAATAACTGACTAATCAGTCCCGAATCGAATCGATCCGAGCTTGGCCTGATCAGACTTGTCGCCGAATATCACCACGTAGGTTACTGCTGCGCCAATCGCACCGATGATCGGTCCTGCCCAGTAAATCCAGTGCTCAATCCAGTAGCCATGTACGAGCGCAGGCCCGAAGCTTCGAGCTGGGTTCATCGAGGCGCCGGTTAGAGGGACAGCGATGAGGTGGTCGACGAATACGACCAGTGCGATAGCGAGCGGAGCCCATGCGGCGTTTCCGCGCTTGTCGATTACAGTTGCAAATATTGTGAATACGAGGAAGAACGAAAGGATTACCTCGATCACGAGTCCATTGGCAGAGCTAACGCTGAGCCCGTGTGCACCTAGTTTGTCGATGCCGTAGACGAACTCATCGATTAGGTACGCAGCGAACGTGGCGCCGGCAAGTTGACCGACGATGTAGGTGAAGCCGCGATTAATGCCTATGTTTCCCGAAACGATCGCAGCGATTGTTACGGCGGGGTTCAGGTGGGCGCCAGTGATTCGCCCGATTACGACAATACCAACAAATAGTCCAACACCGTGTCCGAGCGCGACTATGATCAGCCCAGCGGTGTCCAATGGAGTGATGAGCGAGAGGCCTGCCCCAACGGCTGCTCCAACAGCGCCGATGCCCATAAATACGTACGTGAATGTGGCTAAGAATTCTGCGAACAACCCTCGAAGGTTGTTTCCAGAAATAAACTCGTTCATTATTGATCCCTTTTTGTCGCAGGAATTTGGACTGCGAATCTATGCTGTAGCGATTTAGTTATCGAGTAAAGTACTGGATAGTCCATAATAGTCTAAATCTCATTTGGAAAAATCGGTTGTAGGTGTTTTTCTAACACGGGCGGAATCATCCTCGGGAGATGAATTCTGCCGCTTCGATTGCGCTGTAAGTGATGATGAGATCGGCACCGGCGCGTTTGATCGAAGTCAGTACTTCCATCATGGCACGTTCTCTGTCGATCCAGCCTGCTTGGCCCGCTGCGGCAATCATCGAATATTCACCGCTAACGTTGTAAGCGGCGAGTGGGGTGTCGAATCGCATCGAGGCTTCTTTGATTACATCGAGGTAGGCGAGGGCGGGTTTCACCATGATGATGTCGGCGCCTTCTTCGAGATCGGCTTCGACTTCTCGCATCGCCTCTCGACCCTGATTCGGCGCCATTTGGTAGGCCCGTCGGTCGCCAAACTGCGGTGCGGAATCGGCGGCAATCCTGAATGGGCCGTAGAACGCTGAAGCGTATTTTGCAGAGTAGCCCATTACTGGAATATCGGAGAAATCGGCTTCGTTGAGTCCTGTACGAATCGCTGCTACCTGTCCGTCCATCATTGCGGAAGGAGCGACCATGTCGGCTCCCGCTTGAGCATGAGAAACAGCAGCCTGAGCGAGGAGCGGGAGTGTTGCATCGTTGTCGATATCGTTCCCATTAACGATTCCGCAGTGACCGTGATCGGTGTATTCGCAGAGGCAAACATCGGTGATTACATATGTGTCTGGTGATGCTTTTTTGATCGCAGTGACGGCTTGTTGCACGGCTTCGTCGCTCGATGCTGCACCGGATCCTGTGGAGTCTTTATCGTCGGGAATTCCGAACAGCAGAACAGATTTCACTCCGGCTTCGACTGCTCGTAAAGTTTCTTCTACTGCGATGTCTACCGACATCTGGTCGATTCCGGGCATTGGTTCGATAGGCGTGCGCACGCCTGAGCCGTTTACGACGAAAAGTGGGTAGATGAGTTCCGAAGCTGACAGTCGGTTTTCATTGAGCATGTCGCGTAGTGTGTGGTTGCGTCGTAGGCGTCGGAGGTGAGGGTATTGGTCGCTGGTCATGTAGCTATTATCCCTGATTCTCAGGTGCTGTACCATGCGTCAGTATCGCTTTCACGATTCCGGGTATCGACTGCTCTTCGGCTTCGATATCGTTGTTGACGTTGAGCTCTTTGGCGGTCTCCGCGGTGATTGGTCCGATAATTACGGTCTTGCTGGTGTTGATGAGATCTGGACTGCCGCCGAGTAAGTCGACTAGGTTGCGTAAGGTCGATGAACTGGTGAACGTGGTGAAGTCGATGCCTTCTTCGTAGGCGGCTCGGGCTAGATCACCGCTGTCGTTTGGCGACTCAGTTGAGTAGGCGACTATTTCGTCGACGTTTGATCCGAGTTCGCGTAGACCACTGGCGAGGGTTTCTCGTCCGATCTCGGAACGTGGGAACAAGACGTTTTTTGGCGTGATGCCGTCGGTCTTCAGTAGTTCGACCATGGCGCTGGCGAGGTATTGATCGGGAATGGCGTCGGCGTTGATGCCGATTCCGGCCAGTGCTCTTGCTGTCGATGGGCCGTTGACGCCGAATTTGAGATGGGCGAGTGCTCGTGAGTCGATGCCAAGAGATTTCATACGATCAGCGATTCCGCGTACTGCGTTTGCACTGGTGAACATCATCCAGTCGTACTTAGATACGTTTCGGAGTGCTTCGTCGAGTGGTTCTGGATCTCTGACTGGAACTATTTCTATGGTTGGGTATTCGAGTACTTCTGCACCGAGATCTTCGAGCTGTTTCACGAGCTTGCTTGCTTGCGATCGTGCTCGAGTGACGAGGACCCGTTTGCCGAACAGGGGGCGAGTGTCGAACCACGCCATTGCATCACGGAGACCAGCAACTTCACCGATAACCAGAGAAACCGGTGCTCCAATTCCTGCTTCGACGCCTCGTGCAACGATTTCGCCGATAGGCCCGGTGACTACTCGTTGCTTGGGGGTTGTGCCCCACTGAACGAGTGCAGCAGGTCGCTCGGTCGGAACGCCTCTGGAGGTTAGGGCAGTGACTATGTTGTTCATGCCCTTCCAGCCCATTACAAATACAAGAGTTCCAGAGAGACCTGCGAGGGCATCCCAATTGATTGTTGAGTCGGGTTTGTTTGGGTCTTCGCTTCCGGTGACGATCGTTAGTGAGGTGGACATTCCGCGCTGAGTCACAGGAATTCCTGCGTAGGCAGGGGCTGCGATGGTCGACGAAATTCCGGGGACTACTTCCCACGGAACGCCTGCGGCTGTAAGTTCAAGTGCTTCTTCGCCACCACGACCAAATACGAACGGATCGCCGCCTTTAAGTCGGCAAACGTTTAGTCCGCGTAGACCTAGTTCAACGAGGAGTTCGTTGGTTTCGGACTGCGTCATTCGGTGGTCGTCTCGACCTTTTCCGGCGTCGTAAAGTTCTGCGTCAGGACGTGCCTGAGCTAGAAGTTTTGGAGATGCGAGTCGATCAAATACGACTGCATCGGCTGTCCGCAGACTTTCCAGTCCTTTGACGGTAATCAGACCGGGGTCGCCGGGTCCTGCTCCGACGAGCAGTACTTTTCCGACCGGGGTGTTGACGCCTTCGTTTTGGATGGTGTCTGACATGATTTAGTTAGAATTTTCTGTTACGAGCTGTCTTGCACCACGTTCTACAAATAGTTGTCCCATTTTCTTCCCTACCTCTTCGGCGTTTGAAGCTTCGTCGACGAGGCTTTCGCGTATGACCTGCGTGCCATCGGGCGTTGATGCAAAAGCTGAAAATTCGAGTCGTTCGCCTCGGATTTTTGCGTGTGCTGAGACTGATGCGGAGCAGCCGCCGCCGATTTCGTCCAAGAAGGCTCGTTCGGCAGTTACTTCGAGTAGTGTGGCTTCGTGATTGATCTTCGCGGCGATAGCTGCGGTTGTTGCGTCACTTGCGCGAGTTTCAAGAGCGAGTGCGCCTTGTCCGACAGCGGGTACGAAATTAGAGCACGAAAGGTGCTGGGTAATTCGTTCGTGAAGACCGAGTCGTTTCAGTCCGGCTGTAGCCAGGATTACGGCGTCTGGACCGTCTGCCAGATCGAGTTTGCCGAGCCGGGTTGGAACGTTTCCTCGGACTGATTCGACGACTAGATCTGGGCGTATGTTTTTCACTAGAGCCTGACGTCGTACGCTTCCGGTAGCGATGCGGGATCCGGCGGGAATTTCTTCCAGCGTTTCGCCATTTCGACTAATGAAAGCGTCACGTGGGTCTTCACGACAAGGCACGCCAGCCAGAGTGAACTCTGGCGGCAGCGACGATGGCATGTCTTTAAGGCTGTGTACCACTAGGTCGACTCGGTTGTCGAGTAGTGCGGCTTCCAATTCGCGAACGAATACACCAACGCCCAGTTCAGAAAGATTCTGACGCTGGTCGATATCGCCGGTCGTTTTGATTACGACGATTTCGAATTCAACCTCAGGATTTGCTTCCTTGAGTGCCTCGACCACGTGGCTGGTCTGCGTAAGAGCCAGCTCGCTTCCGCGTGTTCCGATTTTAATCAAAATTTTAACTTCGCTTGGCGCATTTTAATTCTTGGGTAGTGGTGTTTCTATCCTTTGACATGAACCATATGGAGTACATGAAACACAAGCAACACTTGTGATCCCCTCTATTAGATCCGCCTTAGCTTGTTTAGGGTCTAACTTGTCTGCTTTGTCCAACCAGTCGGGTGTCATGAACCACTGCCATTTTTCAGGGCAACAGACAATTTTCTGACTTCGTGTAGTTTTTCTAACATCCGTCAAAATAGGGCCCACATTAGCCCATCTCATACATTGACATGAATCGGATGTGATTTCTTCGCGTAATCTTCTTGCTAATGCAGGGCTTGTTCCTGCGGTAGAAACGGCTAGTGTGATGTCGTTTCGATGAATCAAAGCGGGCGCTATCCAAGTGCATAGGGGCGTGACGTCCATCACGTTTAACAAAATATTTCGCTCGGTTGCTTCTTTTGAAACTGCTTCGTTAGTTTCCATCGACGATGTGTCGGCGACGATAACGATCCATGCACCGGCGAGATCACCAGCTTGGTATTTTCGGTTGATCCATTCGATCTCACCGGCGTCGGCCTGGGCACGAAGTTTGTCCGAGATTTCGTCGTCGGGGCTGAACAACTTTACAGTCGCTCCGCATTCGAGCAGGTAGTTAACTTTGCGTTCGCCTTCGTGGGCATCGCCACCAAAGACAATTCCTAGGCGTTCTTTCACGTCGAGGTACATTCCGTAATAGCGCGGCACAGTGTTCTCCAGATCTGTTTTGGCTAGGTGCGTGGATTCGAGCGGATGTTTAGGCTGAGATCAGCTGATTGGCTGAAGCTTTTCAACTACGAATTCATCTTCTACGAAGTATCGAACTCGAGTCTTTTTAAATTCACGAAGGCTGTAAACGAGTGATCGCTCGTCCATGCCCGTTGCTTCGGCTATCTCATTACCGAAGCGTTCACATTCTTCTGCCGATGTTCCGTGAACCATCGTAAAGTGCGAGTATGGCCAGTCATCGTAGATTGGTCGCTGGTAGCAGTGGGTTACTGCTGGGTGCTTAGCCATGATAGTGCCGATTTCTTCGGAACGCTCCTCTGGAACTTTCCAGACGATCATTGCGTTTGATGAGAAGCCGGCGCGTCGATGGTGTAGCACTGCACTGTATCGGCGCATTAGCTTCTGCTCGACTAGTTCGTTGGCTCGCGTGAACATTTCATCGACGGTCATGCCGAGTTTTTCGGCCATTGCATCGAACGGACGTGAGACGGGCGCAAGATCTTCTTGCATCACTTTCACGTAGTCGATGATGTCCTGAGTAACATCTGGCGAAGATGTGCTTGTCGTTCCTTGATCGTCGGGTCGGTAGCCTTCGGTGGCGCTGGATTTACCCTTGACCATGTCGAAGTTTACACCGATTTTGAAAAATTTTATCGTTGGGAGAAGCCGGGTAGTTGTGGCGCCAGTGAGCTTGGCGAGCATTTCGATATCGCCTTCGAGAGAACGCTCGGGCGGAACTGCGATTGTGAACCAGAGATTGAAGTGGCCGTCTCGTTCGTAGTTGTGGCTAATTCCAGGGTGACGGTTGAGAAAACGCGCTGCCTTATCGAGCTTGTCTGCAGGGAACTGCATTGCAACAAGCATCGACTGATACTTGAGCTTACGCGTGTCGAAGATTGCACCGATCTGACGAACGACATTCTTATGTCGAAGCACGCCGATACGCTCGATGACGTCTTTCTCGGTTGTGTCGAGGCTTTGTGCGATCGCTTTGTACGGTTCGGCAACCAATGGAAAGGCTGCTTGAATCGTGTTCATTATCTCACGGTCGAGCGGGTCGAATTCTTCGAATGGCATAGTTTTCGCTGATCTATGGACAGGGCTTTCTTTGTGTTGTTTTGT